>NZ_CP004078.1:0-12500 GCF_000612505.1 Paenibacillus sabinae T27
GATAATATTCCCCATCACCTTATTTTCTTCGACATTTCCACTTCATGGCTCTAGCCACATTTGGAAGATTTAAAGGAGTGACAGTGTGTGGAAAGCCATACTTCCGAACTATGGCAGCAGATTTTATCAATTATTCAGACCAAACTAAGCAAGCCAAGCTATGATACCTGGTTTAAAGCAACCAAAGCGATCTCGTTCAGCCCCCAGTCGCTCGTCATTTCGGCGCCGACAACTTTCGCCGTGGAGTGGCTTGAAAGCAGGTATACGAAGCTGGTCGGAGCTACGGTTTTCGAAGTGACGGGACAACAGGTCGACGTCAAGTTTGTTATAGAAGAGAACAAGCCTGCGGAGCCTGTCGTTCAGATTTCTCCCGGGCCTCCCGCTGTTTCCCGTGAAGAAGCCCAAACGCATATGCTGAATCCCAAGTATACGTTCGATACATTTGTCATCGGCTCGGGTAACCGGTTTGCCCATGCGGCCTCGCTGGCCGTCGCCGAAGCGCCGGCCAAAGCCTATAATCCCTTGTTCTTGTACGGCGGCGTGGGGCTCGGAAAAACACATCTGATGCATGCAATCGGCCATTATATTCTGGAACATAATCCGAGCAATAAAGTGATTTATATTTCATCCGAGAAATTCACCAACGAGTTCATCAACTCTATTCGGGACAACCGCGGCGAAAGCTTTCGCAACAAATATCGGAATGTCGACATTCTGCTGATCGACGATATTCAATTCCTTGCCGGCAAAGAATCGACGCAGGAGGAATTTTTCCATACATTTAATGCGCTGCATGAGGAACGCAAGCAGATTATCATCTCAAGCGACCGGCCGCCAAAGGAAATTCCGACTCTTGAGGAACGGCTGCGTTCACGGTTCGAGTGGGGCCTCATCACGGACATTCAGCCGCCGGATCTGGAGACCCGGATCGCAATTTTGCGCAAAAAGGCCAAAGCCGAGAACCTTGATATTCCAAACGAAGCGATGATGTATATCGCTAATCAGATCGATACGAACATCCGTGAGCTGGAAGGCGCTCTCATCCGGGTCGTGGCCTACTCTTCGCTGACCAACCAGGATGTAACGACGCATCTGGCAGCCGAAGCGCTGAAGGATATCATTCCGTCCAGCCGGCCGAAGATGATCACCATTCAGGATATCCAGCAAAAGGTCGGTGAATATTACAATTTGCGACTCGAAGATTTCAAAGCGCGCAAACGGACGAAAGCCGTCGCTTTTCCAAGACAGATTGCTATGTATCTTTCCCGGGAGCTGACCGATTATTCGCTTCCCAAGATCGGCGAGGCCTTTGGCGGCAGGGACCATACAACCGTTATTCACGCCCACGAAAAAATAAGCCAGTCGATTAAGGTCGATCAGGAGCTGTACAAAGTGGTAAACAATATTTCCGAGAAAATAAAAAATCCTTCGTAACGGAAGGAATAAACAAGCCTATACACAATCTATTCACATGTGCGTAGGCTTAATTTTATGCAGTCCAGACCGCTTATCCACATATCCAGCGCCCCTACTACTAATACTATTTAAAATCTATAATATATCTTCATCAGACAAAGCGGCTGCGCCGTCTTTTGAAGAACCGGTATAAAGCTTCTGAAACCTCTTATTTATCAGACTGCCCACTATTCAGCTAGGAGTGAAATTATGAAAATCAGCATTCTTAAAAATGAACTCAACGAATCCATCCAGCACGTATCCAAGGCGATATCCAGCCGAACGACGATCCCCATTCTTACCGGCATCAAGCTGGAGGTCAGTTACCAGGGCGTTACGCTAACCGCCAGCGATACCGATATTTCCATTCAATCGTTTATTCCGGCGGAAAATGACAGCGAGCAGATCGTGAAGGTGGAGCAGCCGGGAAGCGTCGTGCTTCCGGCCAAATTTTTCGTTGAAATCATCAAGAAGCTGCCTTCCAAGGAAATTCATATGGAGGTCAAGGATGGCTTTCAGACCTACATTTCTTCCGGAGCGACGGAAATCCAGATGGTGGGCCTTGATCCGGAGGAATTTCCTGTCCTGCCGAATATTGAAGGAAATGAAACGATCTCTATACCCGGAGATTTGCTGAAAAATATGATCAAGCAAACGGCTTTTTCCATCTCCACCCAGGAGACAACGCCGATTTTAACAGGTATACTATGGAATCTGTCGGACGGTGAGTTCAAATTTACCGCAACGGACCGTCACCGGCTGGCAACAAGAGCGGCCCGGCTGGAAGGAACGGAGGAAGTCCGTTTCGCAAATGTCGTCATCGCCGGCAAAACGCTGAATGAGCTGAGCAAAATCATTCCCGACCAGAACATGCTCGTAGATATCGTCGTGGCCGATAATCAGGTGCTTTTTAAATTGGACCGGGTTCTCTTCTATACCCGCATTCTTGACGGCGTCTATCCAGATACTTCTAGAATTATTCCGAGTGTCTACAAAACAGAACTGACTCTCGAAACAAAAAAATTAAGCGAATCGATCGACCGGGCTTATTTGCTGTCCCGCGAAGAGAAGACGAATATCGTCCGCCTGCAGACGCTGGAGAACGGAGGAATCGAAATCTCCTCGAGTTCATCGGAGCTTGGGAAAGTGCGGGAAGAGCTTGACGTCCTTGATTTTAAAGGCGAACCGCTGAAAATATCGTTTAACTCCAAATATATGCTGGATGTGCTGAAAATAGTCGACAGCGAACAGCTGACGATCGCTTTTACCGGGATGATGAGCCCGATTATTTTAAAGCCGCTGGATGAAAGCAAGGCGCTGTACGTTATTTTGCCTTATCGTACGACCAACTAACGCCGGATTTCCCTTTTGTGGATAAGTGGCAGAGAGGAAAGAAATCATGAAGAAAATAGTTATCCACAGTGGATATATCAAGCTGGATCAATTTTTAAAGCTGTCGGACTGTGTATCCACAGGCGGGATGGCGAAGGCTCTGCTTCAGGAGGGGCATGTGCTCGTGAATGGGGAAAAAGAGGATCGCAGGGGAAGAAAGCTGTATCCGGGTGACAAAGTCGAAGTGAAGGACGAAGGACTGTTCGAGGTAGCCGGCGGAGAAGAGTAAGCATCTTTTACTTGTAAATCAAAGCTCCATTGTCAGGAGCTATCTTGAAATATAAGCTGGAATAAGAGCATAGCGATGGTTTATGGCTTGTATTTCGATCGAGAAGCGGGCGCTTTCCCATGCATGGGAATTGGGCTGCCGTTTTTCTGCTTGGGAGGAACGCTTTCGTGTTTGTAAACAGTATCACCCTGCGGCATTACCGGAACTACGGATCGCTGCTGCTTGAAGGCCTCGGAGATGTGAATCTGATCCTTGGGCAAAATGCCCAGGGCAAGACGAATCTCGTCGAGGCCCTTTACTGCCTGGCGATGACGAGGAGCCACCGGACCTCAAAGGACCGCGAGCTGATCTCTTTCGACGCTCCGGATGGCGCGGCTTATATCGAGGCGGAGATTCAGCGCAAATATGGGAACTTAAAGCTTGAGCTCACGCTGTCCCCGCAGGGGAAGAAAGCCAAGATTAACGGTCTGGAGCAGCGGCGCCTGAGTGAATTTGTCGGTTCGCTGAATGTCGTCATGTTTGCGCCCGAGGATCTGGAGATCGTCAAGGGGACGCCTGGTGTCCGGCGACGTTTTTTGGATATGGAAATCGGCCAGGTTCAGCCAAGTTATCTGTTCCATCTGCAGCAGTATCAGAAGGTGCTCCTCCAAAGAGGCAATCTGCTCAAGCAGCTGTGGGCAAAAAACGGGGCCGGCGGGGATATGCTGGAAATATGGGACGCCCAGCTTGCGGAGCATGGTGTTAAAATCGTCAAAAAAAGGAAACAATTCATAAAGAAGCTGCAAGGGTGGGCCGAAGAGATTCACAAAGGGATTACCAACGGCGGCGAAGAGCTGAAACTATCCTATGTTCCTTCTTTCGGAGAGCGCGAAGAGGAAGATGAAGCTGTCTTATTAGACAAATTTATGTTAAAGTTATCACAAACACGTGAACAGGAAATCCGGCGAGGCATGACGCTGACAGGTCCCCATCGGGACGATCTGTCCTTTTTTATCAACGGCAGAGAGGCTTCGGTTTATGGTTCCCAGGGGCAGCAGCGCACGACCGCTCTTTCGCTCAAGCTCGCCGAAATTGAACTTATCCATGAGGAGATCGGGGAATATCCCGTCCTGCTGCTTGACGATGTTCTGTCCGAGCTTGATCCGTACCGTCAAACGCAGCTAATTGAAACGTTTCAGAGCAAAGTACAGACCTTCATAACGGCTACCGGAATCGAAAGCCTGAATGCCGATAAATTAAAAGGCGCAATCCAGTATCGCGTCCATAGCGGAATCATAGAGTCTTAAACGGGAGGAAGACCATGTATATTCATTTGGGCGGGGAAAAGATTATCCGGTCTTCGGAGCTGATTGCCATATTCGATATTTCCATCGAGAAATCCTCCAAATTGTCCAAACAGTTCGTTACCGCGGCATTGAATGACAAGAAATTGGAGCGCATCGGCGAAGAAGAAGCCAAATCCATAGTCGTTACGCAGAACATTGTGTATTATTCCCCCATTTCTTCTTCCACACTCAAAAAAAGATCCAGAATGCTGCTTGACAGTTGAAGCCCGTCCAGGGCCAAAGTAATAATCTGAAAGAAGTAGGTGAAGGCATGTCAATGAATCAACCGACATATGATGAGAGCCAGATTCAGGTGCTTGAAGGGCTGGAAGCGGTCCGCAAGCGTCCGGGCATGTACATCGGTTCGACCAGCGTAAAGGGCTTGCACCATCTCGTATGGGAAGTTGTCGATAACAGTATTGACGAAGCATTGGCCGGTTATTGCGACAAAATCCAAGTTATTGTGCATGAGGACAACAGCATAACGGTAATCGACAACGGACGGGGAATTCCTGTCGGAGAGAACACGAAGCTGAAGAAATCGACGCTTGAAGTCGTCATGACCGTCCTGCATGCAGGGGGCAAATTCGGCGGCGGCGGATATAAAGTATCGGGCGGCCTGCATGGGGTGGGTATTTCCGTAGTGAATGCCCTCTCGGAAAAAGTGGTGGTCACGGTTAAGCGTGAGGGACATGTGTACCAGCAGGAATATCGCCGGGGAGCCCCTCAGTACGACATCCGGACGATTGGCGATACCGATGAGACGGGAACGAAGACTACATTTCTCCCGGACCCGGAGATTTTTACCGAAACGACCGTCTATGACTACAATACGCTCCTTACCCGGATTCGCGAGCTGGCCTTCTTGAATAAGGGAATTGAAATCTCCCTTACCGATGAGCGGACCGGTTCATCGAACACGTTCAAATACGACGGTGGTATTATCGAATATGTGAAGTTCCTCAACGAGAAAAAAGAGGTGCTGCATGAGGAACCCATCTATGTCGGCGGTTCCCGCGATATGATCCAGGTCGAGGTGGCGCTTCAATACAACGATTCGTACACCGAAAATATTTACTCTTTCGCCAATAACATTCATACCCATGAGGGCGGAACGCATGAATCCGGATTCAAGAGTGCCTTGACTCGGATTATCAACGATTATGCCCGGAAAAGCGGGATCATTAAGGATAACAGCTCCAATCTGACCGGAGACGATGTCCGTGAAGGACTGACGGCGATCATTTCCGTGAAGATTCCCGAGCCGCAGTTTGAGGGTCAAACGAAGACAAAGCTCGGCAACAGCGAGGTTCGCGGGATTGTGGAATCGCTGTTTGGCGAGAAGCTGCAGGAGTTCCTTGAGGAGAACCCGGCCATTTCCCGGCGCGTCCTGGATAAATCACTGCAGGCTTCCCGGGCGCGGGAAGCGGCGCGCAAAGCCCGCGAGCTTACGCGGCGCAAGAGCGCTCTTGAAGTCAGCGCGCTGCCGGGCAAGCTGGCGGACTGCTCGTCCAAGGACGCTTCCATCAGCGAGCTGTTCATCGTCGAAGGCGATTCAGCCGGCGGATCGGCTAAGCAGGGACGCGACCGACATTTTCAGGCAATTCTGCCGCTGCGCGGTAAAATTCTGAACGTGGAGAAGGCTCGCCTGGACCGCATCTTGTCCAACGCCGAAATCCGCGCGATTATTACCGCTCTTGGAACGGGAATCGGCGATGACTTCGACCTGTCGAAGGCGCGTTATCACAAGGTTGTCATCATGACGGATGCGGATGTCGACGGCGCCCATATCCGTACTCTGCTGCTGACCTTCTTTTACCGGTATATGCGCAAAATCGTTGACGCGGGCTTTATCTACATCGCCCAGCCGCCGCTGTTCAAAGTGGAACGCAACAAGGTGGTGCGCTACGCCGGCTCGGAGAAGGAGCGCGACGAGATTATCGCCACCTTCGGAGAGAACGCCAAATTTAATGTTCAGCGCTATAAAGGCCTCGGAGAGATGAATGCCACGCAGCTCTGGGAAACGACAATGGATCCCGAAAGCCGCAGTATGCTGCAGGTAACGATCGAAGACGCCATTCTGGCGGATAGCATTTTCGATACGCTGATGGGCGATAATGTGGAGCCACGGCGCGATTTTATCCAGGAGCATGCCAATACGGTCAAGAATCTGGACATTTAATTCGGCTGCAGGTCAGCCTGATGAGTTCGATTCATACGGAAAAGGGATCTTGCGGGAGTACAGAACCCGTAGTATCCATCTTCAGCAGCCTCCGGCTGCCGCCAAGCAAGGCGGTCCGGGGGCTGTTTTTACGTCAAGGAGGAAGAAGGAGCAGGGGGCTAACGGCCGCGTGTATGGGTCTTGCTACGCGAGGATAAGCTCGAGCTGCCAAAACCCGCACGTCCGTAGGAGGCGGCATACCGGCTGATTTTACGGTAAATGGATTTGTCGTCAAACAGCTTAAACGCTACAAGGGAAGGCATTGTATTGACCTCAAGAATCCACAAATCATGATGATCATCCATGGCGACATCCAGACCGATTTCCTTCATATCCGGGAAAGCCTTCACCAGTTGGCGCCCGATGCGTACGCCAAGATGCTTCAGTCGATGGATCATGGACGAGCGATCGGCCGTGATCATATGCTCGGCAAGCAGCTCCTCAACGGGCAGGAGGCTTCCGCCGTTATGATAGTTGGTCACAATTTTTTGCGGCGCCGCCACTCTGCCCAAAAGTCCCGTTGTTTCCCATCGGCCCTCCGGGTTTTTTTGGACAAGCACACGCAAATCGAATGACAGATTCTTATAACGCAGAAGGTTGATTCCTTGTTGAATCAAATAGGGACGCTTCTTTATTCGTCCGCTGATGGCCTGATGCAGCTCTTCCATCGATTGAAAGGCAAGCGCTTTGGTACCGTAACGGAGGATATACATTATGCTTGGCTCGGCGTTTTCCTCTTCGTGTGCTTCCGGATTTTCCGCGCCGCTGGGTGTCAGGATCAGATTCCGCCGCTCCGCTCGCATGACCCCGCATCCGTAGGTTCCGCGATCCGGCTTGATATAGACGGTTTCATACAGGACGAGCATCTCATTAAGCACCGAATAATCATATTTACGGGTATCGGGAATATAAGGCGCCAAGGAGCGGTTCTGCAGGATGACTTCGGTCTTGGCCCATTTGCTGGAAACCCGCTGAATTCTCATGTTACTCCTCCCTTTATACGGCTGAAATATAAGGACAAGTGTTCTAAACAATGGTATAATCTAAGGATATGGGATGATATCTTTATGCCGATGTTATGGAGCGTTTAGGCACGGTCTGTTCCATACAGTCTATGAGCCGTGAGTCTATGCGGACAGGGCTAATACCCGGGAACCGGGCAGAAAAACATTGATATAAAAGCTAATAGCTAGTACGTTTAATTGTGCTGTTTTTGTGAAAGGAATATAATAAAGGGTAGCGGTTTTTTAACTGAAGGAGGTCCAGCAACTCATGGCTGAACAAAATAACCCGCAAATCAGGGATCGGGACATCGGTGTCGAAATGCGCGATTCCTTTATGGATTACGCAATGAGCATCATTGTGAGCCGGGCTTTGCCGGACGTTCGGGACGGACTTAAGCCGGTGCACCGGCGCATTTTGTTTGCGATGTCGGAGCTTGGAATGTCGCCGGATAAGCCTTACAAGAAATCGGCGAGAATCGTCGGTGAGGTTATCGGCAAGTACCATCCGCACGGTGACTCGGCCGTGTATGAGACGATGGTCCGGATGGCTCAAGATTTCTCCATGCGCTATATGCTGGTTGATGGGCATGGTAATTTCGGCTCGATTGACGGCGATATGGCTGCGGCAATGCGTTATACGGAAGCCAGACTTTCCAAGATCGCCATGGAAATGCTGCGCGATTTAAACAAGGAAACGGTTGATTTTATTCCGAACTATGACGGCGAGGAGAATGAACCTGCTGTTCTGCCTTCCCGTTTTCCCAATCTGTTGGTCAACGGGGTATCTGGTATTGCTGTAGGGATGGCTACCAACATTCCGCCGCATAATCTGGGCGAGGTCATTGACGGCGTACAGGCCATGATCCGCAACCCCGAAATTACGCCAATCGAACTTATGGAATATATCAAAGGCCCGGATTTTCCAACGGCCGGATATATTTTAGGCCGCGAAGGCATACGCCAGGCGTATCGTACGGGCCGCGGCTCGGTCACGATGCGTGCAAAGGCACTGATCGAAGAGGAGAGTAACGGCAAGGCGCGGATTGTTGTAAATGAGCTGCCTTATCAGGTTAACAAAGCGCGTCTGGTGGAGAAAATTGCCGAGCTGGTGCGCGAGAAGCGGATTGAAGGCATTACCGACCTTCGGGACGAATCGGACCGCAACGGCATGCGCGTCGTGATTGAAGTCAGACGGGATGTCAACGCGAATGTTGTACTCAATAATCTCTACAAACACACTTCGATGCAGTCTACCTTTGGCATCAATATGCTGGCTATTGTCGGCAAAGAGCCGAAGGTGCTGAACCTGCGCGACGTGCTGTACCACTATTTGCAGCATCAGGTCGAGGTTATCCGCCGCCGGACCGAATTTGAACTGAAGAAGGCCGAAGCCCGGGCGCATATTCTGGAAGGATTGCGCATAGCGCTGGATAACCTGGATGAGGTTATCGCTCTGATCCGCGCTTCGCGTACGGTCGATATTGCGCGCGAAGGTCTGATCGAGACCTTCAGCCTCAGTGCCGAGCAGGCACAGGCGATTCTGGACATGCGGATGCAGCGTCTGACCGGTCTGGAGCGCGACAAGATCGAGAACGAATATAACGAGCTGCTGGTGAAGATAGCCGAGTACAAGGCCATTCTAGGCGATGAAGCGCTCGTGCTTGAGATTATCAGCAATGAGCTGCAGGAACTGCGTGACCGGTATGCCGATGATCGTCGGACCGAGATCACTATCGGAGAAGAAAGCATTCTCGATGAGGATCTGATCCCGCGCGAAGAGGTCGTCATAACGGTATCCCATACCGGTTACATCAAGCGTCTTCCGGTAACCACTTACCGCAGCCAGAAACGCGGCGGCCGAGGTGTTGTGGGCATGGACACGAAGGATGAGGACTTTGTTGAGCATCTCTTCGTCAGCAATTCCCATAACTATCTGATGTTCTTTACCGATAAAGGGAAGGTATACCGGATCAAGGCCTACGAAATTCCCGAGCTTGGACGTACGGCCCGCGGGACTCCGATTATTAACCTGCTTCAGATCGAGCAGGGAGAGAAGATCAGCGCGGTCATCCAGATTGAGGAAACCGAAAGCGATCAATACCTGTTCTTTGCCACCCGCGAAGGTCTGGTGAAGAAGACGCCGCTCGAAGATTACAACAATATCCGTAAAGGCGGACTTATCGCCATCAATCTGCGGGAAGAGGATGAGCTGATCGATGTGAAGCTTACCGACGGAAAGCAGAAGCTGATTTTGGGCACGGCGGACGGAATGTCCATCACCTTCTCCGAGGAGGATGTCCGTTCCATGGGACGGAGCGCGACTGGCGTCAAGGGCATTACTCTGGATGAAGAGGATCATGTCATCGGTATGGATTGTATCGATCAGAACCTGGATGTGCTCATTGTCACGACCAAGGGCTATGGCAAACGGACTCCTGCCGGCGATTACCGTCTGCAGACCCGCGGGGGCAAGGGAATCAAGACCATCAATCTTACGGAAAAGAACGGCCCTGTCGTCAGCCTCAAGGTCGTTAAGCAGGAAGAGGATCTGATGATCATCACGACGGGCGGAACCTTGATCCGCATGAGTATGGACGGCATTTCGACCATGGGACGTTATGCGCAGGGTGTGAAGCTGATCAACATCCGCGAGGACGATGCCGTGTCTACCGTCTGCCGCACCGATAAGAGTGAGGAAGAGGAGGATGCGCAGTCCGATGAGACGGAAAGCGTCAATCCTGAGCTGACTGAGGCTTCGGAAGTCAATGAATCAGAATCTGCCGATTCCGATTCGGAAGATGGCGGAGAGACTCTGGAATAGCATCATCTATTGGTTAAGAGAGTACCTGCAGCGAATGCTGACAGGTGCTCTTTTTTTTGCTTCCTAAAAAAATGACTAAACTAAAACTTTCATACTAGTCGCTTCCCTATATTCATAATATAATTAGGAAAATAGTACCTATTTTTCAGCATGGAGAGAATAAAGGGGTTGAGCGTATGCCGAGCATATCGGTGGCGGAAGTAAAACCGGGTTCAAAAGTAAGTAAAGATATCATTACGCCTTTGGGAGGGACTCTGTTTTCCAAGGGAAAAGTATTGCTGCCGCGCGATATGGAAATACTGGAGGCTTTTCTTATCCAGCAAGTGGATATTCAAGGCTCGGAAGAGGACGTCATAGCTTCGGAAGCCCCTGCAGCTCCTTTGAAGGGGGATGCCAAGAAGGGAACGGTTCCTTCAGTCTCTTCAGTGACCCGCAGCAGTTCACAACTGCACGAGGAATACGATAAAATGCTTGCGCTCATCAAAAGCTGTTATAGCTCAGCCAGCGCGGCAATTCTGCCTATTTATGATCTCCGCAGCGCCTTGGAATCGCTGATTGCCTATATCAAGGACTACCATGTTCTGAACTTTACGCCGCGGGCGCTTAATGATCAGGACTATATTTATCATAACGCCGTACTCTCCGCGCTGACCTCCTATAAGATTGCCCAATGGTGCGGATATCCCCAAAAAGAGTGGCTTCAGGTGGCCTTCGCCGGTCTGCTGCATGATATAGGAAATGCCAAAGTTGATTCTTTCATTCTTCAGAAGCCCGAACCGCTTACGCTTACCGAGAGAAATGAAGTGCGCAGGCATACGACGTATGGATATCAAATTTTGCGAAATGTAACGGCTATCAACGAAGGTGTCCGGCTTACAGCTTTGCAGCATCATGAAAAAATTGACGGATCGGGTTATCCACTTCGGCTTCAAGGCAGCCAGATTCACAACTATGCGAAAATTGTCGCCGTAGCTGATATTTTTCATGCTATGACACTCGAGCGGGTATACAAGAAGGCACAATCGCCTTATCTCGTTTTGGAAGAAATCCAGAAAGAGGGCTTTGGCAAGCTGGACCCCGCAATTGTACAAACCTTTGTTTATAAGACGACAGAACTTCATAATGGAACCAAGATACGCCTTATCGACGGCCGGCAGGGGGAGATCATCTTCTCGGATCGCAGCAACCCTACACGTCCTTTAGTAAGCGTGGAAGGCCGAATCATTAATCTGGCGCATTCGCGCAACCTATATATTAAGGAGATCATCACGTAGGGAAGATATTGGTTTTAAATTTATTTTCAAAAAGGGTTGCATAAAAAAATCAATCATGGTATATTCTAATTCCGGCCAAGAAATACGAACTCTGCTTCAAAAAAAGAATTAAAAAAAGAGCTTGCATTAAATGGTCGGACATGATATATTATAAAAGTTGCTGCTGACGAGAAATTGAACGGCGGCAAAGAAGTTTGATCTTTGAAAACTGAACAACGAGTGAGTATTAAATGAGAAGAAATTCTCGTCAGTTTGTTTGATTGAGCTATCGGCTCTACCTTTTTGGAGAGTTTGATCCTGGCTCAGGACGAACGCTGGCGGCGTGCCTAATACATGCAAGTCGAGCGGAGTATTTTGAAGAGCTTGCTCTTCAAAATACTTAGCGGCGGACGGGTGAGTAACACGTAGGCAACCTGCCCCTTGGACTGGGATAACTACCGGAAACGGTAGCTAATACCGGATAAGACCTTCTGGTGCATACCGGAAGGCGGAAAGGCGGAGTAATCTGTCACCAGGGGATGGGCCTGCGGCGCATTAGCTAGTTGGTGGGGTAACGGCTCACCAAGGCGACGATGCGTAGCCGACCTGAGAGGGTGAACGGCCACACTGGGACTGAGACACGGCCCAGACTCCTACGGGAGGCAGCAGTAGGGAATCTTCCGCAATGGGCGAAAGCCTGACGGAGCAACGCCGCGTGAGTGATGAAGGTTTTCGGATCGTAAAGCTCTGTTGCCAGGGAAGAACGTCTCTTAGAGTAACTGCTAAGAGAGTGACGGTAC
>NZ_CP004078.1:15000-80000 GCF_000612505.1 Paenibacillus sabinae T27
AGCTATGGCTTGATGCTTTGCATCAGGGGTAGGGGAGCGTTGTATGTGGGTTGAAGGTTGATCGTGAGGACAGCTGGACTGCATACAAGTGAGAATGCCGGTATGAGTAACGAAAAGATCAGTGAGAATCTGATCCGCCGAAAGCCCAAGGTTTCCTGAGGAAGGCTCGTCCGCTCAGGGTAAGTCGGGACCTAAGGCGAGGCCGACAGGCGTAGTCGAAGGACAACAGGTTGATATTCCTGTACCACCGTAATCCGTTATGAGCGATGGGGGGACGCAGGAGGGTAGTGACGCGGACTGATGGATGTCCGTCCAAGCAGTGAGGCTGGTGTGTAGGTAAATCCGCACACTTTTAAGGCCAGGCTGTGATGGGGAGCGAAAATTATAGTAGCGAAGGTCATGATCTCACACTGCCAAGAAAAGCCTCTAGCCAGGAGAAGGTGCCCGTACCGCAAACCGACACAGGTAGGCGAGAAGAGAATTCTAAGGCGCGCGGAAGAACTCTCGTTAAGGAACTCGGCAAAATGACCCCGTAACTTCGGGAGAAGGGGTGCCTCGGTAGGGTGAATAGCCCGAGGGGGCCGCAGTGAAAAGGCCCAAGCGACTGTTTAGCAAAAACACAGGTCTGTGCGAAGCCGCAAGGCGAAGTATACGGGCTGACGCCTGCCCGGTGCTGGAAGGTTAAGGGGAGCGGTTAGGGGTTAAACCCGAAGCTGTGAACCGAAGCCCCAGTAAACGGCGGCCGTAACTATAACGGTCCTAAGGTAGCGAAATTCCTTGTCAGGTAAATTCTGACCCGCACGAATGGCGTAACGACTTGGGCGCTGTCTCAACGAGAGATCCGGTGAAATTTTAATACCTGTGAAGATGCAGGTTACCCGCGACAAGACGGAAAGACCCCATGGAGCTTTACTGCAGCTTGATATTGAACTTGGGTACGATCTGTACAGGATAGGTGGGAGCCTTGGAAGCCGGAGCGCCAGCTTCGGTGGAGGCGACGTTGGGATACCACCCTGATCGTATCTAGGTTCTAACCTGGTACCCTAAACGGGTACGGGGACCGTGTCAGGCGGGCAGTTTGACTGGGGCGGTCGCCTCCTAAAGAGTAACGGAGGCGTCCCAAGGTTCCCTCAGAATGGTTGGAAATCATTCGAAGAGTGCAAAGGCAGAAGGGAGCTTGACTGCGAGACCTACAAGTCGAGCAGGGACGAAAGTCGGGCTTAGTGATCCGGTGGTACCGCATGGAAGGGCCATCGCTCAACGGATAAAAGCTACCCTGGGGATAACAGGCTTATCTCCCCCAAGAGTCCACATCGACGGGGAGGTTTGGCACCTCGATGTCGGCTCATCGCATCCTGGGGCTGAAGTAGGTCCCAAGGGTTGGGCTGTTCGCCCATTAAAGCGGTACGCGAGCTGGGTTCAGAACGTCGTGAGACAGTTCGGTCCCTATCTGTCGTGGGCGTAGGAAATTTGAGAGGAGCTGTCCTTAGTACGAGAGGACCGGGATGGACGTACCGCTGGTGCACCAGTTGTTCCGCCAGGAGCATGGCTGGGTAGCTACGTACGGACGGGATAAGCGCTGAAAGCATCTAAGCGTGAAGCCCCCCTCAAGATGAGATTTCCCAGTATGTAAGACCCCTTGAAGACGACGAGGTAGATAGGTTGGAGGTGGAAGTGCAGCAATGCATGGAGCTGACCAATACTAATCGGTCGAGGGCTTATCCAAAATAACGCAATGTTTCGTTTCGATCCAGTTTTCAGGTGATCAAGCCTGCCGTTTGGTGGCGATGGCGGAGGGGTTCCACGCGTACCCATCCCGAACACGACCGTTAAGCCCTCCAGCGCCGATGGTACTTGGACCGAAGGGTCCTGGGAGAGTAGGACGCCGCCAAGCACATAAACCACTGCTGAGTTTCAGCAGTGGTTTTTTGTATAAACAAAGAGGGGATGAGGAGGATGAAGAAGCAAGCGGCGATTAGTATAGACCGTCTCGTTCATCTTGTGTTAATGGTGCGTGATATCCAAAAGACAATAACCCTCTAAGAAAAGTTGCTTGGTATGGAGGTCGTTCCATTCGGGGAGGGACGTTAGCATGAGCTTGGCAAGGAATTTGACCCCAAAGTACAGTCTCCGACTCCCGGTTCAGCGGACGGGAGCGCAGGGACCAATCGAATCCGGCCAACCATACATAATGTGTTAATTAAAGGGCAGGAAATCGCTTGAATGGGGTGACATTTTTGTTACCGACATGGCGTTTGATCAAAGTATAATGGAAAAGTGCAAATTAAAGCATAACCTTAATACGAATGAACTACTTATAAAATTCATTTGTTGAATTTGTTCCTGTGTCTTTAGTAGCAGGGTAAGAGGGTAAGGAGGATTTAAGGTATGAAGCGAGCACGAACGCTGTGGACGCTCTTTATTTTAGGTATGGTTGTTGTAATGCTGGCGGGGTGCGGATCCAGTAAACTTTCCTGGGAATCATTTGAGGGGGCTCTTAACGAAAAAAGCTTCCCTGTACCGAAGGAAGCGAATTCTCCGGATCGGACCACGACAAACGCGGCTATGGACTACGTACGCTATACGCTGCCGGGATTAAAGGAGAAGGACAGCATTCCGGAGCCTTATATTAAAGCTATCCAGGATTGGGGCTGGCATGAACTTACGGAAGACAAGACTTCAAGTTCGCATGTGTTCAAGAAAGAGCAGCTTATTGTCCATTTAACGATCCATGACGGTTATTTTATTGTGATGGTTCCAAAAGACAAAAAAACGACCGCCCAGAGTTTGGGCGGCTCATAGGCAGCAGAAATCGCCATCCTAAGGGATGGCGATTCTATTTCCTCACGGATACAAGCGCGGGTAAGCATGGAATCAGCATATTTTGAGAAGAAAGGCGTTACTGCGAATAACATGAAACATCGGCGGGATTAAACTTCAGCATATCATCCTGTCTTCTCCAACCCGTCCGCACCAGAGCGTAGAACCTCGGAGCCAACAGCCATAGATGCATGAAAGCCAAGGAAAGAGTAAAAGCGGGCGGAGACCAGATGATAAACAGCGCCGTAAACGAAAGACCGATCCAGAAATTATGAAGCTGAACCTTGCGGAAGAGGCCGCAGCTGATGTATTGATCCGGCATGAAACCGGGCCAGGGCAGCTTAAAGGAGTTACGCCAGCGTTTGGCAATCGGATAGCCCGCAATCAACAGCACAGACCGGGAAACGACATATTGAATCCACAGAATAACCGGAACAGCGATTACAAAATAGAATAAACCGGCCGGCGAAACAAAAACGGAGTCCAGGACGACAAAAAGGATGGGAAGCGCGGCGTAGATCCTTAGAGCGTAAGGGTGAATGACCGTTTTTTTGAGAAGTTTATAATGGTAAAAGGTTGCTCCTTTATTCGTCGGTTCCATACCCATCCTCCAAATCGCATATCTCTTATCCCTACTATCGGCAATTTTAATGAATTTATTAAATATTATAGGTCAGAGCCGGTCAATGCAGGCCTCGCTTGAAAGAAAAGGGATTCAAGGATATGAAAAAACTATGAAAGGGTTTAAAATGATAGGAAGTGAAGCATACTGTTCTTAAAAGGACCAAGGTGGGATTTCGATGGAACAAGAAAATGCTAAAACCGAAACCTGCATTATATGCGGGCAGGAGAAGGAAGAGGGCATTCGCATCGTGTCGCAGTTTATTTGCGAGGATTGCGAGGCTGAGATGGTAAGAACCGAGGCGGAGGACGCCAAATACCGCTTTTTTATCGGACGGATGAAAAAAATCGGACTGCAGAAGAATGCATAAGACCCCCCCAATGGGGTGCTGCTGCTTTGCCGTAACGCTGCAACAAGGCGTATCGTTTATATCAGGCTTTACAATACGGCTTTCCCTGGCGGAGATTACAGGAGAGGCCGTTTTTGCTTGTGAGTAAGGCGGCAAATACAGGGCATAGGCGGGGGAGCGGATATCGGTTAAAATAAAGATAGGCCGGTGTGGAAGGATTTGCGATCAATGAAAGACGAAGAGCGCCAAAGCGCGCCATTATATGAAATGCTCGAACGCTACAAAGCGGAAGGAAAGATTTCATTTCATGTGCCGGGTCATAAGAATGGTCAGGCATATCGGACGGATAAAAGCGCCGGCTTGCTGGATGAGGTTATGACGGCGGATATTACCGAAATTTCGGGGAGCGATGATCTGCATCACCCCGAGGGCGTTATTCTGGAGGCGCAGAGACTCGCGGCGGATTGTTTTGGGGCCGAGGAAAGCTTCTTTCTCGTAGGAGGAAGCACAGCGGGAAACCTCGCACTGATCTTGACGGTATGCGCCGAGCCGGGGACCGTGCTGCTGGTGCAGCGCAATGTGCACAAGTCCGTTATTAACGGGCTTATGCTGGCGGGAGCGCGTGCGGTTTTTCTCGATCCGCTGCTGGATGACAGCAGCGGCCTTGCCGTCGCACCGTCCGAGGAGACGGTGCGCAAAGCGCTGGCGGCCTGGCCGGAGGCCGCCGGCCTGCTGGTGACCATGCCGAACTACTACGGCATGGGAAGCGACCTTGCGCCCCTCGCGCGGGCCTGTCACGACAGCGGCGTGCCGCTGCTGGTCGACGAGGCGCATGGGGCGCACTACGGGCAGCACCCGGAGCTGCCGCCGGGTGCTTTAAGCTGCGGCGCGGACGGCGTCGTGCAGTCCACGCACAAGATGCTCGCGGCGATGACCATGGGCGCAATGCTCCATGTTCAGGGGCCGCGGCTCGACCGCGCCCTGCTGCGGCAGCGGCTCGCCATGGTGCAGAGCTCCAGCCCATCATACCCCGTGATGGCTTCGCTAGATCTGGCGCGCCGGCTGCTGCACTCGCGGCGCGCCGATGCCTTCACGGCGGGGCTGGCCGCCGTGGAAACGGTGCAGCGCGGCCTGGCGGAGCTGCCGCGCTTTAAGGCGCTGCGGCCGCAGGCGCCGCAGCGGCACACCGGCGGAGGCGAATCGGAAGTCTCCGCCCCCGGGCAGGCGCCGCGAAGCCGAAGCGGCGCCTACACCACGCAGGACCCCTTCAAAGTCGTCATTTATGACGCCACCGGGGTCCTGAGCGGATTCGAGCTGCAGGCCGAGCTCGAAAGGAGGGGCTGCGTGCCGGAAATGAGCGATGAACGGCACGTGGTGCTGCTCTTCAGCCTCGGTTCACGGGCTGAAGATGCCGTCTCGCTGCTTGCGGCGCTGCGGGACATCGACAGGGAGTGCCCGCCAGGCCGCCCTGCCACCTCCGGTTCCACTCCTGTTTCCACGTGGAACAATTTTGAACCTCGCTCTTTACCGGCGCCGGTTCAATTTTCCCTAAGACCCGTCGGGGAGGAAGAAACGGAATGCATCAAGCTTGAAGAGAGCGAGGGCAGGGTCGCGGCAGAGATGGTCATCCCTTATCCGCCGGGCATCCCGCTGCTCTATCCGGGCGAGGTTATTACCGGGGAAATAAACCGCAGGCTGCGAAGCCTGGCAGAAGCGGGGGCAAGGTTTCATTCCGTGTCCGATCTGGCTTTGCAGACGATAAAGGTATATATAACACGGTAGAAATATAGAGCCGCCGCATATAGTAACATAGGGCTGCATAGTCAGCACGGATACTTTTTTTGCGGAGGGCAAGAATTATAAGCATTGGAATAAAGAAAGGCGGAGTGACGTTATTGGGCCGGGAAGGATTTTTTATTACACTTGAGGGCGGAGAAGGATCGGGCAAAACAACGATCATAGGCAGGCTGGCCGCTTATTTGCAGAACCGCTCCCTTCCTTATTTAATTACCCGGGAGCCGGGCGGCATTGAGATTGCCGAGAAGATCCGTTCCATTATACTTGACCCAGCCCATACGGCAATGGATGCGCGAACTGAAGCGCTGCTGTATGCCGCATCAAGAAGCCAGCATTTGGCCGAAAGAGTGGAGCCGGCGCTGAAGGCCGGACTTATTGTGCTGTGCGACCGATTTGTGGACAGCAGCCTTGTCTATCAGGGCTATGCCAGAGGTTTGGGCATGGAGGAGGTACGGGCGATCAACCAGTTCGCCACCGGCGGACGGATGCCCGACCTCACCTTTTATCTGGATATCGAACCGGAAGTGGGACTGGCAAGAATTACGGCCAGCGGAGACCGTGAGATCAACCGGCTGGATCTGGAGAGCCTTGCCTTTCATCAAAAGGTTAGAGAAGGCTATCGCATGATTGCCGAGGCCAATCCCCGGCGGATTGTTACTTTGGATGCCGGCCGGCCGCTGCATGTGGTCGAACGGGAGCTTATTCATACCCTTGAGGACAGGCTGTTAAAGGATTTTTAAACTTTGTTGTCTAATATATTATATAAAGCGGCCATTTCTTCTCAAGAAAAAGATATCAGGATTCAGGTTCCCCGCATAGTATCTGGTATGATTGAAGTTCATTCTTCACTTTGTGGGACTATCACAAAATAACGCCAAAGAGGAGATGCTAAGATGAAACTGATTGTTGCGATTATCCAAGACAAGGACAGCAACCGTCTGTCCAGCGAACTGGTGAAGGCTAATTTCCGTGCAACCAAGCTGGCAAGTACGGGCGGGTTTTTGCGGGCGGGAAATACCACCTTCATGATTGGGGTGGAAGACAGTCAGGTTGAATCCGTACTCAGCGTTATCCGCAATAACTGCAAGGTCCGTGAACAACTGGTTACTCCGGTAACCCCGATGAGCGGAACGACGGATTCCTATCTGCCGCTTCCCGTCGAGGTTCAAGTTGGCGGAGCGACTGTATTTGTACTTCCTGTCGACCGGTTCGAGCACTACTAAGCATCAGCGGGAAGAAACGGCTGGGCGAATACGTAATCGGCAGCCGTTTCCCGTTCGATTTCATGCATGATATCAATTGGCATAGAAGGGCGATGGGCGACCCATGAAGATTAATCCGGGCTTCAGGCCTTTAAAGAATGAACTGCCCCTAACTGAAAATGCGAACAAGCCGGTTCAGCAAAAAACGTTCTCCGATGTATTCCAGCAGCATGGCGAACAGGCGACACGGGATGAATTAACCCGTCAAATTCAGGAGATCCAGACCCAAGGCGAGCGTCTTTCCAAATCAATGACGATACGCGAACTCGCGATTTACCGGGTCATGGTCAAAAAATTTCTCGAAGAGACGGCACGCCGCGGTGTAAGGATTAAAGATACCAAAGGCTGGGACCGGAGGGGACGCGGCAAACGATATAAGCTGCTGGAGGAAATCGACGCCGCTTTGCTGACGCTTGCTGATGAGCTGCTTGAGAGCGAGCAGGGGCGAATCGAACTGCTGGGCAAGGTAGGCGAAATTCGCGGTATGCTGATTAACCTTTCTTTTTAACGGCTATAGGAGGATAGTATGCCTTTTGACGATATATTGGGACAGACAACCGCCAAGCAGATTTTGCAAAATTCACTGCGTACGGATACGCTGGGTCATGCTTATTTGTTCAGCGGTCCGGCGGGCAGTGGTCAAATGAAGACGGCGCTTACGCTCGCCCAAGCGATTTTTTGCAAGACTCTCAAGGATGACGCCTGCGGTGAATGTCTGGAGTGCCGGAAGGTCCAGCATGGCAATCATCCGGATTTAAAGATAATTTCGCCGGAAGGCAGCAGCATCAAAATCGATCAGATCCGCGAATTACAGCGGGTCTTTTCATATCGTGCCGAGGGAGGCAATCCGAAGGTCTACATTATAGATCAAGCGGACAAAATGACGGTTCAGGCCGCCAACAGCCTGCTCAAATTTTTGGAAGAGCCCCCGGTTCCTGCGGTTGCCGTGCTGATTGCAGATAACAGCCAATCGCTGCTTCCGACCATCCAGTCAAGAACCCAGCGCGTGCCGTTTGCGCCGCTGCCTCCGGAGATGATGCTTCAGGCTTTGTCGGATGAAGGAGTCCCCGCTCCTCTTGCGCGCTGTGCGGTATCTTTGGCCTCCGGACTGGAAGGATGCAAAGAGCTTTTGGAGCAGAATTGGTTTGCAGAAATGAGAAATCTAGTGTTACAATTAGCGAAGGAGTCTTTGGGCAAGAACGGCTCGGCGGTGACGACCGCGGGTCAGAGGCTGTTCAAGACCGGGCTCGGTGAGCATTTGGATACCTTGTTCAGTATGTTCCACCTGTGGTTTAAAGACATGCTGTACTTCCTGTATCGAAAACACGATAGCATCGTTTTCATAGATCAATTGGACCTCATATCCAATTACGCCAGAACGCGTACTTCTTCGGAGTGGGTGGCTTATATGGAGTTTGCTGCCGAGAGCAAGAAGAAGCTGCGCTTCAATGTTAATGCCCAGCTTTGTCTGGAGCAGTTTTTGATACGTCTGGAAAGCTAAAGAACATTTTGTTTACGCTTCCTGCGTGGCAGCTTCAAGAAGCAACACTTGGTCTGATATACGGTATGCGCCTGAAAGCGATACTTGTGTCGCTGCTTATTAAGCCTTTGCTTGGACGACAGAAGTGGTACATCCGTTCTTCTTGTGTTAACGGTTAAGGAAGAACAAGCATGAAACATCATGGAGCGGACTTGCTGGGGTTCCTTCACCGGCAGACAAGGAGGGTAATTTTGTTGTACAGCGTAGTCGGTGTCCGCTTCAAAAAGGCGGGTAAAATATATTATTTCGATCCTTTGGATTTGCCGATTGAGCAGGATCAATGCGTGATCGTCGAAACGGCGCGGGGGGTTGAATATGGCAAGGTCGTTGTAGGCAAAAAAGAAGTTCCGGAAGACGATGTCGTCCTTCCGCTCAAGAAAGTGATGCGCATCGCCGGTGATGGTGACGCGAGTGTAGTGGAGGAGAACAGGCAGGCGGCTAAGGACGCTTTTGCAACCTGTTTAAATAAAATCCGCGATCATGGCCTCAAAATGAAGCTGGTGGACGTGGAATTTACGTTTGACCGCAACAAGATCATTTTTTATTTCACGGCGGAAGGCCGGGTGGATTTCCGGGAATTGGTCAAGGATTTGGCCAGCATCTTCCGTACCCGCATAGAGCTTCGGCAAATTGGCGTTCGGGATGAAGCCAAGATGCTCGGCGGTCTCGGCCCATGCGGACGGGTACTGTGCTGTTCTTCATGGCTGGGCGATTTCGAGCCGGTCTCGATCAAGATGGCCAAAGACCAGAGTCTTTCGCTCAATCCGACCAAAATATCCGGACTTTGCGGAAGATTAATGTGCTGCCTGAAATTTGAGCATGATAACTACGAAAGCGTGAAGGAAGAGCTGCCTTCCGTGGGCAAAATGGTTATCACTTCGTTTGGTGAGGGCAAGGTGGTCGGCATCAATAGCGGAAACCGCTCGGTTCATGTACAGTTGTTTGAAGTGGGCAAAGTAAAGGAACTTCCAATGGATGATGTTGTCGTCAAGTAGACCATTAAGGTTACTTTCGGGGTGGAAACTTGGAAAAGAAAAATATTTTTGCACACATCCAGGAGTTAGAAACGCAAATGGAAACGATGCGTCTAAATCTTGGAGATTGGAAGCAGGCGGTTAAAGAATTGATGGAAGCGAACCAGCGCCTGACGCTGGAGAATGAGCAGCTGCGCAAAATTTTGAAGAGAGAGGCCCCTTCAGGTCCTTCTTCTGAAAAAAAGGCTGCCGGAAAGCCTCCCGCACCGAGTGAAATCACTTCGGATGAAGTTGTCGGCGAGGGCTACGATAATCTGGCACGGCTGTATCATGAGGGCTTTCATATCTGCAATGTGAATTTTGGACATTTGCGTACCGAAGGCGACTGTCTCTTCTGCCTGTCATTCCTTAATAAATGAGAATATCCAGCCGTAGGAGGATGCCGCCTACGGTTTTTTTAAATATAAGAAATGATTAACCGTCTTATTGAACCTGTCAATGCTGGAAGAGGAGATTAGGAATGAGTAACCGTTTGAATGAAGTTCCGCTGCTTCCTACGGAGCGTGTGGACGATCTGTTAACGCATCATTTGCATATTATTCAGAGCGATGAGGTATTCAGCTTCTCCATGGATGCCGTTCTGCTGGCCCGATTCGCTTCGGTGCCGCCGCGGGGCCGGGTTCTGGATTTATGTACAGGCAATGGGGTCATCCCGCTGCTATTGACCACCCGCACGGCGGCGGCTATCGAGGGAATTGAAATCCAGCCCCGTCTGGCGGATATGGCCCGCCGAAGTGTGGCGATGAATGGGCTCCAGGAGAGAATTACAATTCATGAAGGGGATTTGCGGACACTGCATCTTACGGCGGGCTATGGCGTCTATGATGCAATCACGGTAAATCCGCCCTATATGCCGCTGAACGGCAGCGATCTGAAGCTGAACACCCATCAGGCGATGGCCCGGCATGAAATCGGCTGCACGCTGGAAGAGGTCATTCAGGCATGTGTCCGGCTTGTCCGGACCGGCGGGAAGGTGAGCATGGTGCACAAGCCGCAGCGGCTGGTCGATATCATCAGCTTAATGCGGAAATATCGACTGGAGCCGAAGACGATCCGTTTTGTGCATCCGCGGGCAAATCTGGAGGCCAATATGGTGTTGATCGAAGCGGCCCGAGACGGCAAGCCGGAGGTGCGGCTGCAGCCGCCGCTGATTGTATATACTGATGATAATGAATATTGTCCGGAAATTCTGGATATCTACTACGGTACAAAAGAGGTACAGTCATGACTATTCAACGCCAAAGCAGCTTTCAGTCCAAAGAGACGGATAACGATCCGAAGACAGGCACCTTATTTCTGGTGGCGACGCCGATCGGCAACCTGGAGGATATGACGTTCCGGGCGGTTCGGACTCTAAAAGAGTGCGATATTATCGCCGCCGAGGATACAAGGCAGACGCGCAAGCTGCTCAGCCATTTCGACATTTCTCCCGGTATGCTGTTTAGCTATCATGAGCATAACAAAACGGCCAGCGGCCCAGAACTGATACGCTATATAATAGAAGGTAAAAATTTGGCTCTGGTCAGCGATGCCGGTCTGCCGGCCATTTCCGACCCGGGCGCCGACCTGGTTGCGCTCGCTGTGCGCGAAGGCATCCCGGTTGTTCCGGTCCCCGGAGCGAATGCCGCGTTGTCCGCGCTGATCGCTTCCGGTCTGCCGACCAATAGTTTTACTTTTGTCGGTTTTCTGCCGCGCGAGCGAAAAAGCATCCAGGCGGTGCTTGCCCCGCTGCGCGCCGCCCAGGGAACGCTGCTCTTCTACGAGTCACCGCACCGGATAGTGAAGACGCTCTCCCATTTGCAAGAGGCCTTCGGAAACCGGCGAATCGTTCTCGCCCGCGAGCTTACGAAACGGTACGAAGAATTCCTGCGCGGCACCATTGACGAATGCGCACAGTGGCTGGAAGAGCACCCGCCGCTTGGCGAATATGTCATCGTCGTTGAAGGAGAAAGCCTGGAGGAAGCGCAGGAAGCCGATTCCGCCTGGTGGCGCGCGCTCAGTATTGCGGAGCATGTCGCCCATTACGAATCGGAGGGCTCAACCCGCAAGGATGCCATGAAAAAAGCCGCGTCCGACCGCGGCGTCGCCAAGCGCGATATTTATAATGCGCTGTTGGAGGAGTAGCCACACTAAATGTCAAAGTAAAGCGAATCCCGGAGGGAGAGCCGGGGAAAACGTCGAAGTGAAGCGAATCCCGAAGGGAGAGTCGGGGGAGAACGCCGAAGTAGCAGTCCGTGACGGTCACACCAAGCGCCGAAGTGAAGCGATTCCCGAAGGGAGAGCGGTTGAGTTCCCCCCTCGTAACTTGCAGCGCCGTCAGCACGCATGAAAGGCCCCGAGGCCGATTCCGTCAGGAACCGTCCGAGAAGGGGCCGCTCCCCCGCCCCAACCCGCTAGATCCCGTCAACCCTTACGCGCCTATCCAACAATTGCGGGTGTCCAGAGGGCGCAGCCCTTGGGGCCCTCCTAAAAGTTTTCCAAAGGAAAACTCGCTTCGGAAGCATAAGCTTTGGGGAGGGTTTGGGAGGGGCCGCCCCCAAAAAAATGGCCCCCCGTATTCACGGGAGGCTAAGGAGATATAAAAAAGGTTAGAATTAACAATTTGATTAATTCCATTATAACCGATTTCGTTTAATTTGTCACAGGGGCAGGGATGGCAGAAATGCATTCGTGGCAAACAATTTTTCCTTTAAAATAAGTCACGTTCTCGGCATTTCCACAAAAAATGCAGGCAGGCTCGTATTTTTTCAGCATGATCCGCTCTCCGTCCACATAAATCTCAAGCGCATCTTTTTCTCCAATGCCAAGCGTACGGCGAAGTTCGATCGGAATGACAACCCGTCCCAGTTCGTCTACTTTTCTTACAATGCCCGTTGATTTCATCATAACAATCGTTGCTCCTCTCAATTAATCAAAAAATGTCACCATTCGACAAACTTCTCTGTTTTATGGTACATATAATACCAACCATTCCCAAAACAGTCAACCTCTTTTTAGAGGATGAATTATTTTCTGATATGATAAGGTTTCTGGAATGGCCGCAGTTCAATCTATATAATAACTATCCAAGAGAAGAAAGTACAATGTCGAAATGGAAACTAAACGATCCACTTTTTTCGACAAAAACTGACGAAATCATCTTTTTTAAAAAAATAAATCAGAAAAACCGATGTTAAGGAGCTGATTACATGCAGCAGCCGCTTACGGAAGAAAAGGTATTTAAAGATCCGGTTCATAACTACATCCATGTGCAGGATACGGTGATTTGGCGACTCATTAATACGAAGGAATTTCAGCGTCTGCGGCGCATCCGCCAGCTCGGAACCACTTATCTGACCTTTCACGGGGCCGAACACAGCCGGTTCTCCCATTCGCTTGGGGTCTATGAGATTACACGGCGTATTATTTCCCAATTTGAGCGCAGCGGGTATAAAGACTGGATTCCCGAGGAAAGGCTGCTTACGCTGTGCGCGGCGCTTCTGCATGATTTGGGTCACGGGCCGTTCTCCCATTCAATAGAAGAAGCTTTTCAAATGAACCATGAAGACTGGACATGCCGAATTATTTTGGAAGACACCGGGATTACCGAGATTTTGCAGGAAGTAGAGGAAGATTTTCCACAGAAGGTTGCCTCGGTTATTTGTAAAAAATATGAGCATGACATTGTCGTAAATTTGGTGTCGAGTCCCCTTGATGCCGACCGCATGGATTATCTGCTCCGCGACGCTTATTACACCGGGGTTAACTACGGCACGATCGATATCGATCGCATTTTGCGGGTTCTCCGTCCTTATCATGGGCGGGTAGTTGTGAAGGAATCGGGGATGCACGCCATTGAGGACTACCTGATGTCCCGTTACCAGATGTATTGGCAGGTTTATTTTCACCCGGTTACGCGGAGCTCGGAAATTATTTTGCGGCAGGTGTTCCGCCGGGCCAAGCAGTTGTTTCAGAAAGGCTATTCCTTCCGTTTTATGGTTGAGCCGCTGACCGATTTTTTCCGTGGCGGAATCAATGTGCAGCAGTATTTGCAGCTAGATGAAGCGCTTGTGCAGGCGACTTTTATGCAGTGGGCCTCCGAATCCGACGAACTGCTGAGCGACTTGTGCAGCCGCTTTATTCATCGTAAACTGTATAAATATGTAGAGATGGAAAGCCTTGATATGGAAACGATTGACGAAATTCGCCGTAGCTTCGCCGCAGCCGGACTGCACCCGGAATACGACCTGGAAATTGATTTTCCGACAGATTTACCCTATGATGTGTTCCGTCCGGGAGAGGGCTTTCACGGCAAGCAGATTCTTCTGCTGGATCGTCAGGAACGGCTTCGCGAAATCTCCGAGGTGTCGGATATCGTGCGTTCCATCAGCGGAATTCACCGGGGGCGCTATCATTTATACTATCCGCAGGACAAGCTGGAAAGAGCGCTTCCAATGCTGCCTGACTCCATTAAAGAATTGTTTGAAATTCGCTAAAAAACAGCAAGGAAAGGGGAAGTGGACATGCAGCTTTTCGACACTCACACCCATCTGGATGCTCCGCAATTCGACGGGGACCGCGAGGAAACGATTGCGCGGGCGGTAGAAGCGGGAGTAAGCAAAATGGTCAATGTAGGCTTCAACAGGGAAACGATTCCATCCACGATGAAGCTGGCCGAATCGTATGAATTTATCTACGCGGCGGTGGGCTGGCACCCGCAGGACGCGATTGATATGAAGGACGGGGATCTCGATTGGATCGCCTCGCTCTGCAGCCATGACAAAGTTGTGGCTATCGGAGAAATTGGACTCGATTACTACTGGGATACTTCGCCCAAAGACGTTCAGCATACCGTGTTCCGGCAACAAATCGGGCTGGCTCGGGAGCTGAAGATGCCAATTATTATTCATAACCGGGATGCCCATGAAGATGTGGTCCGTATTCTCCGCGAAGAGAAGGCTTCGGAAATCGGGGGGATCATGCATTCCTTCTCGGGCAGCTGGGAGACGGCCAAAATGTGCCTGGATCTGGGCTTTTATCTTTCCTTCGGAGGACCGATCACGTTCAAGAACGCGCGGGTGCCGAAAGAGGTGTTGGCACAGGTTCCGCTGGACCGTCTGCTGATTGAAACAGACTCCCCTTATCTGACTCCGCACCCCTACCGGGGCAAGCGAAATGAGAGTGCTCATGTCAGGTTGGTGGCAGAAGCTGCAGCGGAAATAAAAGGAATTGAAGTGGAAAAAATAGCTCAAATTACGTATAAAAACTCACTGGAATTATTTGGTATATTGTGAAAACGGGAGAAAAACGGTTAAAAAAGTGAGGATGAACGAAGGATTAAAGTTTTTTAACATAAAAACGGATGTTTATTACAATAATTTAACCTTTTTTTTGCGCTTATCTGGTTGAACTGTGCTTTACAACATGCATCGAAACAGGATATCATCTTGTCAGTGCAGTGAGCTGTTGTTACTGAGACAGCCGCTGATCATAAATCGTCTCGCTGAGTCTCCGTATGGAGAACGGGGGAACCAATATCGCTTTGCCGTATGCCGATAGCCTTACATAACTGTACATCAGGTTGGCGTTGCAAGCTGTATTTGATTTCTTCACGTGGTCTTTGGGGTGAATTTGAAGGCAATCGCCATGAGCGGTTGACCCGAGATAGGGCGTCTCTCTTTCGTCCGAACCCGACAGCTAACCCCGTAAGCGCAAGTAAGAGAGGAAACCTCGTGCTTTGGCCGTTTATTCGGACATTCCAAGAAGCCACGAAAGAGTCCTCTGATTCAGACTCTTTATTTAGGCTTCTTTTTGTTTGACTTAAACGCGGTCGGCCTGTGAACTGTTATATAACAGGCTGAGAATGCCATGCCGGGCAGGCGATTTATGAGCAGGATGCGAGAAGCCGCGATTAGTATCGTGTCCTGTGACAATCTCTTGTAGTTTTGCCTTGAACCTGCAGTTCGGTTTACGGTTCGGGCGGACTATGTAAGGAGGATGTAGATGATGGGCGTATTCCAACCCGAAGTATCCCATGATTCGCAATCATCCAGCAGGTCTTATGCATTACGGCTACGTCTTGAACAGGTTAATTTGCGCACCTGGGCACTTGCAGGCGTAATCGGGGTAGCTATCGCGCTGCTTATTTTTCTCTACGTACACTCTCAAAGCAGCAAACAAATTGTTTTAGAGATAGACGGGCAGACTCGCACGCTGGATACGCGCGAAGCGCTTCTGAGCGAAGCTCTGGCCCAAGAATCCATCTCGTTGAAACCGTATGACAAACTATCTGCGGGTCTTGACGACGAGATCAAAGACGGTGACCGGATTGTAATTGACCGGGCGCAGGAGCTCACTCTGACTGAAAATGGACAGACCAAAAAGCTGTACACGACCGAGGATACGATCGGTCAGGCCATGAATAGTCTGGGCATTACGCTGAATGCTCACGACAAGGTTTTTCCTTCGCTAGACACCGCAATCTCCGCCAAAACGGAAGTCAAGATCATCCGCATCAACAAGCAGGTTGTGAAGCGGACCCAGAGCTTGCCTTTCCGGGTTATCAAGACGGCGGACCCCTCCCTGACCGTAGGGACCGTACGAGTAGCACAGGCCGGCAAGCCTGGCGCCATCATCCAGCATATTGAGAAGACATACCAGGACGGCAAGCTTGTCTCGATGCGCATGGTTGGCAAAGAAGTGCAGACGGTGACCAAGGATAAAGTAATCGCCGTAGGTACGAAAGCCCTGCCCAAAGCCGAAGTAGCGAAAGTATCTTCCGTTAGCAGCACCACTTCCAATAAGACCAATGTCAGAAGCAGCAATGTTGCCAGCAAATCCGGCGTGCAGTTTGAGTACAAAAGACTGATCAAGAACGTTTCGATGACGGCATATTCTTCGGAGGAACCGGGAATCGGCACGCGTACTGCTTCCGGAACACGCGTAACGGAAGGACGGACTATAGCTGTGGATCCTAGTGTGATTCCGATCGGCTGGTGGGTGTACATCGAGGGACTTGGGTTCCGCCGCGCTGAGGATACCGGCGGCGCCATCAAAGGACATAAGATCGACGTTTACTATGATTCACTGAGCCATGCCCGTAGTTTCGGCCGCAAATCGCGTGCCGTGTACGTAATCGGTCCGGTTAGACCGGAGCTGGATTAATCATTTTGCAAAAATGGCGGCAATACGCTATAGTGATGTAAGCTCGTCACTTATATAATTCTAAGCCGGAAAGAAGAGGAGCGAATCCTCTTCTTTTTTTGCTTTTATGTTTTGGTGCAGCAGGCCGGGGATAAGGCCGCTGCGGGAGGAAAAGATAAATCATGATTAAAGAATTGATTGTCGTCGAGGGCAAAAGCGATACCGCCGCCGTCAAAAGGGCGGTCGATGCCGACACGATCGAGACCGGAGGTTCGGCGGTGGACCGACGGGTCATCGCCAAGATCGCACTGGCGGCGGAGCGCCGGGGCGTCATTATTTTGACCGATCCGGATCATGCGGGGGAACGGATACGCAAGATTGTCTCGTCGAAGGTGCCGGGCTGCAAGCATGCTTTTATTCCGGAGGAGGAGGCCACTCTAAAAGGCGATATCGGCGTCGAGAACGCATCGCCGGAGGCGATCCGCCATGCGCTTAAGCATGTGCATACGTCCTTTGAAGGGGCACCGGTGCTGATAGGAATGGATGATCTTCTGGCTGCCGGGATGATTGTGCATCCCCATGCCGCGCAGCGGAGAATGGCGCTTGGGAATGCGCTGGGCATCGGTTACTGCAACGGCAAGCAATTGTACAAGCGGCTGGCGATGTTCGGCATTACGCCCGAAGAGTTCGGAGCTGCGGTGAGGCAAATCGAGCAGGGAGGTCAATCCTAATGAGCGGCAGGGAAGAAATTTCATCCCCAAAAAGGACGAAGGAAATTATCGCGGCCCATGGATTTTCGTTCAAGAAGAGCCTCGGCCAGAATTTTCTCATCGACCAGAATATTTTAAATAAAATTGTAGAGGCGGCGGACCTGAATGAAGGCACGGGCGCTCTTGAGATCGGCCCCGGCATCGGCGCGTTGACCGAGCGTCTGGCGATGTCGGCGGGCGCCGTAACGGCTGTAGAGATCGACCAGCGTCTGATTCCGATTTTGCAGGATGTACTGTCCTCGTATTCCCATGTCAATATACGGCATGCCGATGTGCTTAAAGTCGATCTGCACGAATTGTTCAGAGAAGATTTCTCGGAAGTCAGCAAGGTCAGTGTGGTCGCCAATCTGCCTTACTATGTGACGACCCCGATTCTGATGAAGCTGCTGGAGGAAAGGTTGCCGCTCTCAAACATTGTCGTGATGATTCAAAAAGAGGTCGCCGAGCGGATGGCAGCTAGGCCGGGAGGCAAGGATTATGGCAGCCTGAGCATTGCCGTGCAGTATTACAGCGAGCCGGAGCTGATCTGCACGGTGCCGCACACGGTGTTTATTCCCCAGCCGAATGTGGAGTCGGCGGTGATCCGGCTGAAGATCAGGGAGCGTCCGCCTGTTGAGGTTAAGGACGAGAAGCACTTTTTTGATGTCGTTCGAGCCTCCTTTACGCAGCGGCGCAAGACCATATCCAATAATTTGAAAGCCCGCTTCTTTCCGGGTGAGGGAAGAGAGGCGCTGGAAGCGCTGCTGGCCGAGGCGGGAATTGAACCTTCGCGCCGAGGTGAGACGCTAAGCCTTGCGGAGTATGCGCGCCTTAGCGACGTCCTGTTTGATGCAGGCCGCGTGTAGAGCCTCCTGATCGAATTTCCTGTTAAGTAATGCGGCCAAATGATGAACCATCCGTTATCTTTGCCCATACGATGGGGTAGAGGTGATGTTCTGGTGAATGTAGGAGATTTGGTCGTTCGAAGATCTTATGGCGGTGATGTGACTTTTCGAGTAGAGTATATGACGCGAAATCAGGCCATCATCAAAGGTACCGAATTTCGGCTGCTGGCGGATTCTCCGCTGAACGATCTGGTTCAGGTGCCGGCCACGGCCAAGACGGAGCTGGGGGAACGAGCGCGGATTAAAGCCGCCGAGTCGCTGACGGAGCTGAGAAAGGACCGGCAGGAGCCCAGCCGGTTCGGCGTCGGCCATGGGATGGGTATGTTGGAGCAGCCGCCGAAGGAAGTCTCTTACTTTGAGCTTCCCGGCAAGGTGCTGCATCTTGACGGCGATCCGGGTTATTTGAATAAAAGCCTCAGCCTGTATGAGCAGCTGCGAATTCCGGCCGAGGGATATCATGTTCGCGAAGCTGAGATGGCGTCGGTTTTATACCGCCTGCTGCCCAGGGTCCGTCCCAACGTCGTAGTGGTCACAGGTCATGACGGTGTGCTGAAGTCGCTGCAAACCTATGATCTGCACAGCTTAAGCAGCTACAAAAATTCGCAAAATTTCGTTGCCGCAATTCGTGTGGCCCGGGACTACGAACGCCACTACGACGCGCTGACAATTGTCGCCGGGGCCTGCCAGTCGCACTTTGAAGCGCTTCTTGGGGCCGGGGCGAACTTTGCAAGCTCGCCGGGACGTATCCTGATCCATGCTCTGGACCCGGTGTACATCGCGGCCAAGGCTGCTCTGACCTCCGTCAGGGAAACCATCAACCTCGGCGACGTGCTGCATAATACAATCAGCGGCAGCCAGGGGCTTGGCGGTATTGAAACACGCGGAAGCCTTCGGATCGGCATGCCGCGTCTGCAAGATCTTTCCACGCTGAAAGTGACGCCTTCCGCCATATAAAGAGTCCGGCCTTAAAGCTCTGTTCTTGTCCACCCGATTTTGTTCAAAAAAATATCGTTGACAAACATAATTGCCATCTAATATAATTATCTGTTTGATTTGACATATGATACTAAACGGGTTATAATGGACAAGGAAAGAGGTGGTCGTCAGGCAATGGCTAATAACGCGCTATTGGAAATTAAACGCAGTCTCGAAGCTCATGTCGGTTCTAAGATTACGTTGCGAGCAAACGGTGGCCGGCGTAAAACGGTCGAGCGCACCGGTGTCCTGGAAGAAACGTACCCTTCTGTATTTATTGTCAAACTGGATCAGGAGCAGCAATCACCTGGGCGCGTCTCCTACAGCTATGCGGATATTCTAACCGAGTCCGTGGAGATTACAGTGTGTGAGGACGATGTTCAACTGCCGCTCTTGCATGCCAAAGCGTAACTCTCTTTATTTAAACAGCCTTTCCTCAAGCGGGGAAGGGCTGTTTTGCGTTTGGAGGGATCTGCTTAGGTTGGGGCGGCCTGTAAAAGACCGGGGTGTATGTTAACGGGTGCGGGAATCCATACTAAGAAGGCACGAACTCATTATAGTCTAACCCTGAAGGAGGATGCCGCATGAGCCGAAGAAGACGCAGCATGATGTCCGATGAGCTGAAGACGGAGCTGGCCAAGGAGCTAGGCTTCTATGACACCGTGGAGCGCGAAGGCTGGGGAGGAATCCGGGCGAAGGATGCCGGGAATATGGTGAAGCGGGCGATTCAGCTTGCCGAGCAGGCCGCGCGCAAATCCTAATATCGCGAAGGCAGCCCGGAAGCGGCAGAAAACGACGGGAGCGTCCCTTATCGGGCGTTCCCGTTTTCGATTTAGGTGTAGCGCTTTCTTCACAGGAGGAAGTGGGAATGGACTTCATTTCAAGATTCCAATATAATATGTTAAGTTGTTTTTAGGGGAAAAATGAGGGTAGGGTGAACGCCTTGAAAGTATATGAGAAAGCGCCGGCCAAAATCAATCTGATGCTGGATGTTCTGCACAAGCGGCCGGATGGATTTCACGAGGTGGAAATGATTATGACCATGGTCGATCTTGCGGACCGGCTGGAGCTGTCCGAGCTGCCGCGGGACACCATTATTATATCTAGCCAGGCGGGTTATATACCGCTGGATGAGAAGAATCTGGCTTTTCAGGCGGCGAAACTGCTGAAAGAGCGCTGCGGCGTAGAACGGGGCGTACATATCCATCTGGACAAAAAAATACCGGTCGCCGCCGGACTCGCCGGCGGAAGCAGCGACGCGGCGGCTACGCTGCGCGGTCTGAACCGGCTCTGGCGCCTGGGGCTCTCGGGCGAAGAGCTGCAGGAGCTTGGGGCCGAGCTCGGTTCGGACGTTCCCTTCTGCGTCACCGGCGGAACCGCGCTGGCCACGGGCAGGGGCGAGAAGCTTACACCGATCGCCAGCATGCCTCAGTGCTGGGTTATTCTCGTGAAGCCGCCGATTAATGTATCGACAGCCGAGGTGTACGGCAAGCTGCGGGCAAACGCCATAACCGCCCATCCGTCTGCGCAGCTTATGCGTGAGGCGGTAGAGGCCGGCGATTTCCAGGCCGTGTGCGCCCGGCTCGGGAACGTGCTGGAAGACGTGACACTGAAGCTTCATCCCGAGGTTCAGCAGCTCAAGGAAGCGATGATTCGGCTCGGCGCCGACGGCGTGCTGATGTCCGGCAGCGGACCAACTGTGTTCGGCCTTGTCTCCAAACAGTCCAAGGTGCCCAGAATTTATAACGGTCTACGCGGATTTTGCAAGGAAGTCTACGCCGTACGCTCGCTGACCTGACAGCGATAGAACAGACATTACGCTTCTCTTGTAAAAACCCGTACAAAAGTGATATATTTTCTCTATAATATTCGGTTTTGACGAGGAGCCTTCCGTGAAGAAACTTAAAAGAAGTCAGCGTTTAGTGGATATGACCCAATTTTTACTTGAAAAGCCGCATGATCTTCTGCCGCTGTCCACCTTTGCGGAGCGGTACGGAGCGGCCAAGTCCTCGATCAGCGAGGATCTGGCCATTATCAAAGAAGTGTTCGAGGGCGAAGGGATGGGAGAGCTTCAAACGCACGCGGGAGCGGCGGGAGGAGTGAAATTCATCCCCCGGATGCCAATGGAAATGGCGCTGTCATTTATTCAAGGACTATGCAGCGAACTGGAGCATAGCGACCGGATTTTGCCCGGAGGCTATTTATATATGTCGGACCTGCTCGGCCAGCCTTCTCTAATGGAGCAGGCGGGGAAGATTATCGCCACTGCATTTCATGACGTTCCGATCGACACCGTGATGACGGTGGAAACGAAAGGAATCCCACTCGCTTACGCGACGGCCGCGCAGCTTGGACTGCCGGTTGTGCTGGTGCGCCGGGACCATAAAGTGACGGAAGGGTCGGCGGTCAGCATCAACTATGTGTCGGGCTCCCATAAGAGCATCCATACGATGTCCCTGTCCAGGCGCGCGCTTAAGGAGAAGTCGCGGGTCCTGATTGTCGACGATTTTATGAAGGCGGGCGGAACGGTCGGGGGGATGGTTGATCTGCTCGGCGAATTTAACGCGGAAGTGGCCGGCGTCGGGGTACTGGTGGAATCGGATGCGGTGGAATCGGAAGAACGTCTGCTGCATGATTATGTCTCCCTGATCCGGCTGGGCGAAGTCGATTCGAAAGAGCGGCGCATCTCGGCGTATCCGGGCAATTTTTTCTCCGTTTAACAAAGCCGCAAATATGTCGATTTCGTGAGGAATTCAGGGGAAAACGGCCGAAAAGTGTCGAAAACACCGTTTTGTCAAATTTATTCTACTATGTAAGGGATTTTATGGGGCGGAAAAGAAGGAATTTGCCTAGCTGTGTGGAATTATACACCCAAGTCTCTGATGGAAAAAGGTGGTGAACACACACATGCAAATTACGGATGTCAGACTCCGCCGCGTCAATTCTGAGGGGAGAATGAAAGCAATCGCATCCATTACCATCGATAACGAGTTTGTTGTTCATGACATTCGCGTCATTGATGGCAACAATGGAATGTTTGTTGCAATGCCCAGCAAGCGTACGCCGGATGGGGAATTCCGTGACATCGCGCATCCGATTTCTTCCGGAACGCGTGAGAAGATCCAAACCGCGGTTCTTGCTGAATACGACCGCGCAGCTACGGAAGAAGAAGTGATCGAAGAAGGAGCATAAGATCCAGCTCCTTGATTTGACAGCTCTGGCTTTTTGGCAGAGGTTTCGGGTAGTAAATTCGAATTGGGGTTCGAAGAAAAGGGAACCATCCTTTGTATGGTTCTCTTTTCTTTTTGCCCGGAATGAGATATATTCAGTAATGAGTTTAGGAGTAGGAGGTTGGCATTCTTGAAGAGAATGGCTGTTGTTCTAGCTGCAGGCCAGGGCAAGCGCATGAAATCCAAGCTATACAAAGTGCTGCATCCCGTGTGCGGAAAGCCGATGGTTGGGCACGTGCTAAATACAGTAAAAGCGACCGGCTGCCAGCGCTTCATTGTCGTTGTCGGACATGGCGCGGAAGCGGTTAAAGCTTATTTGGGGGATTCTGCGGAATATGTCCTTCAGGAAACGCAGCTTGGTACGGGCCACGCCGTTAAGCAGGCCAAGGATTTGCTTAGCGGGGAAGAAGGCACATTGATTGTCGCTTACGGCGACACGCCACTCATTACGCCGGAAACACTGGTTAAGCTTATGACGCTGCATGAGGAACGGAAGGCGGCGGCTACCGTATTGACGGCTGTTATGGATAACCCGGCGGGACTCGGACGGATTATCCGTACCGAAGAAGGGGAACTGCTTAAGATTGTGGAGCAGAAGGACTGTACGCCGTCCGAGGATGCCATACGCGAAATCAATACCGGGATTTATTGCTTCGATAATGCCAAGATGTTCGCTGCCTTGGACAAGGTGACGAATCATAATGCCCAGCAGGAGTATTATTTGACTGATGTGATTGAGATTCTGCGTCAGCAGGGAGAGCTTGTACTCGCCTACCAGACGGAAGATGCCGCGGAATCGATCGGCGTTAATGACCGCCTTGCGCTGTCCGAAGCCGAGAACGTTATGCGTGAACGCATCGCCCGGCGTCATATGCTGGACGGTGTGACGATTATAGATCCAGCAACAACTTATATTGGAGCCGAAGTCACCATCGGAGCGGATACGGTTATCTATCCGGGAACGCACCTCAAAGGCAATACCGTAATCGGAGAAAATTGCGTTATCGGCCCCTCCAGTGAAATTGAAGACAGCCGGATTATGGACGGAGCGAAGGTGAAGCAATCCGTGCTTACCGGTGCTGAGGTCGGCGCACGGACTTCCGTTGGGCCTTTTGCCTATTTGCGCCCCGGCAGTGTCCTTGGAGAAGACGTCAAGGTCGGCGATTTTGTGGAAATCAAGAAAGCCACCATCGGCGACGGCTCGAAAGTATCGCATTTGAGCTATATCGGCGACGCTTCTGTCGGTAAGAATGTAAATGTAGGCTGCGGAGCGATCACTGTTAACTATGACGGATTCAATAAATCCATCACCGAAATCGGTGATGATGCCTTTATCGGCAGCAACGTCAACTTGATCGCTCCCGTTCAGGTCGGCAGAGGCGCTTATGTGGTGGCCGGCTCAACCATTACCCGGTCCGTCTCCGAGGGAGATCTGGCTATTGCCAGACAGCGCCAGGAGAACAAGCCGGGCTATGCGGATAAAATCCGGTCCCGCGCAAAGGCGAAAAAAGGCCAGTCCCATCCATCGTAAGTGCGTATAGCGCGCCGTCCGGACTGTTTTTTGGCGCGGCGCGTTTGGACAGCTAAATTCAATTGAACCATCACGGAGGGTTTAACTTTTATGGCTTATCTTGATTCCAAGTTAAAAATTTTCACCTGTAACTCCAATCCCAAGCTTGCTCACCAAATTGCCGATTACATTGGAATCCCAATGGGCGAATCGCATACGACAAGCTTCAGCGATGGAGAGATTCAGGTCAAGCTGTCGGAGAGCGTGCGCGGCTGCCACGTCTATATCGTTCAGTCCACCTGCGGACCGGTCAACGATAATCTAATGGAAATGCTTGTTATGATCGATGCGCTCAAGCGCGCCTCGGCCAAGAGCATTAACGTGGTGATTCCGTATTACGGCTATGCCCGTCAGGACCGGAAGGCCCGCTCGCGTGATCCGATCACGGCGAAGCTGGTAGCCGACCTGATCGAGCGCGCCGGCGCCCACCGCGTCATTACGATGGACCTGCACGCGATGCAGATTCAGGGCTTCTTCAACATCCCGGTCGATCACATGCTCGGCGTGCCGATTCTGGCCCATTATTTCCGCTCCAAGCAGATTCAGAACCCGGTAGTCGTATCTCCCGACCACGGCGGTGTGGTCCGCGCGAGAAAGCTTGCCGATTTTCTGAACGCCCCGCTGGCGATCATCGACAAGCGGCGTCCGGAGCCGAATGTCAGCGAGGTAATGAATATCATCGGTAATATCGAAGGGAAGACGGCGATCGTGATCGACGACATCATCGATACGGCCGGCACGATCGTATTGGGCGCGAATGCTCTGATGGAAGGCGGCGCCAAAGAGGTCTACGCCTGCTGTACGCATCCAGTGCTTTCCGGTCCGGCGCATGATCGGCTGGAGAACTCCCCGATTAAAGAGGTTGTCGTTACCGATTCGATTCCGATTCGCAGCGAGAATCCGACTTCCAAGCTGAAGGTGCTCTCCGTGGCTCCTCTGCTTGGCGAAGCCATTATCCGGGTTCATGAGGAACTGTCCATCAGCAAATTGTTCGAGATCGAATAATCCATACAAACGAAAGGGTTACACTTCCCGCTTCCGGGAAATGTAACCCTTGTCGGCTTGGACAGCCGGCGGCCCGGGTTCTGTGCCTTTCAGCGGCATTCAATAGCCCGGCCGGGAGATAAAGGTGAACAAATTGCGGTTGTAGAGCGTACCTTGAAGCTCCGCAAAGCTTGCGTCCACGGCGGTAATCACGCCGATGTCAACATGCACATCGCCACGGTACACCTCGACAGGTATGGCATATTGCAGATGATACTGGAAATGGCGGTGGAGCGTTAGAGGCTCACCCTGCTGCAGCATAATAACATCACCTGTCTTTGATATGGGATTGACGTTTTTAGGAACGCTTATGCTTCTATTGTACCAAGAAAGGGAAGGTTTACAAATGAAATGGATTGTCGGTTTGGGCAACCCCGGGCCGCAGTACGCCAAGACAAGGCATAATGTCGGTTTTATGGCTTTGGACGAGCTGGCACGCAGACATGGAATTGTCTTTAACCAGAATAAGTGCAAATCCGTGATCGGCGAAGGCGTTATTGGCGGAGTAAAGACCGTGCTGATTAAGCCGATGACGTACATGAACTTGTCGGGGGAAGCGGTTCGCGCCTATATGGATTACTATAAAGTTTCCCTGGACGACATGATTGTCGTATACGATGATCTGGATACTGAAGTCGGCAAAATACGGCTGCGGTATCAGGGAAGCGCCGGCGGGCATAACGGCATCAAGTCGATTATCCAGCATACGGGAACCCAAACGTTCAACAGGGTAAGGATGGGAATTTCGCGTCCCGAGCCCGGTTACGCGATTGTCGATTATGTGCTGGGCGCGTTCCCGAAGAAGGAAGGGGACAGGCTGTCATCGATGGTGGACAGTACCTGCGATGCGCTTGAGTTCAGTCTGGATCACACGTTTGAGCAGACGATGGCCAAATTCAACGGATAGATAACGCGCCTATGCTTGCCGGGGCAAGATTAATGACGATTCCCTGGGGCTAATGCCGGGGCAAGCGGGGCATACTGAAGGTATATTCTACCTTCAGGAGGCATAACAATGGCAATACACTATGTTTGCAGGCACTGCCGGACTTATCTTGGAACGATTCGGAGGAGCGAAGCTACAGAAATGCAGCTCGGCCTTCATTCCTTGACCCCTGCGGAGCGCAGAGATATAATAGCGTATGATTCAGACGGCGAGATTACCGTCAGGGTGACCTGCGATTACTGCAAGCAGGCCTTGGACAACAATCCGGAGCTCAGCCTTCTGGCCAGTCCGCTTCAGTAAGAAAGCGGCTGCCGCTTCTATCGTCTTCCGCAAGCCTTGGCCTTATAAGCTGAGGCTTATTTTAAAATATAAATAACACTTAATAAGCTGTACGATTACCGTCAGTCTTATAGGAAATTCCGCTTAAGAGCGATTCAGTAAGTGAGGTGCGCCTTTTGTTAGAAGGTCTTATTGAGGCTTTTTCCAAAGATTCCGATTTTCAGTCGGTAACCCGAGGCGTCGCCGCCGGAATGAAAGAGCAGCTGATCTCGGGATTATCCGGTTCAGCCAGACAGATTATGCTGGCCGCGCTTCATCAGGAGACATCCCGCCCGTTATTGGTTGTGACGCATAACATGTTTTCGGCGCAAAAAATTGCCGATGATTTACAGGAAGCGCTTTCTCCTGACCAGGTGCTGCTGTACCCGGCCAATGAGCTCGTTGCCGCAGAAACGGCGGTGTCCAGTCCGGAGGCAGTCGCTCAGCGAATCGAGGTGCTGAACAAGTGCTCGCAGGGCTTCCGCGGCATTGTGGTCGCGCCTTATTCAGGCGTTCGCCGGCTTCTGCCTGCCCCGCAGGCGATGGCGTCCGCGCAGATCACGATCTCGCAGGACGGGAGCATCCAGCTTGAGAGCTTTCTTACCGCGATGGTCGAAATGGGCTACGAGCGGGTGGAACGGGTGGAGAACCGCGGCGAAATGAGCGTTCGCGGCGGCATCCTTGATTTTTACCCGATGAATACCGAGCTGGCCTATCGTGTGGAGCTGTTCGACGATGAAGTCGATTCCATCCGCACCTTTGATCCGGCGGACCAGCGCTCGATCGACAAGGTCCGGAGCGTAACCATTACACCCGCCAAAGAAATAATTGCAAGCCGGGAGCAGCTTATAGCGGCTGCCGACAAGGCATCCGTCATGCTGGAGCGCCAGCTGGAGAAGACGGCCGATCGGCAAGCCAAAATACGCCTGCGCGAGGAAATTGGTCGAGAGCTTGAGCATTTGCGCGAAGGAACCTATTTTTCAGAAATTTATAAATATATTTCCCTGCTGTATCCGGAACGCTCGCATTTGTACGACTATATGGAACAGGACACTCTGCTCATTCTCGACGAGCCTGCCCGCTTGCTGGAAACGTCCAAGCAGTTGGAGCGCGACGAATCGGAATGGAACCTGCATCTGCTGCAGAACGGAAAAACGCTGCCTGACCTGCATTTATCCGTGGACACTGATACGGTGATGTATCGCAGACCGTTTCAAAGCCTGTTCATATCAATCTTTCTGCGTCAGGTTCCGCATGTCCAGCCGCAGAATATTCTCGGCTTTATCAGCCGGGGGATGCAGGATTTCCACGGGCAGATGAACGTGCTGAAGTCCGAAATGGAACGCTGGCACAAGTCTGGCGTTAAAGTCGTCATGCTTGCCGGCAGCGACGAGCGCATCGAACGCATTCGCCGGGTGCTGCTAGATTACGGAATTGAAGAGCCGACCATTATCCGGGGGAACTTGGGGTCGGGCTTCGAGCTCCCCTCGATCCATCTGGCCGTAATCACTGAAGGGGAGATGTTCTCCCAGAAGCAGCGCAAAGCGCGTAAAGCATCCAAAAACATGGATAACGCGGAGCGCATCAAGAGCTATACCGAACTGAAGATCGGCGATTATGTCGTTCACCAGAATCACGGGATTGGCAAATATATGGGTATCGGCACACTGGAGGTCAGCGGGATTCACCGGGATTACATGCACATCATGTACGCCGGCGGAGACAAGCTGTCGGTGCCGATCGAGCAGATTGACCTTATTCAGAAGTATGTCGGCTCTGAGGACAAGGAACCGAAGATTTACAAGCTTGGGGGCAATGAATGGACCCGCGTCACGAATAAAGTCCGTTCCTCGGTGCAGGATATCGCGGACGATCTGATCAAGCTGTATGCGGAGCGCCAGAGTGCGCCGGGCTACGGCTTCGAGAAGGACACGCAGGAGCAGCGGGAGTTCGAGGAGATGTTCCCTTACGAGGAGACACGGGATCAGATCCGGGCCATCGTGGAGATCAAGAAGGACATGGAGCAGAATCGTCCCATGGACCGGCTGCTGTGCGGCGATGTGGGCTACGGGAAGACCGAAGTGGCAATCCGGGCTGCCTTCAAGTCGGCGATCGAGGGCAAGCAGGTGGCGGTCCTTGTACCGACTACGATTCTCGCCCAGCAGCATTACGAGACGTTCCGAGAGCGGTTCTCCTCGTATCCGATCAACATTCAGGTGCTCAGCCGGTTCCGCAGCCGCAAAGAGCAGAACGAGACGATCAAGGGAGTCCGGCAGGGAACGGTAGACATTGTCATTGGCACACACCGGCTGCTGTCGCAGGACCTTGTGTTCAAGGATTTGGGTCTGCTGATTGTCGATGAGGAGCAGCGTTTCGGCGTCACCCACAAGGAGAAGCTGAAGAAGCTGAAGACGAATGTGGACGTGCTTACCTTGACGGCAACGCCGATTCCCCGCACACTGCATATGTCGATGCTGGGCGTCCGCGATCTGTCCGTTATCGAGACGCCGCCGGAGAACCGTTTCCCCGTGCAGACATATGTCGTGGAATACAGCCAGACGCTTGTCCGCGAAGCGGTGGAGCGCGAGCTCGGACGGGGCGGGCAGGTCTATTACCTGTACAACCGCGTACAGGGTATTCAGGAAATGGCTTCGCAGATTCAAATGCTCGTTCCGGAAGCCCGGGTCGGCATCGGACACGGCCAGATGTCGGAGTCCGAACTCGAGAAGACGATTCTCGACTTCCTTGACGGCGAATACGACGTGCTCGTAAGCACGAGCATTATCGAGACCGGCGTCGATATACCGAATGTCAATACGCTTATTGTGCATGACGCGGACAAAATGGGCCTGTCCCAGCTGTATCAGCTGCGCGGCCGGGTTGGACGTTCCAACCGGATCGCCTATGCCTATTTTACCTATCAGCGCGACAAGGTGCTGACCGAGGTAGCCGAGAAGCGGCTGCAGTCGATCAAGGAATTCACCGAGCTCGGTTCGGGATTCAAAATCGCCATGCGCGACCTGTCGATTCGCGGCGCAGGCAATCTGCTGGGCGCGGAGCAGCACGGCTTTATCGCCTCCGTGGGCTTTGACTTGTATTCGCAAATGCTGGCGGAGGAAATCCGCAAACGCAAGGTCAGCGTCCTCGGGGAAGAAGATCAATCCCTCAAGGAAGGGAATACGGTTATCGATCTGGCAATAGACGCCTATCTGCCTTCCGAATATATTTACGATAGTGTGCAAAAGATTGAAATCTATAAAAAGGTGGCGGCGGTCTCGACGTTCGAGGACGCGGCGGAGCTGGAAGACGAGCTGCTGGACCGGTTCGGCGAGCTTCCGGAGGCGGTCGTCAATCTTTTATCCGTGGCGAGGCTGAAAATTTACGGTAAATGGTACGGCATCGACTCCATGAATCGCCGCGGCGATGAAGTGCTGCTGAATTTTTACGAGAATCGTATCGCCTTGATTGATACAGGCAAGCTTGCCAAGCTTGGTAATGGCTTTGAAAGACGTGTGCAATTCGAAAAAGACGCCAAAGCGGCTATTCGCATAAAAACGAAAGGCCTGGACGATAAGGGACTGCTTGACCTGCTTGAGCGGTTCCTGGAAGAAATCAAACCGTCTTTTAAATTGAAGGGAGAACTACACAATGCGGTCAAGTAAATCATGGAAGGTGCTGCTCGTCTCGCTGGCGGCCGCCCTTTCGTTCTCCATGCTCTCGGCATGCAGCGGCAATAATAAGAAAGATAAGGAAGACAACAGCACCGTTATTGTGACGTACAAGGGCGGCACGGTAACGCAGAAGGAATTCGACACCGATGTGAAGGTGATGAAGTTCCTGTCGCCGGAGCAGGCGCAGTATCTAGAGCTGGACGCTTTCAAAGAAACGATTGTGAAACAGGAGGCTGCTTTTGAGTATTTGGCCGGACAGGCTTCGGACAAAGCGAAGAAAGAAGCGGAGAAGCAGGCGGACACGCAGCTGGCCACCTACAAGCAGGGACTAGGCGATACATATGCCAGCTCGCTGAAGGAGCAGGGCATAACGGAGGATGAAATCCGCAGCTATATGGTACGTGTGCTGACGGTGTACCAGGATATGCTGCTAAAAGTGACGGATGACGAAGTGAAGAAGCAGTTCGAGGCGACTAAGGGCGATTTCACGGTCGCAACGCTGCGTCATGTGCTGGTCGGCTTCACCGATGCGAATAAGAAGGAGCGCAGCAAAGAAGACGCGCTGAAGCGGGCCAAGGAAGTGAAAGCGAAGCTGGACGGCGGAGCGGACTTTGCGGCGGTGGCGAAGGAGTATTCCGACGACACCGGCTCCAAGGAAAAAGGCGGGCTGTATGCGGACACTGCGCTCGGAACGTATGTGGAGGAGTTCAAGAAGGCCGCCCAGACGCTGCCGCTGAACACCATCAGCGATCCGATCGAAACGACCTACGGCTACCACATCATGAAGGTGGAGTCGCGGACGGAGAAGATGTTCGACCAATTGACCGATGAGCAGAAAGAGTCGCTCAAGAGCGCGGTCGCCTCGGACAAGCTGCAGCAGTTCATGGAGAAGGATCTGAACGGCATTATTGAGAATATCAATCTGCCGAAGAGCAGCGCCTCTCCGGCTCCGGGCGCCGGGGCTTCGCCAAGCGCATCTGCGCCGGCGGCAACGCAAAGCGCGAAGTAAACCAACAGATCAGGTATCCTAGTCGGGTGACGGGATGCCGGATTCAAGATACTGTCCTGACAGGGCAGTATCTTTTTTTTGCCGGATGGGGACAGTAAGTACAGCAAATCAATCGGATGCGAAGAACGCACCATGTATAAGGAAATGGGAACAGATGAATACTATGGTCAGACAATCACGATAAATCACTGGGATTATCCGATCCCTTCACAAGCAGTAGTTGGCAAAATACTTCTTAAGAAAGCGGGGCAACATGTGAGATGAAAGCTACTGGCATTGTAAGACGTATCGATGACCTGGGACGGGTCGTCATTCCGAAAGAAATCAGACGGACGCTGCGTATTCGCGAGGGAGATCCGCTGGAGATTTTCGTCGATCGGGATGGCGAGGTCATTCTGAAAAAGTATTCGCCGATCGGCGAGCTGGGTGACTTTGCAAAAGAGTATGCGGAATCACTGTATGAAAGCACGGGTCATATTACCCTCATTTCCGACCGCGATACCTTCATCGCATTGGCCGGGGGCTCCAAAAAGGATTATTTGGACAAGCAGGTCGGCGCTTTGCTGGAAAAATGCATGGATAGCCGCAAGACGGTGCTCGAAACGAACAGCGGCAATTACGAAATCACGAAGGACCATCAGGATGCGCTTTCATCCTATGTAGCATCACCCATTATTTCCGGGGGAGATCCCATTGGAGCCGTAGTGCTGATGAACAAGGACGAAGCGGTAAAAATGTCGCAGCTCGAAATCAAAATGGCCGAAACGGCCGCCGGTTTTTTGGGCAAGCAGATGGAGCAGTAATATTCTTTCCCCTTTCCTTCCCGCTTTTCCTTTCGCCGCAGGGCGAAAGACGAGAGCGGGATTTTGTTGTGCGGCGTCATGTTGAGGTATAATATAGAAATTCATTCTAATCCAACTGATGAAGCAGGTATCCCATGAAATCACAAGCGACGGGTTCGAAGCTGCTGCGGGGGGCATTTATTTTAAGCGCCGCCGCCCTGCTGTCGAAGCTGATTGGAACGCTACAAAAAATTCCGCTGCAAAACTTAGGCGGGGATGCAGTATTCGGCATTTATAATACGGTCTATCCGATCTATACACTGCTTGTTACCGTAGCGATGCTGGGGCTGCCCGCCGCGGTATCCAAGGCCGTGGCGGAAACGGTGGCCGGGGGAAGCCCGGGTGAAGGCCGGACGGTGCTGCTGCGGGCGGGGCTTGTCAGCGGCGTGGCGGGGCTGCTTCTGGCGGCCGGGACCTACGCGGGTGCGCCGCTGATCGCCGGCTTCATCGGCAGTGGCCATGTTGCCGCTGCGCTGCGTGCGGCCGCCTGGGGCCTTGCCATTGTGCCGGTAATGGCCGCGTTCCGGGGGTATTTTCAAGGGCTGCATAACATGATGCCGACCGCGGTGTCGCAAATATTCGAGCAATCGGCCCGGGTTGCCGTGATGATCGCGCTGCTGCTTTTTCTAAGCAGCCGAGGGGCCGGTGCGGAGCTGATTGCGGCGGGTGCGCTGCTCGGGTCCGCCGGGGGCGGTATCGCAGGGCTTGCCGTCATGCTGCTGTACTGGCGGAACCACCGCAGGCTCAGGGAGGACGCGGCTGCGGAAATCTCTGCAGGGGCCGAAGCCGCGCCGCTAAGCCCCGAAGCGCCGCTTCATGCGCCTTCGCCTGCCATTCGCAGGACAAACGGGAGCAGCATACGGAAGCTGCTGGCTTACGGCTTGCCGGTCATGCTGGGGACGCTGGCCGCGCCGCTGATCAGCCTGGTGGACGTATTCACCATGCCCCGTCTGCTGGCTTCGGCTGGCGGCGAGGCGCAGGCGATGGTGCAGTTCGGCATTTATAACCGCGGCGTTCCGCTGGTGCAGCTCGTGACCATGCTGGCGGGTTCGCTCTCCGCCCTGTTCATTCCCGCCTTGGCCGAGTCCAAGTTTCGCGGGAATTTAAGCGAGGTGGAGAGCCGCTGCCGCCTGTCGCTGCGCTGGTTCTGGCTGCTCGGCCTCGCCGCCGCGGCGGGTCTTGCCGTGCTCGCCGTGCCGGTCAACATCGCCCTGTACGGCGACGCTTCAGGCAGCGGCACGATCCGCTGGCTCGCCTTCACTGCCGCCGGCGGCACGGTGAGCATCATCTCCGCCGCGCTGCTCCAGGGCCTGGGGCTACGTCCGTGCCCCGGCGCTGCACTTCCTGGCCGCCGCTGCGCTGAAGGCGGCCCTCAACCTGCTGCTCGTCCCGCAGCAGGGCATTGCCGGCGCGGCCATCGCCGCCGTCGCCGCGCAGGGGCTCGCAGCCGCGCTGAACGTGCGGCTGCTGTGCAGGGCCGCCGGTCTGCGGCTTCGCCCCGCAGACTGGCTGGCGCGGCCCGCGGCGCTGCTCGCGGGCCTGGCGGCGGCCGCCGCAGCCGCAAGCTTCGGCTGCGGGGCCCTGCTGGACGCGGCCGGAATCGGCGGCCGCGGGGCGGCGCTGGCGCAGAGCCTGCTCGGCGTGGCCGCAGGCTGCCTCGTCTTTGCCGCGCTGGCCGTGCGGCTGCGGCTGCTGGACGAGGACGAGCTGCGCCAGCTCCCCGGGCTCGGTCCGAAGCTCGCCCGGGCGATCCGGAAGCTGGGCCTGTTCCCGTAAGGCTACCCGGGCCTGAATCACTGAATGAAAACCTGCTCCTGCAGGTTTAAGATTATACATCCGCCGCTAGAGTGCTGCGAGAAAGCGCAAGCAAGAAGGCCGCGGCTTAAGGAGAGGAATGGCATGAGCGCAAAATTAACGGTCGTCGGACTAGGGTCCGGCAATCCGGACCGGCTGACGCTGGGCATAGTGAACAAGCTGCGGGCGGCTTCCAAAGTCTACGTCCGCACCAAGGAGCATCCCGCGCTAAAGGCGCTTGTGGAGCTGGGCGTCGAATTTCAGTCTTTCGACGGGCTGTACGAAGCCTATTCGTCTTTTCCCGAAGTCTACGAAGCGATTACCGTGAAGCTGATCGAAGAAGCGCGCTTAGGTGACGCCGCTGCGGAAATCGTCTATGCCGTTCCCGGACATCCGATGGTGGCGGAATCCGCCGTGTCGAAGCTTCGCCTTCGCTGCGCGGACGAGGGGATCGATCTGACCATTCTTGGAGGCGAGAGCTTCCTCGATGAAGCGTTCGTGCGCCTGGGCTTTGACCCGATCGAAGGCTTTCAGCTGCTGGATGCTTCCGGCATCTCCCGCTCGCAGCTCCGGCCGGAGCTGCATACGCTGATCGGACAGGTGTACGATACCTTTACCGCCTCTGAGGCGAAGCTGTGCCTGATGGAGCTGTATCCGCCGGAATATGAGGTCGTGGTCGGCCATGCGCTTGGCGTGGAAGGGGAGGAGCGGATCGTTCGGGCACCGCTGTATGAATTGGACCGCCTGGAGGGATACGGCAATCTGTCGCTGATCTATATTCCGGCGGACCGCAGTGAAGGCTTACGGAACCGCACCTTTGCCCGGCTCCATGAAATTGTTGGCATTTTGCGCAGTCCGGAGGGCTGTCCCTGGGACCGTGAGCAGACCCATGATTCCCTTCGCAAAAATCTGATCGAGGAAACCTACGAGGTGCTCGAGACGATTGACGAGGATGATCCCGAGCATATGAAGGAAGAGCTGGGCGATCTGCTGCTGCAGATTATGCTGCATTCCCAGATGGAGGAAGAGCTTGGCACATTCAATGTGTTCGATGTGATTGAAGGGCTGAACGATAAGCTCGTCTTCCGCCATCCCCATGTCTTCGGCGACAAGGACGCCCAAGATGCGGAAGCTGCCCTGCAGAACTGGGAAGGCATGAAAGCTGAGGAAAAGCGGCGCAAAGGAATCAAACCGGAGGCCGATTCCGCGCTGAGCGGCGTTCCCCGGGATCTGCCGGCGCTCATGAAGGCGTACAAGCTGCAGAAGAAAGCGTCCAAGGTCGGCTTCGACTGGGACAATATCGGGGACGTGCTCGCCAAAATCGGCGAAGAGCTGGACGAGCTGAGGGAAGCGATCGATACCGGTGCCCCTTCGGAAGAGCAGATGTCGGAGCTTGGCGACCTTCTGTTCGCGGCGACCAACGCCGCCCGATTTATCGGAACCGACCCGGAGGAGGCGCTGACCCGCACCAACCGCAAATTTGTCGAACGGTTCCACTACATTGAGCGGCGTCTGAAGGACAAAGGAATCACTCCCAAGGACAGCAGCCTGGAGGAAATGGAAGCCCTATGGCAGGAAGCCAAGGCCGAAGAGCGCGCTTAAGCGGCAGACGGTGGAAACGCCAGATGTTTTTGTATAAATAGCGGCAGCGCGGCAGGGATTTGACAACCCATCCAGAATAGCATTAAGATGAAACGGCGGTTTTTGCGGAAAATGCCGTCCGACAAGAACGCGTTTCATTATTTTTCTTATTTCCGGGAGGAACACTAAACCATGAACAAAACAGATTTGATCAACAACATCTCCGAGAAAAACGGATTGGCCAAAAAAGACGTAGAGCTTGTGCTGAGCGGACTCCTTGGTGAAATCACCGAGGCGCTGGCAAATGGCGACAAAGTTCAGCTGATCGGGTTCGGCACCTTTGAAACGCGCAAGCGCTCCGGCCGCACCGGCCGCAATCCCCAAACGGGCACAACGATCGAAATTCCTGAATCGACCGTTCCGGCGTTCAAGGCCGGCAACAAGCTTAAAGAAGCTGTCAACTAATGCGTCTGGACAAGTATCTGAAAGTGTCCCGCCTGATCAAGCGCCGCACGGTGGCCAAGGATGTGTCCGAACAAGGCCGGGTGCTGATTAACGGGAAAGAGTCGAAGCCTAGCAGTACGGTGAAGATCGGCGACGAGATTACGGTTCAATTCGGTCAAAAGCTGGTAACGGTCCGCGTGGAGAAGCTGGTCGAAACGACCCGCAAAGACGAGGCGGCCGGCATGTACACGCTGCTGCGCGAAGAGCCGATTGCAAAGAGCAATGGTCTTGACTGGTAAGCGGCGAAAATGTTCTTTATTTAATCCAAGCGTTTCCCTGCGGCGTGCAGGGGAGCGCTTTTTTTGATCAAAGAATTAATGTTTCCGAAGTTCCCTGACTGGCCATGATCCGGAATCCGCCTTTGCCCCGGGTTGTTCTAAAGCGGCTCTCTCCGCCATAAATTAGGACTAGAAGGAGAGGGGGTACATGCCATGATCGAACCTGGAAGAACCGTCAAGCAGCATGATGTGCATATGCGAAGCCGCAAGGCAGTGGATTTAACGGGCGTGCAAAATGTGGAGAGCTTTGACAGCGGGGAGTTTCTGCTTCAGACGGAGCTTGGAACGCTCAGCATTCGCGGCAGCCATTTACATATCAAGAACCTCAGTCTGGAGAACGGGCTGCTGTCACTGGAAGGAAATGTCCATTCTTTGATTTACCTTGAACCGGGAGCGAAGGGTAAAAATAAAGGGCTGCTCGGCAAACTGTTCAAATGAATCCGGCCGTCCAGTGGATGACGCTGCTGTACATGATCGCCGCCGGGGCATCGATGGGTGTGGCCTTCGACGGCTACCGGGTAGTGTCGCTGAGGCTGCGGTTTCCCGGATGGCTGAACGCGGTGCTCGATCTTCTCTACTGGCTGGCATCGGCTCTTCTTGTGTTCAGGCTCCTGTACGCTGGAAATCAGGGGCAGCTGCGCTTCTACGCTTTTGTCGGATTATTTCTGGGCGTGTGGGCTTATTTTTTAATCTTCAGTGTCACGGTGCAGAAATTTGTGGTAATGTTAATTCAAACGGTGGCTTGGATATGGAAGCTGCTGACAAAGCTGCTGGGAATTCTGGTCGGCCTGCCGCTGCTGTGGCTGTGGAAGCTTACATGGGGACTGGTGCGGCTGATTGGCCGTATTCTGCTCTTTATGCTAAAGCTGCTGCTCCGGCTGACCAAGCCTTTATGGATTTTTCCCGTCAGATGGTTGTCTCCGGCTTATCGAAGGCTGCTGAGCAGCGCTCCGGTCGCCAAATTAACGGAATTTATTGCCGCAAAAAGAAAACGCTGACCTTGAAACGGGAGGACTTGCATGAACAGATATACTCCGGAACCGAAACAGCCTGGCGGGAGCGCATCCGCTGTGGGAGCCAAGAGACGCAGGCTGATCTGGATCGTTCTGATGGCGGTATTTTTTGGCTGGGCGGGATATATTTTCTTCGCTCAGAGCGCCCTGATTTCGGACAAGAAGCAGGAACTCGCACAGAAGCAGGAGAGCAGCAAGCAGGTCACCGACTCGCTGAGCCAGCTGAAATACGAGGTATCCCGTCTGAACGACAACGAGTATATCGGCCAATTGGCGCGCAAGTGGTTTAACATGTACCCCAAAGGCGAAGTTCCTATCCGGACCGAGCAACCCTGAGCAATAAGCCGGCAAAAAAGGGGCATTTCGCTCTGTTGCCTTGCTTTGCTCTTTCCTGTATAATCAAATCACCGCAGACTGGATTTTAATCGGGAAGTCTGTACATTCTTAAGGGAGGATCATTTTATTCTATGGCAATTGAAGTGGGCACCAAGTTAGAGGGCAAGGTGACAGGCATTACGCATTTCGGAGCGTTTGTAGATCTGTCAGGAGGTGTCACAGGTCTCGTTCACATCTCGGAAATCGCCGATAATTACGTCAAGGATGTCAACGATCATCTGAAGATTAATGATGTGGTAACGGTTAAGGTGATCAATGTCGACAAGGACGGCAAGATCGGACTTTCCATCAAGCAGGCTGTTGACAAGCCGGCATCGGAAGTTCGTCCGCCAAGAGCCCCAAGACCGGATCGTCCAAGCGGTGGAGACCGTTTCGGCGGCGGTGGTGGTGGCGGAGGCTACAATCGTGAACGGGGAGGGCGTCCATTCAAGCCTGCAGCCGGTAAACCTTCATTTGAGGATAAAATGTCACGCTTCCTTAAAGACAGTGAAGAACGTATGTCTTCTCTTAAGAAGAACACGGAAGGCAAACGCGGCGGCCGTGGAGCCAAACGCGTCTAACCTCATACTACAATTCAAATAAACCGCAGGGCCTCTGGCCGTATGCGGTTTTTTTCTGTGTCGGCCCGGCCTGCAGCCGGCTTTTCCGCTTCCGGTTATTCCCGGGAATGAGGTTTTTCCCGATTTTTTTGAAAGCGTTCTCTATTTACCCCGATATGCCTATTATTTTGTCGCCCGCTTGGAAATTTGCGACAGCATCCATGGGAATTCAGCTAAAGCTTGGAGCGTTTGCTGACGAATAGAAGTCTCCTAATTATGTAAAAAATTGGTCGTAAACCAGCTGTAAAGACTGTCCCGCAAGGAAAAAAGCGGTTTTCGGGACGGCCGGAACACCGCCTAATTTTGTCGGAAATTTCTTCTGGACGACCGTCTTGTTCTGACAAACTTTCCAAGTTGGCCACGCTTATAATGAGTACCACAAGAAGGGACGGCTTCGCTTCCTTGGGGCACTTGCTTTCGAGGCAACGGCACCGCGGGCCTTGTTCTTTAAATTTAAACGGGTGGTGTTCATCAATATGGGCAAAAGCAATGTGGTGAGTTTTCAGGAGTGGACAAGAGTGGAAGACGGCATGGAGGAAGAGAAAGCAGCATGGGGAGAGCGGTTCAAAGCATGGGGCAAGCACCAGCGTATTCTTCGTATGCTGGACACGAAAAAATGGATGCTGCTGCTCGGCTTCATGGGATTTCTGCTTGGACGAGCCATGATCCTGAACGAGTTGTCCCCGTTTGCTGCAGCCTTTTTCGCCATCATCGTTTTTATGCGCAAAGATTGCACGATTCCGGTCGGAGCCGCGATTCTTGCAGGTAGCTTGTATACTCCGTTTCCCGGCATATTCACGATAGCGGCCGAGCTTATCGTATTTATTCTTCTCTATAAAGGGATGGAGGCTTTCCAGCGAATTGATCTGGCCTACGCGCCGGTGATGGTCTTTGTCTCGTCCTTTATGGTCGGGCTGTTCCAGACGATTATCGGTCCTACGCTCTCCTGGTATCCGCTGATGATGACCACGCTCAACGCTCTGCTTGCTTTTGTGCTGACGCTTGTCTTCGTGCAAGCGCTACCGGTGCTGACCTATAGACAAAAAAGCCGCGTGCTGCGAAATGAGGAAATCCTATGCCTGATTATTATGCTGGCCTCCATTATGACCGGCCTCGTGGGCTGGAAAATAGGCGGATTATCGCTGGAGCATATCCTGTCTCGCTACCTGATTCTGATGTTCGCCATGGCCGGAGGGGCCCCGCTCGGCGCGGCGGTCGGCGTCGTGACGGGCCTGATCCTCAGCTTGGCTGATATCGGGGCGATCTACCAGATGAGCCTGCTTGCGTTCTCGGGTATGCTGGCGGGTATGCTTCAGGGCGGCCGAAAAGGCGCGGTCGCTTTGGGGATGCTGCTTGGTTCCAGCATTCTGTCCGTCTATTTCAGCGGACCGGGTGATATGATGAACTCCACCTGGGAGACGTGCGCGGCGATACTGCTCTTCCTCGCGACCCCCCGGGCCATCATTAAGGCCATTGCCAAATATGTGCCCGGCACGAGCGATCACAGCCGCTCTCAACATGAATATGCGCGGCGGGTTCGCGATATTACCGCGGAGCGGGTGACCCAGTTCTCCCAGGTGTTCCGGCAGCTCTCCACCAGCTTCGGCCAGATTCCGTCTGCCGGCGAAGCTGGCAAAACGACCCGGGAGTTGGAGCATTTCATGAATGCGGTCACGGAAGAGACCTGCTCCAGCTGCATCCGCCGCTCGCACTGCTGGGATTCGAAGTTCTATCAGACGTATAAGTATATGACCGATATGATGACCACGGTCGAAGAGAATCCGGAGATTTCAGCGGCGCGGCTGCCCGCGGAATGGGCGCGGATCTGCGGCAAGACGGACGAAGTTCTGGAGGTGATGCGGAGCCAATATTATCTGTACGAGCATGATATGCGCTGGAAGAGACAAATATACGACAGCCGCAAATTTGTAGCCGAGCAGCTCTCCGGCGTATCGCAGGTGATGGACGATCTGGCAAGGGAAATCAAACGCGAGGGGCAGGCGCTCTACCGGCAGGAAGCGCAAATCCGTCAAGCGCTGGAGAAGCTGGGCCTGTCCATCCACAGCATTGATATTGTCAGCCTCGATCCCGGGCGCGTGGAAATTGAGGTCATTCACGCCTACAACCGGGGCTTCGACGAATCCCGCAAAATGATTGCCCCGCTGCTGTCCGATATATTGGAGGAAAATATCTCGGTGAAGAGCGAAACGGCGATGAACAGCCGCGACGGCCTGTCGACCGTTACCTTTGGCTCGGCCAAAGCGTTTGAGGTTAGTACCGGCGTAGCCGGGGCCGCCAAGGGCGGGGACATGCTGTCCGGAGACAGCTTCAGCACGGCCGAACTCGGCAACGGGACATTCGCGGTGTCTGTCAGCGACGGTATGGGCAACGGGGAGCGGGCCCGGATGGAGAGCAGCGCGGCGCTCGGCATGCTGGAGAAGCTGCTGCAGTCCGGCATGGATGAGAAGCTGGCGGTGAAGTCCGTGAATTCAATTCTGCTGCTGCGTTCGCCGGAGGATTTTTACGCCACCGTGGACATGGCGCTGATCGATCAGTATTCCGCGCAGACGACCTTTATGAAGATTGCCTCGGCGCCCAGCTTCATTAAGCGGGGAAGCGAAGTCATTCCGATTACGGCAAGCAATCTTCCGATCGGCATCATTCAGGATATTGAGGTCGATTTCGTGACGATGCAGCTGCGGGCAGGCGATATTCTGATTATGATGACCGACGGCATTTACGATGCGCCCGGCTACGCTGTTAATAAGGAGGCATGGATGAAGCGGATGATTCAGGAGCTGGAGAGCAGCGATCCTCAGGAAATCGCCGATACTCTGCTGGAGAAGGTCATCCGTTATCAGGGCAATACAATTCATGACGATATGACGATTGTGGTCAGCCGCATCGAGCACTACCAGCCGGAATGGTCAACTCTGCATATACCGGGACTCTCCCGGATGGAGCGGCCGCGCACAGTGAGCTGACTGGCATTTTGCTTTAACCGCTTGTTCCTCCCGCATTCTGCCGCGTTTGGAATCTCTCAACCCAGGGCATACTAGAGAAGAGAGATTTCATTTAAAAAGCGGGAGGAATACGGACATGAAGCAAATATTGCTTATAACCGACGGATGCTCGAATGTAGGGGAAAGCCCGGTGATGGCGGCGGCGCACGCTCTTCAGGACGGGATAACGGTCAATGTGATTGGGGTTATCGACTATGGAACGATTGGCGAGCTGGGCGGCCGGGAGATTGAAGAGATCGCCAAAGCGGGCGGCGGCCTCAGCCGGATTGTGGGGACCCCCCAGCTGGCGCAGACGATGCAGATGATGACCCGCAAGACGGTGGTTCAGACGATTCAGCAGGCGGTTAATAAGGAGGTGAAAAAAATTCTGGGCGACGGCTCCTTGGAGGATCTGCCTCCGGCCAAACGTTCCCAGGTGGTAACGGTAGTCGACGATCTCAGTGAGAAGGCGGCGCTGCGGATTGCGCTCCTGATCGATGCCAGCGCCAGCATGAAGCCGAAGCTCGCGGCGGTGGAGGACGCGATCCGCGATCTGGCGCTCAGCCTCGAAGCCAGGGAGGGCATCAGCGAAATTTCCGTGTTCCATTTTCCGGGCTCTACAGGTGAACCAGCCGTGCTCGATATGGACTGGAGTATGAATGTATCGGATATCCGTACGCTGTTTGGCCGAATCCGAATGAAGGGGGCGACGCCGACGGGACCGGCGATTTTCAAGGTGCTTGAACATTTCCGGTATGGTACACTAAATGAACATCAAGGCCGCATGGCGGCACACTTGGATGAAGAAGAAGGGATGCCTGGTGGATATGTCGTCTAATCCGCCCCGTTCTCCCGGGGATGTCATTGTCGGCAAGTGGAGGGGGAACCGCTATGTCGTGGAACGGCTGCTCGGACAAGGCGCAAACGGTACGGTATATCTGGTGAGCCGGGAGGGTAGACGGGAGAAGTACGCGCTCAAAATCGGATACGATGCGCTCGATCTCCAGTCGGAGATCAACGTGCTGACCTCGCTTCAATCCTGCCGCGCGCGGCAGGATTGGCGGGACAGAAAGGCATCTCCGCTCGCTTCCTATTTTTTGGAATCGGACGATGCCGCCGAGGGGGGATTTCCTTTTTACGTTATGCGCTATGTGCAAGGTATGCCGCTGCATTATTTTCTGTCCAGGAAAGGTTCCTCCTGGCTTGGCCTGATCGGACTGAAGCTGCTCGAGCGACTGCGGGGACTGCATGAGTGCGGGTTCATCTTCGGTGATCTGAAGCCGGAAAATATTGTGGTGTCAGAGTACGGCGAAGCCGAGCTGATCGATTTCGGAGGAGCGGGTCCCATCGGCCGCAGCGTGAAGCAGTTCACGGAGTGGCATGACCGCGGCTTCTGGAACGCTGGCAGCCGGATCGGGGACGAAGGCTATGATTTGTTCGCCTTCGCGGTGCTCTGCCTGCGCCTTCTCGACGAGACTGGGATGAAACAGGCGGTACGACAGCTCCCGCAGACCCGAAGCGCCGAAGATCTGGTTAAGCTTGCGAATAAGCTCTCCGACAAAAAGCTGGCCTCTTGGCTCAGGACGGCGCTGAAAGGCGGATTTTCCTCGTCGAAGCAGGCCAGAGACTTGTGGAGAAGCCATGTGTACGAATCCCGGACGGTCAAGCATGAGCCGATGGCGACCCCGCGCTGGCTGACGGGCGCCTTTGCACTGTCGCTGTGTCTGCTGGCTTTTACCGTTTACTGGATTTATCGTTTTTAATATTCTATATTATACATACGGTAGGCATGCCGATTCATGCCGTTATCAAGCCGCGGGCTACTCTGCGGCCGGGCAGGGAAGGAAGCCGGCTATGGCCATATGGAATGAACTGTTGGAGTCGGTGATGGACGCTGCAGCCGAGCACGGGCTGTGGGAGCCTGGAGACGTCATTGTAGTCGCAGTGTCCGGAGGGCCGGATTCTGTGGCTCTTTTGCATGTATTGCATGAAATATCCGTAAGCCGGATGCCGCTCACTCTGATTTGTGCGCATGTGAACCACGGGTTCCGCGCGGAGTCGGCAGAGGAGGCTGAGTTGGTGCGAAGTATTGCCGAAGGGCTTGGAATCCCCTTTGAACTCGCCGAACTCGATATTCCTTCTTTTATGAAGGAAAGCGGCCTCGGGCCGCAGGAAGCGGCAAGGGAGAAGCGTTATGAGTTCCTGCTCGATACGGCAAGGCGCCGGGGAGCGCGTTCCATTGCTCTCGCCCATCATGAAGGCGACCAGGCCGAGACGGTGCTGATGCGGCTGCTGCGCGGCAGCGGGCTGTCGGGGCTTGCGGGAATGCGGTTCAAGAGAACCGAAAAAAACGTGGAACTTATCCGTCCTTTTCTTCGTATTAACAAAGCGGCGATTCTGGAGGTGTGTCGGCAGCGGGGCTACCGCTATGCGGAAGATCCCAGCAATGAACAGACGAAGTACACGCGCAACGCGGTCAGGCTGGAGGTACTTCCCTTTCTAACCGGCTACAGTCCGCAGCTGGGCCGATCGCTTACGCAGCTGGCGGAAATCGCCGGCGCGGAGGACGATTTTATGGAAGCGGCGGCCGCCGAATGCTTTGCCGGGAACGTTCGTCAGGAACAGGGCAAATGCACCCTGGACAGAGCTGATTTTACCGCTCTACCCTCCGCTTTACAACGGCGTTTGATTAAACTAATATTAAATTATCTGTCGGCGGATACGCCGGAAATCGATTTTCCTAAGGTTGAATCCGTGAGGCGGGGAATACTGCAGGATCTGCCCACCGCCTGGAGTCTCGATTTGGGCCGCGGCTTAACCTGTATACGGCAGTATAACACCATTTATTTCTTATCCGCTCCTTTGGATCATCAGGCAAGCTACGTGTATCGCGTGTCTTCGCCGCAGCCCCGGATTGAACTGGGGGAGATCGGCAAGGCAATTACGATGACGCTGGCACAGAGAGAGAATGAGGCGGTCCCGAGGGGAGAGGGCGGAAATCTGTCCGCCCGGTTCGACTATAAAGAGCTGGTCTTCCCGCTGATGATTCGTTCCAGATTGCCTGGAGATACCATGAAGGTCATGGGATTAAACGGAAGCAAAAAGGTAAAAGATATTTACATTGATGACAAAATACCTTCTACCGAGCGATCACGCATTCCCCTTGTGTGTGACGGACTTGGCAATATCGTCTGGATTCCGGGTGTTCGCCGCTCTGTCCATGCCGCCGTCGGGGATGACACGGATTCGGTTCTGCTGCTGTCGATTGAAGACCTGTAGAGGATAACCGTAATGGCCGCAGACAGTTTTTCATAGTATAACTTAGGAGGTTCGCAGGTTGCAGAACGATATTCAGGAAATTTTGATCAGCGAAGATGAAATTCAAGACAGAATCAAAGAGCTTGGTGCCCAGCTGAGCGATGTATATGAGGGACGCACTCCTTTGGTCATTTGCGTGCTGAAAGGCGCGTTTATTTTTATGGCCGATTTGGTCAAAGCCATTTCAGTGCCGGTCGAGATGGACTTTATGGCCGTATCCAGCTACGGAGCGACAACCAAATCTTCAGGTGTGGTGAAGATCATCAAGGATTTGGACGTTCCGGTCGATGGCCGCGATGTGCTGATTGTCGAGGATATTATCGACAGCGGGCTTACGCTGAGCTATCTGATTGAGCTGCTCCGCAATCGCAATGCCGCTTCGGTTTCCGTCGTGACCCTGTTTGATAAGCCGGCGGGACGTACCGTAAGCCTTGAGGCCGATTACACCGGTTTCGTCATCCCTGACGAGTTCATTGTGGGATACGGACTGGACTATGCCGAAAAGTATCGGAATCTCCCTTATATCGGGGTATTGAAGCCGGAGATTTACTCTAAATAAAACCATTGATCGCCTTGGTCTCCCGGATCATTTACCTAAAGCCGTCTCTATTTGAGGCGCTCCGATAGGCTATGGTACAATAACTTAAGTGTTGCGAGAGGAGGTAGGGGATGAATCGGTTCATCCGGAATTCTGGTTTTTATTTGATTTTATTTCTAGTCGTGGTGGGCATCGTTCAATTCGTCAGCAATGGAAATGAAGCCGCCGATTTCCCTAGATATGACCAGCTACGGCAGGAGCTTAAGAGTAACAATGTGAAGGATTTGACGGTTCAGTTCGAAGGCAACGCCTTTTTGGTAACCGGCGCTTATAAACAGAAGCCGGGCTGGGCTAAATCGGAAAGCTTCTCCACATATATTCCTCCTACGGATGCGGCCATTAATGAATTGGCTGAGGCCAGTCAGAATAACGACATTCCATTCACCCAGAAGAAAATGGAGGGTGACAGCATCTGGCTGACCTTCCTTTCCTCGATTATACCGCTCGTCATTATGTTCATCCTGTTCTTCTTCCTGTTCAATCAGGCACAGGGCGGCGGCGGCAAGGTGATGAATTTCGGCAAGAGCAAAGCCCGTCTTTACAATGAAGAGAAGAAGAGGGTCACATTTGAAGATGTTGCCGGAGCTGACGAAGAGAAGCAAGAGCTTGTCGAAGTCGTGGAGTTCCTGAAAGACCCCCGCAAATTCGCCGCCGTTGGTGCGCGTATTCCTAAAGGGGTACTGCTTGTAGGTCCTCCGGGTACCGGTAAAACCTTGCTTGCCCGCGCTGTGGCCGGGGAAGCAGGCGTTCCGTTCTTCAGCATCTCCGGTTCCGACTTCGTTGAAATGTTCGTCGGCGTCGGCGCTTCGCGGGTACGCGACCTGTTCGAGAACGCGAAGAAGAATGCGCCATGTATCATATTCATCGATGAAATCGACGCCGTAGGCCGCCAGCGCGGCGCCGGACTTGGCGGCGGGCATGACGAGCGCGAACAGACGCTCAACCAATTGCTCGTTGAGATGGATGGATTCGGCGGAAATGAAGGCATTATCATCGTCGCGGCTACCAACCGCGCCGACATTCTCGACCCTGCGCTGCTTCGTCCGGGACGCTTTGACCGTCAGATTACGGTCGACCGCCCTGACGTGAAAGGCCGCGAGGCTGTACTGAAGGTCCATTCCCGCAACAAGCCGCTGACCAAGGACGTGAAGCTTGACGTGATCGCCAAGCGCACAACCGGCTTCACCGGCGCGGATCTGGAGAATCTGCTGAACGAAGCGGCGCTGCTCGCCGCCCGCCGCAACCGCAAGGATATCTCCATGCGGGAAGTGGATGAGGCTATCGACCGCGTCATCGTCGGCACTGAGAAGCGCAGCCGCGTAATCAGCGACCGCGAGAAGCGGATCGTCGCTTATCACGAAGCCGGCCATACGATCGCCGGATACTTCCTGGAACACGCCGATATGGTCCACAAGGTGACGATCATCCCGCGCGGACGCGCAGGCGGATATGTCATCATGCTTCCGAAGGAAGACCGTATGCTCGTTACGAAGCAGGAGCTGTTGGATAAGGTAACCGGATTGCTCGGCGGCCGGGTAGCCGAGGAAATGTTCATCGGCGAGATCGGCACAGGCGCTTACAGCGACTTCCAGCAAGCGACCCGCATCGTGCGCAGCATGATTATGGAATACGGCATGAGCGAGAAGCTCGGACCGATGCAGTTCGGCACTTCCCAAGGACAGGTGTTCCTGGGCCGGGATATCGGGCACGAGCAGAATTACAGTGATTCGATCGCTTACGAGATCGATCAGGAAATGCAGCGGTTCATCAACGAATGCTATGAACGATGCAGAGCGCTGCTGAAAGAGCATGCGAAGGAAATGCATCTGATCGCCACCACGCTGCTGGAGAAGGAGACGCTTGAGCTTGAAGAGATCAAAGAGCTGATCGAGCAGGGCTATCTGACTGAAGACGGCAAGCCGGTGGACAGCGTGGCGAATGAAGGCGCAGAACCCGTTATCGATTCCATCGGCGACGTAAAAGTGCGCATTCAGGGCAAATCCGAAGAGCCTCATGCTACACTGGGCGATTCGCCTAAGGACATTCCGAACAATCCGCAGCAAGACGGAGAAGACGGAAATGATGATGGCAAGGGCGGCGGAGCAAGCCTGAGCTAATCGAAATTAGGTTTGCTGGCAAAGACACAACCGGATCCGGAGAACGAAGCCGTTCTCCGGATTTTTTTTCCCTAAATTCGCCGCTATTGTAGAGTGTATCCACCGGATTGACAGGGCGTAGAACGTTGTGTACATTAGTGATAAATATTACGAACTTTGTATCGTTTACAAAATGCCGATTTATTTTTAACATTCAGGTTGTATGCAGATTGAATATGCCGGCGAAAGAGCCGTCAACATAAGGGGGAAATTGTACCGTGGAAGCTCTGGCGCTGGAGCGCAAGCAAGAACAAAACCGTGAACTGCGTGAACGTCTTGAACAGCTTAAGAAAGAACGGAATGCTATCATCTTGGCTCACTATTATCAGCGCGATGAAATCCAGGAGGTTGCTGATTTTCGGGGCGACTCTTTTTTGCTGGCCCAAAAGGCCGCGGCAACGGATGCGGAGGTCATTGTGTTCTGCGGCGTTCACTTTATGGGCGAAAGCGCCAAAATTTTGGCACCTGACAAGACGGTCCTTATTCCCGACGAACGTGCAGGCTGTCCTATGGCCGATATGGTCAATGTGGACGGTCTTCGCAAGCTGAAGGCGAAGCATCCGAACGCCAAAGTGGTCACCTATATCAACTCTTCTGCTGAAATCAAAGCGGAGACGGATATATGCTGTACTTCCGCCAATGCCGTTCGGGTGATCGAGTCGCTGGATGCGGAAGAAATCATCTGGGTTCCGGATAAAAATCTGGGCCACTACGTTCAGGAGAAAACGGGCAAGAAGCTGATCATTTGGGAAGGCTACTGCAACACCCATGACATGCTTACAGTCAAGGATGTCGTGGAAATGAAGGCCAAGTATCCGAATGCGGAGTTCGTTGTTCACCCCGAGTGCCGGCCGGAAGTTGTCGCGATGGGCGACTTTGTCGGCAGCACTACGGCTATTATCGATTACTGCAAGAAATCGGATGTTCAGGAATTTATCGTGGGAACCGAGGACGGCACAGGCTATCAGCTGCGCAAGGACAGTCCCGACAAAAGCTTCCATTTTGCTTCCAAATTCCTGGTCTGTCCCAACATGAAAGTCAACAATCTCAAAAAATTGGTAAAATGCCTGGAGACGATGAAGCCGCAGATCTATGTGCCGCCAACAGTCGCAGACAAAGCCAGAAAATCCCTAGAGCGCATGCTACAAGTCCGGTAGCATGCGCTACTCTTTCATTGAAACAGGTGAATAAGCGGTCATGATTCCACAATATTTGGTTGATTTCGACCTGCGGGAGCTTCCAACCGTAGAAACGGATTGCATCGTCATCGGCTCCGGCATTGCCGGGCTGTTCACAGCGATCAAGGCCAGTGAGGATCGGCGGGTCATTTTGATTACGAAGAAGTCCTTGATGGATAGCAACACGCGTTACGCTCAAGGCGGGATCGCCGCTGTAATCGCGGAGGACGATTCGCCGCTATACCATCGGCAGGACACTTTGATGGCCGGCGCCGGGCTCTGCTCCTCGTCTTCCGTTGATGTGCTGGTTAATGAAGGGCCGGAAGGCGTGCGCGAATTGATACGGCTGGGAACGTTGTTTGACCAGGAGGACGGCGTACTTGCGCTGACGCAGGAAGGGGCGCATAGTCATCGCCGGATTCTGCATGCCAATGGAGACGCAACCGGCTATGAAATCGTACGCGCGCTGGCGAAGCAGGTATTGGAACACCATAATATTGAGGTGTGGGACGACCATTTTGTGATCGATCTGATTACGGATGACGGTGAATGCGTGGGAGCGCTTGTGCAAAAACCGCACGGAGAGCGCCTGTTCCTGAAAGGGGATGCGACGATTCTCTGCTCCGGCGGAGCGGGGCAGTTGTACCGCTATACGACGAACCCCGAGGTGGCGACTGGCGACGGAGTGGCAATCGCTTACCGGGCAGGTGCCCATATCCGCGATATGGAATTTATTCAGTTCCACCCGACGGCCCTCAGCTATCCCGGCGCGCCCCGGTTTCTGATATCGGAGGCGGTGCGCGGCGAAGGGGCGGTGCTGCGTAATATCAAAGGTGAGCGCTTCATGGAGAAATACCATGAGCTGCTTGAGCTTGCGCCCCGCGATGTCGTTGCCCGGGCAATTGTCAGTGAGATGGAAGAAACGAAATCGACCTTTGTCTATCTGGATATTACCCATGAATCCGCGGATATGGTGAAGCACCGGTTTCCGACAATATACAAGACCTGCATCGGCTACGGTCTGGACATAACAAGCGACTGGATTCCGGTCGCACCGGCAGCGCATTATATGATGGGGGGCATCAAGACCGATCTGAACGGGGAGAGCAGCATTCCAAGGCTTTTTGCCTGCGGCGAGGTATCATCCACCGGTGTGCACGGCGCTAACCGGCTGGCCAGCAACTCCCTGTCGGAGGCCATCGTCTTCGGCGGGCGCATTGTTGAGCGGGTCCGCAGCCTGCCGAAGCTGAAGAAGACCGATATATCCGCGGGGTGCGATCAAGGCCGCCAGGAGCATCCGACGCAGGCCATGGTGGAACGGCGCCTGAAGCTGCAGAAGATCATGGTCCGCTATGTGGGACTGCGGCGGAATGAAGAAATGCTGGTCAAAGGACTTGAAGAGCTGAACCGTCAGCTGCCGATTTTTGGGGGAGCGCTGACCAAACGTGAAGATTATGAATTCGCCAACATGCTGATCTGCAGCCTGCTTGTGACGGAATCGGCGCTGGCGCGCGAGGAAAGCAGGGGAGCTCATTACCGCGAGGATTTTCCGCAGCGGGATGATGAGCATTGGCGCAAGCATTTGCTCCAGATTCGCGAACTGGGGATAGTAGAGGAGACAAGCGATGATGTTTAACGGTTACAATGAACAACTGGTGCAATCGATTAAGAATTGGCTAAAGGAAGATGTCGGCTCCGGAGATGTAACGACGCTGACAACGATTGCGCCCGGACATCAGTCCAAAGGGATCATTCATGCAAAAGAAGAAGGCGTGGTGTGCGGCATTCCCGTCGCGGAGCTGGTGTTCGAGGTGGTCGACCCGAGCCTGTCCTTCACCGCACTCGTGAAGGAAGGAGAACGGGTGGCCAAAGGGACCGTGCTCGCGGAGGTGGAGGGCAGTACTCACGCCATTTTGACCGGGGAGCGGCTCGCTCTGAACTTAATGCAGCGGCTCTCGGGCGTGGCCACGCGGACGGCAACGTTCGTGCAGGCGCTTGAAGGGCTGCCGGCGAAGCTGGTCGACACGCGCAAGACCACGCCGGGGCACCGGATACTGGAGAAATATGCCGTGCGCATTGGCGGCGGTGCCAATCACCGGTTCGGCTTATACGATGCGGTGATGATCAAAGATAATCATATCAAAGGGGCCGGCGGCATCAAGCAGGCAGTCAGCAGAGCCCGGGCCAACATTCCCCATACGATGACGATTGAGGTTGAGGCGGAAAGCCTGGAACAGGTGGAGGAAGCGTTGGCCGCAGGCGCGGATATTATTATGCTCGATAACATGTCCCTTGAATTAATGATGGAGGCGGTGCGCAGAATTAAGACGAAGGCGCCGCATGTCAAGACGGAGGCCTCGGGCAATGTATCGCTCGAAACGGTGCGCGGCATCGCCAACACCGGTGTGGATGTGATTTCTGTCGGCAGGCTTACCTATTCTTTTTCGAGCTTGGATATCAGTCTGGATCTGAATGCGAAGAAGGAGGGCGGCTTGTCATGATGCTGGCCGTGGATATCGGCAATACAAATATTGTGCTTGGGGTTTACCGCCAGCGGGAGCTTTTGCACCATTTTCGTCTCAGTACAGCGCGTCAAGCGACTGCTGATGAATACGGAATTATGATTTACAATTTGTTCAACATGTCGGGTCTGTCCGTCAAAAATGTGGAGGGAGTCATCATTTCTTCCGTCGTCCCTCCGCTGGTGCATGTGATCGTGGAGATGTGCTTGAAATATATCGGCAAAGAGCCGCTGGTCGTGGGGCCCGGTATCAAGACCGGGCTCAATCTGCGTTATGAGAACCCGCGCGAAGTCGGCGCGGACCGGATTGTTAACGCGGTAGCGGCTATTGAGCGCTATCAGTGCCCGCTGGTCGTCGTCGATTTCGGGACCGCCACGACATTCGACTGTATCGACGGCAGCGCCAATTATCTGGGAGGCGCCATTGTTCCGGGCATCGGCATTTCTACCGAGGCCCTATATCAGCGGGCGTCCAAGCTGCCGAGAATCGAGCTCGAGAAGCCCAAGAAAGTCATCGGCCGAAATACCGTGCATGCGATGCAGGCGGGTATTATTTTCGGCTATGCCGGGCAGGTTGAAGGGATTGTAAGGCGGATCAAGGACGAGATGAACGCCCCGGAGCTGAAGGTCATTGCCACAGGCGGACTGGCGCCGCTAATTGCCGGCGAGACGGATTGCATTGACGAGGTTAACCCGATGCTTACGCTGGAAGGACTGCGCATTATTTACTCGCGAAATAAATAATCTTGATTTTTCAATCGAGGACAGGAGGGCTAGGCACCCATGCAAAATAAAAAAGACCGGTTGGTTCGGGGGACGGCACTGGACGGCAGAGTACGGGCCTTTGCGGTTCGTACGACAGAACTTACAACCGAGCTGCAGCGCAGGCATGATACGTATCCGACGGCTACGGCTGCTCTTGGACGAACGGTTACTGCAGCAGCCATGATGGGCGCCATGCTCAAGGGCAGGGAAATGATCAATATCCAGGTCAAGGGAAACGGCCCCATCGGGCAAATTGTCGCAGAGGCGAATGCGCAAGGAGAAGTCCGGGGCTACGTCCAAAATCCGCATGTCCATCTGCCGAGCAACAGTCTGGGCAAGCTGGACGTGGCGGGGGCGGTCGGAACCGAGGGCTTTATCCATGTGATCAAGGATCTTGGCCTCAAGGAGCCTTACCGCGGAAGTGTGCCGATTGTTTCCGGAGAGCTTGGCGAAGATTTCACATATTACTTTGCTGTGTCGGAGCAGACCAATTCCGCCGTCGGACTCGGTGTGCTGGTTGACACGGATAACAGCGTCAAGGTAGCGGGCGGTTTTATCATTCAGCTGCTGCCGGGCCTGAGCGATGAAGAAATTACGGAAATAGAAAAAAACCTGAACTCGACCCCTTCCGTTACGGCCCTGCTGGATCAGGGGATGGAGCCGGAGGAAATGCTCCGCCAAATTTTGCCGGACACGGAAGTGCTGGACGAAATGGCGATCACGTTTAAGTGCCATTGCTCCCGCGAACGGGTCGAGCAGACGCTGGTAAGCCTTGGGAGACATGAGCTTGAACAGATCATCGAGGAAGACGGCAAGGCCGAAGTGGTATGCCACTTCTGTAATGAAGCTTATTCTTTTGACAAGAACGAGCTGTTGGAAATTCTCAATCAAGCGAAATAGGATCGTGTGGGGATGACGAGACAGGAGCGCGCTCTGCGCAAGGCCGTCCTCGTTCTGGCCGGGTTCATCCTGCTGCTTGCTGTCGTTCTGTTGCGGGAATGGCGGAAAGAACAGGGAACGGAACGGGACGATGAAGGTGAAAAAACAATAGCGAAGGTGGCCGGCCAATCCATTTCGCTGCGGCAGTGGCAAGATGAGCTTCAAAAGAAGCATGGCGACGAGGTGCTGCTCGCGATGCTGAACCGGATTGCGGTGGGGGCCGAGGCCAAAAGGCTCGGGATCTCCATCTCGGATCAGGAAGTCGACCGGGAACTGGAGACGGCGGCTTCCGGATATGGTTCGAAGGAGCAGTATTATGCACAGATGGAATCGGAGCTTGGCCTGACCAAGGAGGAAGTCCGGGAAGAAACCGCATACAGGCTTACGCTTCAGGCGGTGGCCACGGCCGGAATTATTATTACTGACAAGGAAATCGATGAGTATATCCGGCAAAATCCGGACCGCTTCCGCCCCGTCAAGGAGATCGGACTGTCGATTATCAAGGTTCATACCTATATGGAGGCGGAACAGGCTCTAGACCGGATCGAGTCGGGAGAGGACTTTGCCGCTCTTGCACAAGAGATTTCCATTGACGAGGACAGCAGAATTCATGGCGGCCGGGTCGGGACGGTGGAGGACAACGATCCGTTTTGGCCGCAGGAACTGCTGAAGGCTGCAGCGGGACTTAGCCCCGGGGATGTTGCCGGCCCTTTTCAGGTTGAGGGCGGATATGCCGTCATTCAAACTGACAGAGTAACCGCGCCGCCGATGCCGGACGACCAGGAAATCAGGGATCAGGTCCGTCAGGAGCTTGCCTTGGAGCAGGCTCCGCCGCTGCAGCAGGTCGAGGATAATCTGCGTACCAAATATGGAGCAGCAATAGATGTTGACAAGGGACTACAAGATTGATAATATGAGAGTAACGTAAAACCTACTGATTTAGTCGGATTAGGACGACGGCCCTACATCAACCGTCGTACAGCGCGGGGCTTGGCGCGCGGCGTTTTCTATACTTTCGGGGGCAGACCCGGCATGACCAATGTTGAACTGAGGGCGGCCGCTGATGACCCAAGGGGCAAATGCTGAAGACTTAGGTCACAAGTAACACATTATTTTTATCTCATTTATCATTCTTAGGAGGTCTTTGCTCATGTCTAAAGTGGTCAACAATGTAACGGAGCTTATCGGAGGAACCCCGCTTGTACGCTTGAACCGTATCGTACCGGAGGGCGCGGCGGAAATTTACGTGAAGCTTGAATACCAGAATCCGGGTTCCAGCGTTAAGGACCGGATCGCCGTCAGCATTGTAGAGGAAGCCGAGAAGGAAGGCCGCCTCAAACCGGGCGATACGATTCTCGAAGCGACCAGCGGCAACACCGGTATCGGTCTGGCCATGGTAGCGGCAGCCAAAGGTTACAAAGCCATTATCGTTATGCCTGAAACGATGAGCTTGGAGCGTCGCAACCTGCTGCGCGCTTACGGCGCGGAACTCGTGCTGACACCGGGATCGGAAGGCATGAACGGCGCGGTTAAGAAAGCCGAAGCCATCCTGGCCGAGAATCCTAACTATTTTGTTGCCGAGCAGTTCAAGAATCCGGCCAACGTGAAGATTCACCGCGAAACGACTGGACCGGAAATCGTAGAAGCAATCGATTCGATCGGCGGATCGCTGGACGCTTTTATTGCGGGTATCGGTACAGGCGGAACGATCACCGGCGCCGGCGAAGTACTGAAAGCGAAATATCCGGATATCAAGGTTTACGCTGTAGAGCCTGCGGCTTCGCCAATTCTGGCGGGCGGTAAACCGGGACCTCACAAAATCCAAGGTATCGGAGCCAACTTCATTCCGGACATTCTGAACCAAAATGTTTATGATGAAATCATTCATGTTGAAAATGACGAAGCTTTTGATACAGCGCGCCGCGTAGCGAAGGAAGAAGGCATTCTGTCCGGTATTTCTTCGGGAGCCGCCATCTTCGCAGCGATCAAAGTCGCTAAAGAACTGGGCGCCGGCAAACGCGTTGTTGCCATCGTTCCAAGTAATGGCGAACGTTACCTCAGCACGCCGCTGTACAACTACGAAGCTTAATTGATTTTTTCTGAGAACATGTAAAAATGTACGGTAAAGAGCCTTCGACTTCCGCCTTTGGGCGGTGGTTGAAGGCTTTTTTATTTGGGAAAGTATAAGAGTTCCCGGCCTTTCGGTTCAACGGATACAGCTGCCTGAATTGAACCTAACGGTCCTGGCTTATTCGATATGATGAAGTTTGCGACCATCTTTTCCCGGTAAAAAGGCCGCCCCTCTCGGTTAGGCTTTTCAAAATTGGCGAAAATACAGTATACTGACAGGCAAATAGCTATTGAGGCGTTTAGGAGGATGAACTTGGAGATCGTTGCGGGATGGAAGGAATGGGAGCAGTGGGCCGCCGAAGGCTGGAACACCCTGCCTCTGGTCATACGATCGCAGCATAACCCGGGCGGACTGCCCCGCTCTTGGAAAAAAGCATGGGAAATCGCGTCGCCTTATTCCGTCGTGCTGGAAAGCGGCAAGGGAGGCCGCTATACGTACCTCGGCTTGCGCCCTTCATCCGTGTTGACCGGCAAAGGGGAGCGCGCCGAGGTGCTGCGGATCACCAGCGGGGATGACGCCGAAGCCGGCGGCCCGGCTGAAGAAGAAACCGGGGAGCTTGAAGGTGCGCCGCTTGAGGTGCTGCGCCGGTGGATGGCTCCGTATGCCGCTCCCCGTCCAGACAATTCCGCCCTTCCGCCGTTTACGGGGGGCTGCGTTGGCTTTTTATCCTATGACGTGGTCCGCTCGCTGGAACGTCTGCCTGCCGTTTCGGCGGATGACCCGGGATTTGCGGACTATCTCTGGATGCGGCTGGATGAGATATGGATATACGACCATCTGGAGGAGCAGCTGTACTGCGCGGTCCACACGTTACTTCCTGCCAAAGACCGGCGTGACATTCAAGTCTCGGGGAACGGGCTAAATGCTGCAGAGGATGCTTCTCCCGTACACCCTTCCTCGGGTGCCTATTCTGCCGGGGAGCTCAGGGCGCTCTATGAAGAGTCGCTGGGGAAAGCGGAGGGAATGCTAAAGCAGTGGCGGGATATATGGGAAGCGGCAGAGGAAGAAAAGGCCGGTGCGGACAACCCGCCTGTTCCGGATATTCCGGCGTCGGCCGAATCCGGCGAGTGGCCGGGGATGACCTCGGCCTTCACCCGGGAGAAGTTCCAGCAGGCTGTGCTGGATATCCAGGAATACATCCGCCAGGGCGATGTATTTCAGGTGAACCTGTCGCTTCGCCAGGAAGCGAAGCTGAACTCCTCGCCGGAGGAGGTGTACGAGTGGCTGCGCAGGCTCAACCCGTCCCCGTACATGGGGCTGCTGCGCTCGCCCGGCTTCGCGCTGTCCAGCGCTTCGCCTGAGCTGCTCGTCAAGCTGCACGGGGACGAGGTGAGCGCGCGGCCGATCGCCGGCACCCGGCGCAGGGGCCTGACTCCCGCGGAGGACGCCGCCATGGAGGCGGAGCTGCGCGGGAGCGTCAAAGAGACGGCCGAGCATATTATGCTCGTCGATCTGGAACGCAACGATATCGGCCGCGTCTCGGCGTATGGTACGGTTCACGTACCTGAGCTGATGACCGTGGAGCGATACTCGCATGTCATGCATCTGGTCTCCCAGGTCAACGGGCGGATCGCCGAGGGGAAGGATGCTTACGATACCATTGCGGCGATGTTTCCGGGCGGAACGATTACCGGTGCGCCGAAGGTAAGGACGATGGAAATCATCGAGGAGCTGGAGCCGGTCCGGCGCGGCCCGTATACGGGTTCAATCGGCTGGATTGACTACGGCGGCAATATGGAATTAAATATTATTATACGAACGCTTGTCGTAAAGGACGGAACAGGTTATATTCAGACGGGCGCGGGCATTGTGATCGACTCCGATCCGTACCGCGAATACCGGGAATGCCATAATAAAGCCAAGGCCATCGTCAAAGCGGTCCTGTGCAGCGAGGCTGTATGGGATAAGCGGAGGGGCGGCGGCGCGGAGGGAGCGACAGAAGCATGATACTGGTTATCGACAACTATGATTCTTTTACGTATAATCTCGTGCAGTATTTGGGAGAGCTGGGCGAGAAGGTCGAGGTGCGTCGCAATGATGAAATCACAATCGAAGAGATTGAAAAAATGGGGCCGGACCATATTCTGATCTCTCCGGGACCGTGTACACCGAATGAAGCGGGCATCAGTCTTGAGCTGATCGACCATTTTAAAGGAGTTATCCCGATCTTCGGCGTCTGCCTCGGCCATCAGGCGATTGGACAGGCATTTGGCGGCAATGTCATTCGCGCGGAGCGTCTCATGCATGGCAAAACCTCGCCCATCCATCACAAAGGGGGCTCGGTCTTCGAGGGATTGGAATCGCCGTTTACCGCGACCCGGTATCATTCCCTGCTTGTGGAGCGCGAGAGCCTGCCGGACTGTCTGGAAATTACCGCTGAAACGGCGGAAGGCGAGATTATGGGGCTTCGCCACAAGGAGTATCCGATTGAGGGCGTGCAGTTCCATCCGGAGTCGATCATTACCGATCACGGCCATACGATGCTCCGCAATTTCCTGAAACGAAAAGCCGGCAAGACGGTATGAATTATATAGGAGTCAATGGCGGCGTTGTCGACGCCGCAGATGCCGTGGTTTCCGTCAGGGATCACGGCTTTTTGTACGGCATCGGCCTGTTCGAGACGTTCCGGACATACGGCGGAAAGCCTTTTTTGCTGGAGCGGCACCTGGAACGGATGGCGGAAGGATGCCGCCAGCTCGGCATTCCTTTTGAGCCGGACATTGACGGTCTTACGGAATGGACCCTGAAGCTCATGGAGCGGAACGGGCTGCAGGAAGCCTATATTCGCTATACGATAACAGCGGGCGAGGATGTGCTGGGTCTTCCGGCCGGAGACTATACGCACCCGAATCAGGTGCTGTTCGCCAAGGCCCTGCCGCCCCGTCCCGCCGAGCTGGATACGAACGGCAAAGAGCTGCAGCTGCTCAAGCTGCGCCGCAACACCCCTGAAGGCAAAGTGCGCTTCAAGTCGCTGCATTATATGAACAATATTTTGGCCAAAAGAGAGCTGACGCTCTACCCGTCCGCAGCCCGCGGCGCGGAAGGACTGATGTTAACCGCGCGCGGAGAAGTAGCGGAGGGCATCGTCAGCAATGTGTTTTTTGTGAAAGGGGGACGGTTGTTTACACCGGATGAGTCGGCGGGAATCCTCCCGGGAATTACCCGGGAAATGGTCATGGAGCTTGCCGAGAGCGAAGGTCTAAAGGTGGAGACCGGCCTGTATCCGTGGGAAATGCTGAGTATGGCGGACGAAGTCTTTTTAACCAATTCCATTCAAGAGCTCGTACCGGTAACTACGCTGTGGAAAGAGAATGAACAAAGGGCGGTCGGAAGCGGGACCGCGGGTCCCGTCACTTCCCTGCTTCTCAAGAAATATCGACAGAAAGCGGGCATAGAGCAATGAAGCCTACACTGTATTCGCGAAAATATATTTGCGGTCCGACAGAGCTTGCTTTGGGAACGCGGACTTTGGTCATGGGCATCCTGAATGTTACACCGGATTCCTTTTCGGACGGCGGACTTTGGGACAAGCCCGAAACAGCGGTACGCCATGCGCTTCAGATGGCGGAGGAAGGAGCCGACATGATCGATATCGGCGGGGAGTCGACGCGTCCTGGACATGAGCCGGTGAGCGCCGACGAGGAACTGAGCCGTATCCTTCCCGTTATTGAAGCGATTCACCGCGCAGCACCGCAAATTCCGCTATCGGTCGACACGTACAAGGCGGAGGTGGCGAAGCAGGCGATTGACGCCGGAGCGCATATCATCAACGACATCTGGGGGGGCAAAGCCGATCCCCTCATGGTTCAGGTCGCTGCCGAAGCGGGTTGTCCGATCATTTTGATGCATAACCGCCACGACCGGAATTACACCGATTTACAGGCTAACATGATTGCAGACCTGCAAGAAAGCATTGATTTGGCTCTGCAGGCGGGAGTTAAGGCGAAGAACATCATCCTTGATCCCGGTATCGGCTTTGCCAAGGATTACGATGACAATTTACGGGCCATGGTGTCGCTTGACGCTTTGACGAAGCTCGGCTATCCTGTGCTGCTTGCCACGTCACGCAAACGGTTTATCCGCACGGCGCTAGACCTGCCGGTTGACGATGTCGTCGAGGGTACCGCGGCCACGGTGGCTTTTGGCATCGCTCAGGGTTGTCAGATTGTACGCGTTCACGATGTGCGGCTGATCAAACGGACCGTAACCATGTGCGACGCCATGCTCTACTCCGGTAATAAATAAAGAAAGGCGGCACCGCCAACATGGACAAAATGAAGCTTCACCGCATGGAATATTACGGATATCACGGCGTATTTGAAGAGGAGCGCAAGCTGGGCCAGCGCTATTACATTGATCTGGAGTTTGAGCTTGATTTAAGCGGAGCGGGACTTAGCGATGATCTGGAGCAGACGGTAAACTACGCCGAAGCGCATGCTTTGGTTAAAAATATTGTCGAATTAGAATCCTTCAAGTTAATTGAAGCTTTGGGTGAACGTATTGCATCTGCGGTACTTGACACTTATACTATTATCAACGCGGTAACGGTCAAGGTGACCAAGCCGCATCCGCCGTTCGACGTTCATTTCCAGGGAGTGACCGTGGAACTGTTCCGAACGAGAAAGTGAGAATCGATTCATGAGTAATCATTCCTCCTCTGAGCAGTCAGAGGCTTATATTGCTTTAGGGGCCAATTTGGGAGACCGCGAACAAAGTCTAAAAGAGGCGCTTACCCTCCTTAATGCCCATGAAGATATTGAGGTCCTGCGCTGCTCAGGCATATACGAGACCGAGCCTGTCGGTTATTTGGACCAGCCGAACTTTTTGAATATGGCGGCAGTTCTGCGCACGCCGCTGCTGCCGGAAGCGCTCCTTACCGTTATGCTGGGGATCGAGGATCAGTTGGGACGGGTAAGGGAGATTCAGAACGGTCCGCGGACGGTGGATTTGGATTTGCTTTGGATGGATGGACAGACTATAGAGACGCCGCTTTTGACACTGCCGCACCCCCGTATGCTGGAACGCGCATTCGTGCTTTTTCCGCTCCGCGATATTGTGCCGCAGGATGAACCGTCCGGGCTCATAGAGCGAGTAACGGACGCGCTCGGCAAGTTAGACGGAAGGGAAGGAATCAAGTTGTGGACAACAAGCGGGTGGGAAGGCGGATTCGGGCATTCCGCAAGCTAAAGGGCTATACTCAGCAGGAGCTGGCGGACCGCGCTGGCATTTCGCTCGCTGTGCTTGGAGCGGTAGAGCGGGGAAACCGACGTTTGGAAGATCAAATTTTAGATAAAATTGCGATAGTTTTGGAGGTCGGGGTCAAGGAATTGACCGACTCATCCTCAATATAGAAGGAAGTGAAACAGCATGCTTAAAATCGGCAACATTGAAATGAAAAACCAGGTCGTGCTCGCGCCCATGGCGGGCGTCTGCAATCCGGCTTTCCGGCTGATCGCCAAAGAGTTCGGAACCGGTCTGGTCTGCGCGGAAATGGTCAGCGACAAGGCGATCGTGCACGGCAATAAGCGGACACGTGAAATGCTATTTGTCGACGAACGGGAGAAGCCGCTGAGCCTGCAGATTTTTGGCGGAGACCGCGAGTCGCTTGTCGAAGCCGCCAAGGTAGTCGACAAAGAAACGAACGCCGATATTATCGATATCAACATGGGCTGCCCCGTGCCGAAGGTGACCAAGTGCGATGCCGGTGCCCGCTGGCTCCTTGAGCCGAGTAAGATTTATGAGATGGTCTCGGCAGTCGTCGACGCCGTCGATAAGCCGGTAACCGTCAAAATGCGGATCGGCTGGGACAGCGAACATATCTACGTCGTGGAGAACGCCCAGGCTGTTGAACGGGCGGGAGGCCAGGCGATCAGCGTGCATGGACGGACGCGCGAGCAGCTTTATACCGGACACGCGGACTGGAGCTACATCCGTCAGGCCAAGGAGGCCGTATCCATTCCGGTCATCGGCAACGGTGATGTGCAGACGCCGCAGGATGCCAAAGCGATGCTGGATCAGACCGGCTGCGACGGCGTAATGATCGGACGGGGCGCGCTCGGCAACCCGTGGATGCTGTACCGCACTGTCCAGTATCTCAGCACCGGAGAGCTGCTGCCCGATCCATCTCCGAAAGAGAAGATCGACGTCGCCATTTTGCATATGGACCGGCTGGTTGCGCTGAAGGGCGAAGCGGTGGCTGTACGCGAAATGCGCAAGCATCTGGCCTGGTATTTGAAAGGTCTGAAAGGCGCGGCCCGCGTGAAGGACGTTATTATGGAAGAAACGAAACGCGACGAAATGGTGCGGATTTTAAATGATTTTGTCGACAGGGTTTCGGAGGAAGAAACGGGCAGTACAGAGGAAGTTAAAGCTTCCGTTTCTACAGTATAATACCCGCTGTCGTGCGGAATTAGGAGGCGCCGGGCGATACGAAGGCTGTCATTGACATTTTGTAACGGTTCCCATATAATTTCACAGTATAAATTCGCCGTTTCAAATAATGCAAGGCAGCGGAGGGTTCTTATCCCTTCGGATTCGCATATAGTTATGGTGTTTTCAATAAACGTATACGACAGGAGAATCGGTTAAGATGAGCGATAAAGAAGTCATTCTTACCCCGGACGGACTCAAGCGTCTGGAAGAGGAATTGGAGAACCTCAAATCCGTTAAGCGCCGCGAAGTAGCCGAGCGGATTAAAGTAGCTATCGGATATGGGGATATAAGCGAGAACTCGGAGTATGAAGACGCCAAGAACGAACAGGCTTTTATCGAAGGCCGTATCATTACCTTGGAGAAAATGCTCCGCAACGCGCGCATCATCAACAGCGATGAAATCGACACCGAGACCGTCAGCGTCGGCGTAACGGTAACCGTAGAAGACATGGAGTTCGGGGATGTCATGGAATACACGATCGTCGGTACTGCCGAATCCGATCCGCTTAATAACAAGATTTCCAACGAAAGTCCGGTCGGCAAAGCGATTATCGGGAAGAAAAAAGGCGCTATCGTCGATGTCAACGTGCCTGCAGGCGTTATTCAATATAAAATCATTGATATTAAGATGAAATAAATTTCGGATCTGGTGTCCGGCCACATTCGACTGCTACCGGTGATGGTGGATGATGCCGGATACGCAGACGGAAAACCGTTTGGATAAGCTTCCTTAGGGAAGCTTTTTTCAGGATATAAGAAGGATTAAGGTTCAAATCTGTTTTTGAAGGGATGACACGTAATGAGTGAAGAAATCAGCAATCAGGCGGGTACGGAGAGCGAGCTAAGCGAACTGCTGCAGATTCGCCGCGGCAAATTGGACGAGCTTCGTGAACTCGGGGTCGATCCGTTCGGCAAAAAATACGAGCGTACGCATAATGCCGGTAATATCTTAGCCAAATATGACGGATTGACGCATGAAGAGCTGGACGAGCAGGCCGTTCATGTAAGCGTCGCGGGCCGGATTATGGCCAAACGGACAATGGGTAAAGCCAGCTTTGCACACATTCAGGATCTTAGCGGCAAAATCCAGATTTACGTTCGTCAGGACAGTGTACCTGAGGTCCAATATGCGGCATTCGGCGTACTTGATCTCGGGGATATTATCGGTGTTACCGGCACCGTCTTCAAGACCAAGACCGGCGAGACGACAATCAAGGTGAGCGAGATTGAAGTGCTGTCCAAATCGCTGCTTCCGCTTCCCGATAAATATAACGGTCTCAAAGACGTCGAGCTGCGCTACCGCCAGCGTTATGTCGATTTGATCATTAACCCTGAGGTTCAGCAGACCTTTATCGCCCGTTCGAAGATTATTCAGTCGATGCGCCGCTATCTGGATTCGCTCGGCTATCTGGAAGTGGAGACGCCTACCCTTCATGCCATAGCCGGTGGCGCTGCGGCCCGCCCGTTTATTACCTACCACAATACGCTCGAGATGGAGCTGTATATGCGGATCGCGATTGAACTGCATTTGAAGCGGCTGATCGTCGGCGGTTTGGAGAAGGTATATGAAATTGGCCGCGTCTATCGTAACGAGGGGATTTCCACCCGTCACAATCCGGAATTCACCATGATCGAGCTTTATGAGGCTTATGCCGATTACACGGATATCATGCGCCTGACCGAGAATTTGATCGCGCATATCGCACAAGAAGTGCTCGGCACACAAAAGATCAATTACCAAGGCCATGAGGTCGACTTGACTCCGGAGTGGCGCCGCGTATCGATGGTGGATGCGGTCAAGGAAGTCACCGGTGTCGATTTTGGCGTGCATATGACCAACGAAGAAGCTCATCGGCTTGCCAAGGAGCATCGCGTACCGGTTGAAAAGCATATGACCTTCGGCCATATCCTGAATGCGTTCTTTGAACAGTTTGTCGAAGAGACGCTGATTCAGCCTACGTTCGTTACGGGTCATCCTGTCGAAATTTCGCCGCTCGCGAAGAAGAACGATCATGATCCGCGGTTTACCGACCGGTTCGAGCTGTTCATCGTTGCGCGTGAGCATGCCAATGCATTCAGCGAACTGAATGACCCGATTGACCAGCGCCAGCGGTTTGAAGCTCAGCTTCAGGAGAAGGAGCAGGGCAACGATGAAGCGCATGAGATGGATGAGGACTTTATTCGTGCGCTGGAATACGGTATGCCTCCGACAGGTGGCCTTGGTATCGGTGTTGACCGTCTCGTTATGCTGCTGACCGACTCGGCGTCCATTCGTGATGTGCTGCTGTTCCCGCATATGCGTAACCGTGCAGGAGAATAAAGAACGAATTCTATTTATAATATAGAAGAATTAAAACCCAGGGAATCGGCGGAGTGTCCGGATTTCCTGGGTTTCTTAATTTTTTTCTATAAATCTATTGCAATCGGGAATTGGATATGGTATATTCTAATTCCGGCCAAGAAATACGGGCTCTGCTTCAAAAAAAGAATTAAAAAAAGAGCTTGCATTAAACGGTCGGATATGATATATTATAAAAGTTGCTGCTGATGAGAAGTTGAGCGGCGGCAAAGAAGTTTGATCTTTGAAAACTGAACAACGAGTGAGTATTAAATGAGAAGAAATTCTCGTCAGTTTGTTTGATTGAGCTATCGGCTCTACCTTTTTGGAGAGTTTGATCCTGGCTCAGGACGAACGCTGGCGGCGTGCCTAATACATGCAAGTCGAGCGGAGTTATGATGGAGCTTGCTCCTGATTAACTTAGCGGCGGACGGGTGAGTAACACGTAGGCAACCTGCCCCTTGGACTGGGATAACTACCGGAAACGGTAGCTAATACCGGATAAGACCTTCTGGTGCATACCGGAAGGCGGAAAGGCGGAGTAATCTGTCACCAGGGGATGGGCCTGCGGCGCATTAGCTAGTTGGTGGGGTAACGGCTCACCAAGGCGACGATGCGTAGCCGACCTGAGAGGGTGAACGGCCACACTGGGACTGAGACACGGCCCAGACTCCTACGGGAGGCAGCAGTAGGGAATCTTCCGCAATGGGCGAAAGCCTGACGGAGCAACGCCGCGTGAGTGATGAAGGTTTTCGGATCGTAAAGCTCTGTTGCCAGGGAAGAACGTTTTCTAGAGTAACTGCTAGAGAAGTGACGGTACCTGAGAAGAAAGCCCCGGCTAACTACGTGCCAGCAGCCGCGGTAATACGTAGGGGGCAAGCGTTGTCCGGAATTATTGGGCGTAAAGCGCGCGCAGGCGGCTGTTTAAGTCTGGTGTTTAAACCATGGGCTCAACCTGTGGTCGCACTGGAAACTGGGCAGCTTGAGTGCAGAAGAGGAAAGTGGAATTCCACGTGTAGCGGTGAAATGCGTAGAGATGTGGAGGAACACCAGTGGCGAAGGCGACTTTCTGGGCTGTAACTGACGCTGAGGCGCGAAAGCGTGGGGAGCAAACAGGATTAGATACCCTGGTAGTCCACGCCGTAAACGATGAGTGCTAGGTGTTAGGGGTTTCGATACCCTTGGTGCCGAAGTTAACACAGTAAGCACTCCGCCTGGGGAGTACGGTCGCAAGACTGAAACTCAAAGGAATTGACGGGGACCCGCACAAGCAGTGGAGTATGTGGTTTAATTCGAAGCAACGCGAAGAACCTTACCAGGTCTTGACATCCCTCTGACCGGACTAGAGATAGTCCTTTCCTTCGGGACAGAGGAGACAGGTGGTGCATGGTTGTCGTCAGCTCGTGTCGTGAGATGTTGGGTTAAGTCCCGCAACGAGCGCAACCCTTGACTTTAGTTGCCAGCAGGTGAAGCTGGGCACTCTAGAGTGACTGCCGGTGACAAACCGGAGGAAGGTGGGGATGACGTCAAATCATCATGCCCCTTATGACCTGGGCTACACACGTACTACAATGGCCGGTACAACGGGAAGCGAAACCGCGAGGTGGAGCCAATCTTATAAAGCCGGTCTCAGTTCGGATTGCAGGCTGCAA
>NZ_CP004078.1:385000-660000 GCF_000612505.1 Paenibacillus sabinae T27
CGCTGACGCGGTTCACGGTGGGGTATTGACGGGGCTCAGCCGATTACGGTAAAAAATTGAGAGTTTCAGAGGACAAGGGAAGGGGAGAACGGGGAATGCATTTGGTGACGGCGGAAGAAATGCGGCGGGTCGATCGCATCACGATTGACCGGATAGGTATTCCGGCAGTGGCGCTGATGGAAAATGCCGGGCGCGCGATAGCGGAGGAGATTATCGCCTTCTGCAACCGGCGGGGCAAGGCCGGGTCGGCCGGCGCCCCGCGGCAGGGAGGCGGCGCGGCGCAGGGCAGCAGCGCGCCGCTTGATGCCGGGGCGTGGGCGGCCGGCAGCGCCCACGGAGAACCCGCCGCGCGAAGCGGCGCGCGCGGCGTTGCCTTCGCAGCGGGCGCGACGCCCCGCAGCGGCGGCCCCGGCGGCGGCCCGGCATCGCCGCCGAAGCTGGCCATCAGCGGCGATGCCGCGCTGATGGCGGACCATGCCGAGAGCGAGCATTGGCTCGTGCTCGTCGGCAAGGGCAACAACGGCGGCGACGGCCTGGTCGCCGCCCGGCACCTTCGCGAGGCGGGCATCGCCGTCTCGCTCCTGTACGCGGTCCCGCCGGAGTCGCTGACCGGCGAGGCCGCCCTGCAGCAGGGTGCCGCTGCGGCGATGGGACTGCCAGCCGCCGTGCATGGCGGGGGCTGCCCAGACTTCGCCGGGTACAGCGGCATCCTGGATGCGCTGCTGGGCACGGGCGCCGCGGGCGCGCCGCGCGGCGCCTACGCGGAGCTGATTGCCGCGGCGAACGCAAGCGGCAAGCCCATCGTGTCCGCGGATATCCCGAGCGGGCTGAACGCGGACACGGGAGAGACGCATGAGCCGTGTATTCAGGCGTCGCTTACGGTCTGCCTCGCTTTCCTCAAGCGAGGCCTCCTTCAATACCCCGGAGCGGGAGCCGCCGGCAGCGTCGTCGTCCGCTCCATCGGCATACCGGCCGGACTCGCCCGGGAAGAGGGCTTGTCCGCCTACTGGCTGACGCCCGCCGTGCTGGAAGGTGTGCTGGGCGTCGATGTCCGGCGCCGCCGCGCGCCCGACGGGCATAAGGGCACTTACGGCCATGTGCTCGTGGCCGCGGGCAGTCTCCGCATGAGCGGCGCCGGTCTGCTCGCAGCCCGCGCCTCGCTGCGGGCGGGCTGCGGGCTTGCGACCTGGGCGGTGCCGGGCAAGCTGCTGCCCCTTCTGGTCGGCGCGGCTCCCGAGCTGATGCTGGCCGATGCCGGCGGAGAAGCGGACGGTACATGGAATGCCGCGGCCGCGGAAGAGGTGCTGAAGCTGGCCAAGCAGCGGGATGTGCTGGCGATCGGTCCGGGGATCGGGCGTTTCGATGATGACAAAGCTTGGCTGAAGGCCATCTGGGAGGGCTCGGACTGTCCGCTGGTAGTGGACGCCGATGCGCTGAACATTCTGGCCGAGAGCGATTACGGGTCTTGGCGGCAGCGGCGGGCGCCCGTCATCCTGACGCCGCATCCCGGTGAAATGGCCAGACTGGCCGGTGTGCAGACGAAGGAGGTTCAGCGGGACCGGATCGGTCTGGCGCTGTCCTTCGCCCGGGAGCGGGGCGTAACGCTTGTGCTCAAGGGGGCGCATACGGTGATTGCCTCGCCGGACGGCAGGGTCTTCGTCAATACGACCGGCCATCCGGGCATGGCCACCGGCGGCGCCGGCGATTGCCTGACAGGGATTATCGCCGGACTGCTGGCCCAAGGGCTGGACGGCGCCCAGGCCGCAGCTTTCGGGGTCTATCTGCACGGTCTGGCGGGTGAAAAGGCAGCGCTTCTCCGGGACGATCCGGCGTCGGTTATCGCCTCGGATATTATCGAGGCGCTCTGAATCCAGCCACTCCGCCGCTTACGGTTCTTCCCGGTGCGGCGCACTTTAGAGCAGCTGGAGGCAGAGCAGTGGAACGAACAGGGCGAACACGGGAAGCAGCGCCGGTATGCGTTCTCCGGCAAGCTCGCTCAAGCGGAATAAGAGCAGTGCCGCTATTCCGGGAAACGCGCTCCACACCCAGGCACTTCCCTGGTCATGGGCCAGCCACAGCCCCGCGCCGAATCCGGCAAGCGCATAAATAATTAGGGCGGCAACCTTTGACCGGGTTCCCGCCAGCTTCAGCAGGCCGTCAGCCGGTAGAGAGGCGGTAAGGGCGTAGGCGTATACATTGTAGGCCGGAGCGGACAGCCAGCCTGTGCCGGTATGGGGAAACATAAAGGACAGCAGTCCCAGCAGCGTGAAGGTCAGGCCGGCGGCGGAGAGCTTGCTCAAGGCGTACATGCCGGCGGTCAGGCGGACCGACGGGACGTTTTTCGGGACAGGTTTCATAACGTTGTCTCCTTTGGAGAATTGTTCGTGATTGAGAGAGGGCGTCAGCTTGTAACCATTTCCCCTCCATTGACATGGATGCACGCTCCCGTTACATAGCTCGAATCGGAGCAGGCCAGATACACGTAAGCCCCGGCAAGCTCGTAAGGCTGGGCGGCCCGCTTCATCGGCGACTCCAGCCCGAAGACACTGACTTCTTCAGCGGAGAAGCTGGAGGGGATAAGCGGTGTCCATACCGGACCCGGCGCAACGCTGTTCACTCGGATGCCTTGGTCCACCAGCGAAAGAGCGAGAGAGCGGGTGAAGGAGACGATGGCTCCTTTGGTCGATGAGTAGTCGATCAGCTCTTTATGCCCCTGGTAGGCGGTGATCGAAGCTGTGTTGATGATGGCGGACCCTTTTTTCATATGCGGAATGGCGGCCTGGGAAAGGTAGAAGAACGGAAAAATATTCGTGCAAAACGTCTGATGCAGCTGCTCCTCTGAAATATCCAAAATGCTCTTCTGCGGATATTGAACGGCATGATTGTTCACCAGAATATCCAGCTTGCCGAATGTTCGGACTGTGCGCTCCACCGCGGCGAAGCAGTTCCTTTTAGGCCGAAGATCGCATTCGATCAGCAGACAACGTCTTCCCAACTGCTCGATGCGCTGCCGCGTCTCCTCGGCATCCGGTCTTTCCCAAAGATAAGCAATAGCGACATCCGCACCCTCCTTGGCAAAAGCGATCGCGGCCGCCTTTCCGATTCCGCTGTCTCCGCCGGTAATGAGCGCAACCTTTCCCTGCAGCTTCCCGCTTCCGCGGGACTCGGGGTCTTCGCTGATCGGCCGGGGCTGCATCAGGCTTTCGAGCCCGGGCTGGCGGTTCTGGTGCTGCGGGGGGAAGGTAAGCGGCTGCACTTCACAGACCGTTTTGTATCCGTAATAGGGATAAATGGGGTTCACTGGCGGGTTATCCTCCTTGACGTTCGCATGTACTTCCTGTGATGGTATATGTCTATGCAGCCGCCCAGAGAGGGGTGCCCGTCCGGGGAGCGATTGGCTGAACCGGCACCTTCTTGAACGCGTCTTATTTTACGGCCGCCCATGCAGGGGGACCGTCTCGGAGAGCTCCGTGCGGCATTCGATTATGGTGGGAGAGTGCGACGGCAGCAGGCGTTAGGAATGTTCGCAACCCGCCCCACTCCCTAATTCTGTTCATTCTGTATACACGGTGTAGGGTAACAAACTGAATTTCATTACGGCCCCCTCCTCTAGCGGCAACACGAATCTGGTGGCAGGGCATTACCTGCAAATCTGCAGGTTTATCAGGTTAAATGCGCGCTTGGAAGAAGGAAAGGCTACGTTTGTGCAGTTTTTAGAGCGTGCGGGGTGCCAAGCGGGAGGTCTGAGGAGAAATGCCTGCACTTTTGTAGGAATTGGGTCTAGGCAGGAGGAACTCCACGGAAAAAGATGTATAGACGCAGGAATGTCCGCAAACCGGCCCGCTAACTCATATGAAGACCTGACGCAAAATGGAGTCACTCGCCAGCATGAATTTCATTATAGCCTCCTTCTCTGGCGGCAACACGAATCTGGTGGCAGGGCATTTACCTGCAAATCTGCAGGTTTATCAGGTTAAATGCGCGCTTGGAAGAAGGAAAGGCTACATTTGTGCAGTTTTTAGAGCTTGCGGGGTGCCAAGCGGGAGGTCGGAGGAGAAATGCCTGCACTTTTGTAGGAATTGGGTCAGGGCAGGAGGAACTCTACGGAAAAAGATGTACACACGCAGGAATGTCCGCAAACCGGCCCGCCAACTTGCATGAAGACCTGGCGCGGAACGGAGACTCTCGGTAGCATGAAGATCTGGCGTGGAACGGAGACTGTCGGCAGCTTGAAGACCTGACGCGAAATGGAGGGAGGCTCTCGGCGGCACGAAGACCTGGCGCGGAAATGGAGACTGTCGGCAGCACGAAGACCTGGTGCGGAACGGAGGCTCTCGTCAGCAGCATGAAGACCTGGCAGGGAATAGAGACTCCCGGCAGCAGCACGAAGACCTGACGCAAAATGGAGTCACTCGCCAGCAGCATGAAGACCTGACGCGGAACGGAGGCTCCCGGCCGCGCAGGCGCAAAAAGCCGGGCAAGGGAATGCAATTCCCTGCCCGGCCTTTTTTACATAGAAGGAGCGGTCCGCTCCATTTATTATTGCGCGGTGATGTACAAATCCACGCCGTCGGCTTTCGTCTGCAGTCCAAACGCTTTCGAGACGAGGTCAAGGCTCACATAGGTTTTGCCGTTAACCACAACCGTTGGGGACTCGACCAGCTGCTTTGCGCCCTGCGCATCGAAGAAGAAGCTGTTGCCCGCTTTAAATGTCGCTGACTTGGCATCATATTTGAAGGTAATGGATTTGGTCGTCGCGTTGAAGCTTACGCCGGACGCCTTGGTTCCGGAGAGCACGCCCGCCAGATTGCGGATCGGAATCAGCGCCTTGCCTTTGTAATCCAGCATGTAAATATCTTGTTTTACATCGTTCACATACAGATTGAAGCCGTTGACTTCGGTAATCGTGGCGAAATTGACCTGCTTGTCGATCGCTTTGATAACCTCAACCACAAACTCGCCTGTCCAGACGCCGGCGTTTCTTCCGCTTGTCGGATTCCAGTGTTCATCATGTCTGCCTGCGTCGGACATCCCCCGGATGCCCACGAAAGGAACGTGGAAGCCGTTCGCCACTTGAGCCACGGAAGCCGTCTCCATATCCTCGGCCATCATGCCAAGCACCTCATTGGTCCACAAAATCCGGTCAACCTCATTGTTGAATTGGTCGGCGCTGCCGATCGTTCCGGCATAGACGTTCCCGTGCATGTACTTGTTTTTTACCGACATTGCGGCTTGAACCAGTTCCGGCGTGCTTTTGAACGTTTTGTATTTCATCAGGTTGTCTTCGTCATCACGCACATCGGTCGTCATCATGTTCCACGTCTCCGGCTTGCTGCCTTCACCCGCTTTTCGGGTCGGGGAGATCGTGTTGATATAGTTGATCAGCTCTTTGCCGACGACAATATCATACAGATGCGTCTTTTCATCATGGCCTCCGGCTGTTCCCTGATTAATGATGGCCCGCGGATGGAAGGTTTTAATGAGCAGCGTTGTTGCTGTGGCCGCGTTCACCATTCCCATCTCCGTCCGGCTGACAATCACCGGGATTCCGTCGATTTTGCCTATGTAGTAGCTGTACATGCCCACTTTTTGGGTTTTGTACTCGCCCATTGCTTTGAGCAGCGATTCAATTTCGACATCAAGCGCGCCCTGTACCGCGATAGGGGCTTTTTCCGCAGTCTTGGCGCTGGCCGCTGACGGATAATAGGCGAAGCCGCTGATGACCACCATACAAAATACGATTAACATTGCCGTGGCTTTTTTCACTTTTGCATTCCTCCAGTGTCATTTCATTATTAATATATTAAATATTAATATAATGAAAAAAAACGAAGGGTGTAAAGAAGAAATTTTGGTCCAGGTGAAAACAAACCGTTATAAGAAGCCTTGAGGGGCCCTGAGACACTCTGCCGATACCGAATTTTCATTGAACTGAATAGCAGATTATGTTAAAAGTGGAGAGATATGATTAGGGGGGAGAATAATGATTTACAGAGAGATGACGAAGGAAGATTACGAAGCGGCCTATTCGCTGTGGAAGAATACGAAGGGCATGGGGCTTAGCGCAGCGGATTCGCGGGAAGAGATCTCCCTCTTTCTGGAACGCAACCGGGGTCTAAGTCAGGTGTGTGAATCTCTGGAGGGCGAACTTGCCGGGACTGCGCTGTGCGGCCATGACGGGCGGCGGGGGTTTTTGTATCATGTCGCGGTCAGCGGGGAGCACCGGGGGAAGGGCATCGGGCGGAGACTGGTGTCGAACTGCCTGGAAGCTTTGCGCGCTGAGGGAATCGCCAAGTGCCATCTGATGGTAATCGGGAGCAATATGGACGGCCAGCGGTTCTGGAGCGGAATCGGCTGGGAGCTCAGGGACGGCATTCTGCTGTACTCGCAAGTTACCTGACAAAAAGCGATAAGCTGCTCATTTTCATCCCTGACCGCAGGAACGCCGCCCGGGGTAAACGCGGAAGGTTGCAGTACGGGACAAGCCGGGCGGAGGGTTCGACAAATTTCACAGTTTCTCCGCCATTGCAGTATAATTTAAGCAGGCATAGATTCAATTTCGTATTTAAATGCCGACTTGTCTGGAAGCGTAGAAGCGGCTTTCCAAGCTTGAATAGAAAGCGGAGGCTTAAGCCATGCGGTTTAAAGATGTGTTCTCCATAATCGGACCGGCGATGGTCGGGCCTTCGAGCTCCCACACGGCGGGCGCGGCCCGCATCGGCCGGGCGGCCAGGCAGCTGCTGGGCGAAATGCCGCTGAAGGCGGAGGTTATTTTTTACGGATCGTTTGCGGCAACCTATCAGGGGCACGGCACGGACCGGGCGATTGCCGGGGGACTGCTGGATTTCCCGACTGACGATTTGCGGCTTCCGGATTCCATTGAAATCGCCGAACGGGAGGGTATGGACATTTCGTTTCGGCAGGGTGCCGGATTGTTCCCGCATCCCAACACGGTACGGCTGTGTCTGTCCGGCAGCGGCCAAGGTCTGACGCTTACGGGGATTTCGATCGGGGGCGGCAACATCGAAATTATCGAAATCGACGAGTTCAGCGTCAAGCTGTCCGGGATGTATCCTACGGTCCTGATTCATCATAGGGACTATCTCGGCGTGCTGGCCAGCGTGACGGATACGATGCGCAGAGGCCGGGTCAACATCGGGCATATGTCTCTGGACCGCAAACACCGCAGCGGAGCCGCTCTGACCGTATTGGAGCTGGATGAGATGCTGGCTCCGGAGCTGCTGAGGGAGCTGGAAGCCCTGCCCGCGGTACAATCGGTGAAGCTGATCCACCTGGACGAGAGTCCAAAGGAAGAGAAAGGGAAGGGAAAGACCTCATGAATTTTCAAACGTTGAACCAGCTCGCCGATTTGGCACAGGAGCGGGCAGTGAGCATCGGCGCCTTGATGCTGGAAGAGCAGAGCGCCGAATCCGGCCGTCCCAGCGAGCGTGAATTTGCCAAAATGAAGGAATATTACGGGGTAATGAAGGAGGCCGTGCGGCGCGGGATGGAGACGGACACGACTTCGCGCAGCGGACTTACCGGGCTGGATGCCCAGCGCGTAGGCGCCTATAACGCAGGGAACGAATCCTGTCTGGGCGGACCGGCGGGGCAGGCGCTGGCCTATGCCCTGGCCGTCTCGGAGGTGAACGCCTCGATGGGACGGATCATCGCCACGCCGACAGCGGGCTCCTGCGGTATTATTCCCGGCGTATTCTTAAGCTGCCAGGAACGCTTCGGCTGGGACGACGACGTAATGACTTACGGACTGTTCGCCGCCGGCGCGATCGGCTATGTCATCGCCAATAATTCTTTTGTTTCGGGAGCGGAGGGAGGCTGCCAGGCTGAGGTCGGTTCGGCCATCGGCATGGCGGCGGGAGCGCTGACGGAGCTGCGCGGCGGCACACCGGCCCAGGCGGTGCATGCCGTGGGTCTGGCACTCAAAAATTCTCTGGGCCTCATCTGCGATCCGGTGGGCGGGCTCGTCGAGATTCCCTGCATCGTCCGCAACGGCTTCGGCGCCGTTACGGCGCTGGCAGCGGCGGATATGGCGCTGGCCGGCGTGCGAAGCGTCATTCCGTCCGACGAGGTGATCAAGGTCATGCTGGAGGTTGGAGCGGCCATGCCCGAGAAGCACCGCGAGACGGCCGGAGGAGGGCTTGCCCAGACGCCGACCGGCCGCAAAATCATGGAGGATCTGCGTCAGCAGCGCAGGCAATAAAGGCTAGAGCAGCTTGAAGCGGCGAAGCTGATCCCACTGCCCCTCCCGCTTTAGAATTTCCGGCTGCCTGGCTCCGATGAGGTCAAAGTGGGGGAACGGACGCCGGTTATGGATATATTGCGGAGGCAGATCGTTGTCCCTGCACCAGCCTTCGAGACGGTCCAGATCGCTGCAGCCCACCTTGGTTACGGTTGTTACGCCGGGGAAACGGGGATCAAGCCAGTAATGGGTCAGAAAAGCGATCTCCCCGTCCAGGACCGCCTGTTTCCAGCGGTTCAGTTCTTCTTTTTTTACGCCAAAAGCCATAGCAGTCTCATCCTTATCTTTAGTAGGTAGCTTAATTATAATCATTTCCGCCGGTTTTGCACCTGCAGGCCGGAGGGCAAACGTCGATGCGAAAGGAGGACAAGCGGCATGAACGGACAGAGCAGGGCGGATATTCGGCCGGGGCTTGAAGTGGATATCGTGCTGAAGCAGGATCAGCCCACGGGCAAGCTGACCCGGGGCACGGTCAAGGACATTTTGACAAATTCGCCCCGCCATCCCCACGGCATCAAGGTGAGGTTGACGAGCGGTCAGGTCGGAAGGGTCAAGCATATACTGGGTCCGTAATCCGGCGGCTGATTCCCACTAAATCGTGAACGCCCCATTCCGCGCAGCGCCAAGCTTGTTGATTTGGCGGCCTGCCGAAATGGGGCGTTTTCGTTTGGTGTTAACGTTAATTACCCATAAATTCGTCGACGTACTGGTCTGCTTTGGCCTGGTTGCACAGATTGCAGGCGCAGACGCAGTTCACGGGCGTCGTATGCCCTCCCTTGGCGCGGGGCAGCAGATGGTCGATCGTATCGCCGTATAAACCACAGAAATGACACGTATATCGGTCCCGGGTCAAAATATACCGGCGGAAGTCCTTGTTGCTGAACAACCGGCGAATCGTCCGGCGGTTGACCACGACGGCGGCCTTCTCCCGCACGAGCGTCACCGCGAGATCGAGGTCGATCTCCTGATGCCAGCGCCGTCCCTTGTCGCTGTAGCCCCGCATTAGAATCATTCCCTGCTTCGAGGGAATGAGCGCCGAGACGTCCTCCGGCTCGGGCTTGGGCCAGCGCCGGTGCGGATGGGTCGCCGCCTGCTCCGCCGCACGCGGGCGGGGCTTGGCCGCGCTCTCCGTCGCGGAAGCATGCGGCTTCCGCTCGGCGGCTGCCGTGCCCCGGGACCGCTTGCGCTTCCGGGGCCCCGGCGGCCGCGACTCCCCGGCGGGGCCAGGCGCGGAAGCGCCCGCCGCCGGAGCCGGCTGTGCCGCAGCCGCTGCGTCCGGCTCGGGCCGCTCCTTCGCGGCAGGCCGCGCCGGACGCGGGGCCGGCCGGGCAGCTGCGGCCGTGACGGCGCCGTCCGCAGCCCCGCGCGGGGCCTGGCCGCCGGGAGCCGCTTCAGCGGCGGCGCGGGCGGGCCGCGGAGGCCGGGCCATTGGCGGTGCTATGGCCCGGACGGTTACCGGCGCCTTGGCGAGCGCCGTCTCCTGCGGGGCGGAGGCCCGGGCCGCTTCGGCTTCGCGGAGTTTCCGGCACTCCCGGCAGGCGCCGCGGCGGGAATCCGCCTTGGAGCGTTTGCCAGTCCGCCTCCGGAATTCCGAGAGCGGTTTATACTCAAGGCAGTAAGCGCACTGTTTGGTTGAATGCTGATCAACGGAAGGAATAGGCATGCTCGAAAGCGGCCGGCCGGAGCCGCCGCCCACTGTCACCTCTTTTTTAAAATATAAGAAAGAATTGTTAAGAAGGGCGCTTATCTATTTGTCTTCTTGGACTATAAAATTCCTGAATTGGGCTCAATGATACAAGTATAACGCAAAGTACGGATAATCACACTTTTCATACGCTCCCCTGATATTGACCGGGTGTAATCGGTGTCTCATCGCAAACCGGAAGGTTTCGTTATAATGAGAGCAAAGGATGACCGCCCGTCTTGCGGGCCGCCCAATTCAAGTATGGAAGCGGGGAAAAAGGAATGAGTCAACGGGTAAACCGGACGGTGAAGCCGGGCGTGGGATCGGAAGAGAAGGAAGCGGAAAGACGGCCGCCCTCTGTGCTGTTTCTTTATGTTTTGCAGGCCTTTTTGGGCCTGGGAGCCATCGCCGGAGGGGTGATGCTCATCATCGATCCAAGCGGGAGCATGATGGGGATGCCGGCGGATATCGTGCTGAAGCGGTCGCCTTTTTCCGATTATTTATTTCCGGGTATTATCCTGCTGGCGGTGTTCGGATTATTTCCGTTTCTTGTGCTGTATGGTATGGTCAAAAAACCGCGCTGGGCATGGGCCGACACCCTTACTCCCTTTAAAGAGCTGCATTCCTCCTGGGCGCTATCCTTATATGTGGGATTTGGCCAGATAATCTGGATCATGGTGGAGACGTACATTATGAACTCGGTCAGCCTCGTGCATGTATTTTATATGAGCCTTGGGCTGCTCATTCAGATTGTGACGCTTCTTCCTTCCGTGCAGCGGTTTTTTCTGCTGCCTCCCGGGCGGGGAAGCCATTTGCCGGATCGGGAGGCAGGCAGCTACAAGGTAAACCTGTGATAGACGGGTCTAACGTATAACGCACAGCTATAGATACGATTGGAGATTGTTTTATGGAAGAAATCAAAGGGAATTTAATCACCGTACGGACCCTGGCGGAGGATTTCCGGCGTCTTGGCCTGCGCGAAGGGATGACGGTGCTGCTGCATTCTTCGTTCAAATCGCTGGGTAAATGGGTGGCGGGCGGGCCCGTCGCCGTGATTCTGGCGCTGGAGGAAGCGCTGGGCGAAGACGGAACGCTCATCATGCCGACACATTCGACCGATCTCACCGATCCTTCGGGCTGGATCAATCCCCCGGTTCCGAAGGAGTGGTGGGATTCGATCCGGGAGGAGATGCCGCCCTACGATCCCGGGTTGACGCTTCCGCGCGGGATGGGCGTTATACCGGAAACGTTTCGCAAGCAGACGAGGGTGCGGCGCAGCGGGCATCCGCTCTATTCCTTCGCCGGCTGGGGCAAGCATGCCGATACGGTTACCGCCGGACATGAACTGCCCTACGGTCTGGGAGACGGATCGCCGCTTGGGCGTCTATACGATCTGGATGGGATGGTGCTGCTGCTCGGTGTAGGGCATTTAAACAACACCTCCATGCATCTTGCAGAGTACCGTGCCGCTTACCGTGGAAAAAAAGAAGTTGAAGCCGGCGCCCCGATCACCGAGAACGGGACGAGAAGATGGGCGCGGTTTCCCGATCTGGAATGGAACTCGGATGATTTCGGCCGCATCGGCGAGGACTTTGAACGGGAAACCGGGCTGGTCCGTCAGGGCCTGGTCGCGGCAGCGCCTGCCAAGCTGATGTCCCAGCGGGCCGTTGTGGATTATGCCGTACGGTGGCTTGAACAGCGGCGTTAGGCGTTTTCGGCTGCTGAGGCCGACAATCCGCATGGCAAAAGGTCCAACCGGCTATTCCCGGTTGGACCTTTTTTTCAGTGTTAGGCAAGCCGGCGGCGCCCGTCCCGGCCCCGATCATCCCGAACGGATCCCTGGAATGGGGCGGTAACCGCCATGGGCCGCCTAACCTCGCGCGCCGTCTTACAGCGCCGTCTGCGGCGCGGGAATAACCTCCCGCCCGTCCATATACTTCCGCAAAGCCTGCGGAATATAAATCGAGCCGTCCTCCCGCTGGTGGTTCTCCAGCAGCGGGATAAGGATGCGCGGCGTGGCCGCCGCCGTATTGTTCAGCGTGTGGCAGTATCGCGCCCTGCCGCCCGCGTCCCGGTAGCGGATATTCGAGCGGCGGGCCTGGAAATCCAGTAGATTCGACGCCGAGTGCGTCTCTCCGTAGGCGCTGCGCCCCGGCATCCACGTCTCGATGTCGTACTGCTTGTGCGTCTTCAGCGACATGTCGCCGGTGCAGACGGCCACGACGCGGTAGGGCAGCTCCAGCAGCTGCAAAATATGCTCGGCGTTCGCCAAAATCTCCTGCAGCATGCGCTCCGAAACCTCCGGGTCGTTCTCGCACAGGACAACCTGCTCGATCTTCGAGAACTGGTGCACGCGGTACAGCCCGCGCACGTCACGTCCCGCCGAGCCGACCTCGCGCCGGAAGCAGGGCGATATCCCGGCCAGTCTCATCGGCTCCGTCAAGTCAACGATTTCGTCGCTGTACAGCGAGACAAGCGGTACCTCCGAGGTGCCCGCAAGCCAGCGGTTCTCGCCGCTCAGCTCATAGGTCTGGTCCATCCCGCTGGGGAAGAAGCCCGTGCGTTCAAGCGTCTCCGGGCGGACGATTGCCGGTACGTCCATAACCGTGAACCCTCTGGCGGTCAGTACATCAAGCGCGAGCCGCTGCACGGCGAGATGCAGATATACCCCGGTTCCCTTGAGCGTATAGCTGCGGGGCCCGCCCGCCTTGACGCCGCGCGGAATGTCAATAATGTCATGCAGCTCGCCAAGCTCCACATGATCCCGGGGCTCAAAGCCGAAGGCCGGAAGCTCCCCGAAGCGCCGGACCTCCACATTGTCCTTGTCGCTCTCGCCGATCGGCGTATCTTTCGACACGGGATTTGGAGCCAGGAGCATTAGCTCCCGGCATTTGGTCTCCGCTTCAGCCAGCCGCGGTTCCAGATCAGCCAACCTTCCGCCGATCTCCCTTACCTGTTCCTTGGCCGCTTCACCCTCCGCAAGCTTCCCCTGCCGCAGCAGCGACTCCACTTCCTTGGTCAGCGCATTGCGCCGCGTCCGGAGATCTTCCGTCTCCCGGCGCCGCTCGCGCCGGCGGTCATCCCATTCCAGCAGCTCACCTAGCGGAAAATCAACCTTTTTCCACTTGGCCGTCTGTCTGACAAGCTCCGCATTTTCCCTGATCCAACCCATGTCCAGCATAACCGTTCGCTCCTTTTTGTAAAAAAATACAAAAAACGCCCTCATCCATGGGACGAGGAGCGTCAGCTCGCGGTGCCACCCAGGTTGACCGAATCCTAGCCTAAATCGGCATGTATTCGATCCTCTTTGGTCTTCGCGGTAACGGGCGAAACCCGGTAAACTTAGAGAGCGGTCATGATGCCGCCCCGGTCGCAAACGCCTCGCGGTTGGATGCCGGTCATTAGCCTGATCGGGATGTGATGTTGCCGTTTAGTATAGCGCAGGGAGAAGCCGATGGCAAGAAGGGAGGAGCGGAAGTATTGGCTCGTCCGTACAGAAGGCTTGGTAAAATGAGCGGATGACCAATACAGATTCCTATGTTCAATCTGATGCGTTATGTTCGATCTGATGCGTTAGGGCATGTTTGCTTGGAACTGCCCGTCTGGCTGGCAAAACGGCTCAAGTGCAGTTTTTTTCCATCAAAAGCGTCGGTTATCATGAAGTTCCTGAGATTATGCAGGAATTTCAACTGTGTGGAATGAATTTGAGGTTGAACAAGCCCCAAAACTGCACATTTACAGGCGCTTTACCCGTGGCTGCTTCAAATGGAAAAAAAGATGCACTATTTCAGGTTTTCTGCCCTACCCTGCTCACCCGCGTCTCATTGAAGTTCGTATCGCATGTTTAGTTTGCCCGCCGCTCCGGCTGAAGCCATCAACCCTTCTTTCTTGCGGGGTGCTATTCCAGAAGAGGTTTGTCGAATTCGAACAGCCGTGCAGTAATTGATGCTTAAAGGAGCCTCTCGTCAAGGTCTCGTTATTTGCCGACGCTTTTCAAGCTTGAGAGCCCGTCCGCGTTGACATGGGCAGGTCCCCTTTGTTACGATAATTAAAATTTAAGTATTATTGTCGGAAGTACGGGCCGGCTAAAGCCCGAGCAGACAGAAGAGGTGGAAAAGTGGCCAAGATTGTGATAATCAACGGGACGCCGTCCCTTGTATCGCGCATCAATGCGGTGATTGAGCACGCCGAGCATGCGCTTCTGGGCAAAGGATTTGAAGCCAGCCGGATCAATGTGGCGGAACTGCCGCCGGAGGATCTGATTCATACGAAGTTTGAGAGCGAAGCGATCGTCAAGGCGAACGGGCTTGTAGCCGAAGCGGATGCGCTCGTCATTGTCAGTCCGGTGTATAAGGCATCCTATACCGGTGTGCTCAAGACGTTCCTCGATCTCATTCCCCAGAAAGGCCTTGCCGGCAAAATCGTGCTCCCGCTCTTCATGGGCGGCAGTCTGGCGCATCTGCTGACGATCGACTATGCGCTGAAGCCGGTGCTGTCCGTGCTCGGCGCGCGCCACATTCTGGGCGGCGTATACGCCGTCGATTCCCAGGTCGTGCGGAACGATCAGGGCGTGGTGGAGATCGCGGAAGAGCTGCAGCTGCGGCTGAACAATGCGCTGGAGGAATTTGCAGAAGAGACGGAGCTGAAAGCGGCGCGCAAGGCGCAGGGCTAACCGGCTTGAACGAGGGGCCCGTGCCGGAAGCGACCGCTCCATTTCTAACAGGTAGAGACATCCCGAAAGGGGTGTCTTTATTTTTTTATATACTACTTAATTCATTGACTCCAAAAAATAATCATGTTAGATTTCATAGTAATTAACTAGGAATAGTCTAGATTAAAGATGGATGTAGGGGGAAAGGTCATGAGCTCATGGGTTGGTTCACGTAAAACGAAGAATATATGGAGGTTTTTTGGACTCCAGCCGGGAATCGCTTTACTCAACAGATTGTCTTTTCTGGGTAAGTTCACTCTGATCGGAATAGCCGTACTTGTGCCGGTGTTTGTATTGGCTGGGCAATCCGCGGTCGAATCCCGAAGCTCGGTTGCGGTTACGAAGGTTCAGATCGAGGGACTGAAGGCAGTGGAAATAACGGGAGGACTTTTGAGGCTGATGGAGCGGCATTCGATCGTACAGGCAGGTACTTATGCGGGGGTGCCGGATAACGGAGAGCTAAAGAACTCCGAAGCCGAGATCGACCGGTCGCTGGAGTCTCTTAAGACCCAACTGGTCGCCTTTCCAAGCGACGCTTCCCTTCAGGAGAAATGGAAGGCTTACCAGGACCAATGGAACGCAGTTAAAAAAGAAGGCCCCAATTTGAGACGCCTGGAAAGTCTCGACGTACATATGCAGCTGTTGAACCAGACGGTGGAGCTGATCGACCTTCTGGGGGTGAAGTCGGAGCTCTTGCTGGAGAGTGATCCCGAATTGTTCCTGATCAAAGAAGAGACTCTCCGCAAATTCCCTTCGTTCCTGCATCAGCTCGGATTGTTTCAGGTGGATACGCTGACCGCGGCAGCGCAGACCACCATTGATGATGTGGTCAAGAACACGATAGCCGCCGACTGGGATTCCGTGCAGAGCGGCTGGAACCGTATTTATTCGCCGACTGGCGGCGCCGCAGGCCAGGATGAGTCGCTGGGAGCGGTGAGAGCCGGGGATGCGGGGACACAGGAGAGTGTTGCGCTTGCGCTGGACAAGGTGGAATCCGGAGTGCTGCTGCCGCTTAAGGTCTCACTGAATCAGGGTGAATGGCTGGAGCTGTCGGAGAATGCGCTGAACCGTTCGTTTGCGCAGTGGAATGCACGAATCGGCTGGGTCAATGACCGATTGGAGCAGCAGGTTCAGGATCGCAACCGGCAGGTCTTCTGGACCCAACTGATCGGCGGAGCGGCCATTCTGTTCTCGCTGTATTTGTTCACGGCGCTTTACCGGTCGATTACCCGGGTAGTGACCGAGATCAAGCAGACGGCCTCCCGGATGGCCGACGGGGATCTATCCGTCCGGTTTCATGTCGATACCAAGGATGAGCTAAAGGTGATTGCCAACAGCTTTAATCATATAGCCGAGTCGTTCAAGTCCGTTCTGACCGAAATCGGCCAGTCTTCCAGCCAATTGGCGGCCTCTGCCGAGCAGTTGTCCCAAAGCGCCAAGCAAACCTCCAAAGCGTCCGGGCATATCGCGGGAATTACTGAAAAAATCGCCGACGGCGCCGGTCTTCAGGTGCTGAAGGTGGAAGAAAGCGTACATACCATTCATGAGGTGGCAGCGCAAATTCAGGAAATCTCCGAGCGCGCCATTTCGGTTGCCGAAACAACGTCCACCGCCTCCCTCAAATCGTCCAAAGGCGGGGAAGCCGTTCGGACCGTCACTGAACAGATGAAGTCCATCACCGGCTCCGTCGACAGGGTCGGGAAGGTCATTGCCCGGCTGTCATCCATATCCCAGCAAGTCGGGCAAATGAATGAGGACATTACGCAATTGTCGCAGCAGACTCATTTATTGTCGCTGAACGCCGCCATTGAAGCGGCCAGGGCGGGAGAGCACGGACGCGGCTTCTCGGTAGTCGCCGAGGAGGTCAAGAATCTGGCCGAGCAATCTTCCCGTTCCGCCGAACAGATCGCCGGTCTCATTCAGACCATTCGATCCGACATCGGCCATGCGGCAAATTCCATGCAGGAGGCAACGAAGGAGGTGGATCTGGGCATGGAGCTTGTCCATACGGCGGGCAGCTTGTTCACCGAGATCGAACATTATGTCGACGAGGTGAAGAATCAGGTTCAGGAAGTATCGGCGGCCACCCAGCAAATCTCAGCCGGTACAGGGTATGTCGTGCAGTCGATTCAAGGCATCTCCGACGTAGCGAATACCACCGCATCCGGAACCCAGGACGTCTCCGCCGCGGCCGAGCAGCAGCTCGCATCGATGGAAGAGATGTCCTCGTCCTTCCATGCTGTAACCGATATGGCAGAAGGGATGCAGGTGCTGGTAAACCGCTTCCGGGTATAGAAGCCCGTTTCCCGCCGACCTGTCCCCACCGCCCTGTGAAATAAACCTTGCAGCGCCGGCAAACGAACCCATTCTTTCGCTTTCTGCGGGAATGGGTTCGTTTTTGGGCTTTAGACGTTTGGCGGCTGTATTTTAGTTCATAGGCTCCGTTGATTGTCTCGTCCCGGTATCGGCGGCTCTTTGTACCGCGTCGATCAATGTATGGGCGGCCAGTGCCGTATGGAAATCGGGAGCCAGGCGGGAGTTGTTCTCCAGATCGCTGTAAATTTCCCTGTACAGCCCGGCCAGATTAAATGCGGGACCCGCTGGCAGACCCGAAGGCTGCAAAATATACTGTGGAGGAATGGGCAGATCGCCGAAGGCTTTGTTGCCCGGCTGCGCTCCCTTCAGCGTGAAAGAGTCGATCTGAAACATGAAGTTCTCGTTCGATTGCAGGATCAAGTCGCCTTCCGTCCCGTTTATTTCAATCGAGAAATGTCCGATGTGGGTGTTGCGGATATGGGTATTCATAATCGCTCCGCCCGCCAGTTTGCCGATGATGACCACATGATCGGGCGAGGTGGCTTGAACGACCTCTCCTGTTTCAATCGTGGGTATCCGCTCAGCCTGTGTCTCCAGAACCGCCGACACTTCTGAGAAGGGGCCAAGCAGATACGTCAGCCCATCCAGCAAGTGCCCAGCGGCTATTGTTAGATGGTTCGCTCCGTTTGTCTTGTCCAGCAAATAGACTCGGGATTGAGGGATCTGCTTTGACCGTGAAGGGAAGAGAGGCAGCGCGTAGCTGCAGTGTACGGCCCGGATTTCCCCGATGTATCCTTCGGCAATCAAGTCTTTCAGGTAGCGGACAGCCGGGTTGGCCCGGGACTGAAGTCCGGCAAAATGACGGACCCCCTTTTCTTCTGATGCATGGAGCAAATCAGCCGCCTCAGCGGACGATCGTCCGAGCGGAAACTCGCAAAGGACGGATTTTCCGACCTGCAGCGCGGTTTGTACCAGCTTCTTATGCTCGGGTACTTTAACCGCGATCGTTACCAGATCGACATCCGGATGGATGGCCAGCTCATACGGATCGGTAAAAGCATGGGGGATGCCAAAATGCTTCGCCGTTTCATCAGCGCTGTCTTGACGGGTGGTGCAAACGGCGGCCGCCTGAAATTCAGGAAGCGCGAGCAATGCCGGAAGGTGGGCAAGTGCTCCCCAGGACCCGTTCATATTCGCACCAATGACACCGACTCCCCGTTTGTTTATTTTCATAACCCCAACTCCTTGTGAATGGAATGTTTGTTAGGTTAAAATGCGGCTATAACGTTACGATAGTACAAGTACTGAGTTAATGTAAGTGGGCACTTTTTTGTTCCCAGGCGGGAGTATGACGGGAAACATAACTGGGGATAGGCTCGAAAGAGGCCTGCATCCCGGATACCGGAATAGCAGCAAGTATCCAATAACCGGGGACTTGCTGCTATTTTTTGTAAGCTGCAGTTTTTTTGAGGGAATATCGGCGGATTTCGATTCTTACGCCACTGCTTCCAGTTCATTTTCAGTTCACATTGAACGGGTAGGATGTAGGCAGGAAGAGAAACGGATAAGTGGAGGATGAAGCATGAAATTATTAGAGATCAAAGATGTAAACAAATCGTACAAGCTGGCCGGAAAGGAAAAAATAGCGGTACTCCGCGGCGTAAATCTAAGCTTTGACAGCGGCGAGTTTGTTTCCATTCTGGGAGAGTCGGGCTCGGGAAAGTCAACGCTCATGAATATTATCGGCGGCATGGATTCGGATTACGAAGGTGAAGTGATCGTACAGGGGAAATCGCTGAGATCCATGAAAGAGAAGGAAATCGATGCGTACCGGAAAAATAAAATCGGGTTTATTTTTCAGAGCTTCAACCTGATTCCCCATCTGACCGTGCTTGAAAATGTAACCATTGCGATGCAGATGATGGATAAAAGCGAGAAGGAAAGAAACCGGCGCGCGCTGGAAATTTTGGAGGAAGTGGGCTTGAAGGGGCATGTGAAGAAGCGGCCGAATCAGCTGTCGGGGGGGCAGAAGCAGCGTGTTGCCATTGCGCGGGCATTGGCGAACGATCCGGATATTATTTTGGCGGATGAACCGACAGGCGCGCTTGATCAAGAAACCAGTGAACAAATTCTGGAGCTTCTTGACTCTATCGCGCAAAAAGGCGTTCTCATCATTACAGTAACGCATTCACAAAGAGTGGCCGATTTCGGCAGCCGGATTGTAAGGGTAGAGGATGGGAGCATAAGGGAAGACCAGGCTTTAAAAGAGCGTTATCATTCGGAGAAGAAATCGGTAGATAAAAAAGGGAAGAGCTTAAGCTTTCTGGCTTCTTTTAAACTGGCGATCCGAAACATGCAATTAAAGGCCAAAAGAAATATGCTTGTCGCTTTGGGAGCTTCAATCGGTATATCCAGCGTCCTGTTGATGCTGTCGCTAGGGAATGGCGTAACCGGCTATATCAACGACCAAATTAATTCCAGCACGAATCCGCTTCTTATTGACGTAGTGAAGTCGGCAGGCGGGAACGTTAAGGCGCAGGGTGGCCCGCCCGCTGAGAGGTTGGTAGGAGATCCGTTTACCGAAGAAGATGTGGCGAAGATAAGCGGTATTAAAGATGTGAAGAGCGTAGAGAAAGCAACGACTATCAGAGAGAAATCCAACATCGTATACGGTAGTAAAAATTATGCGCTTCCGGCCTTGCAGACCGTTACGGATTCGGTTACAGAGAGCAATATCGAAGCGGGAACCCTTCCGTCCGGGAATGAGGTGCTGTTATCGACCGGTTTTGCGCAGCGCTTAACCAATGAACAATCATACGGCACCCTCGTAGGGAAATCCGTCAAATTATTTGTGAACGAAATGAACTCAAGCAATCAACCCGTTATCGTGGAACAAGAGCTTACTGTCTCGGGAATCTATAAGCAGGCGGACAGGGGGCCGGTTGGGGGAGCGGATGCTTATGTGGCTTACAGCACGCTTGAAGAAGCCTATAAGCAGCACAAGATCAGTTTAAGTCCGCTGCAGCTTAATGCTTATGCCGCAAATGTGAATGATGTGGAACATATCAAAACGGATATCGAGAACGCCGGATTTGTGACATCTCCCACCACCAAGCTTATGAAGCAGCTGACAACCTATATCAATCTGGCCTCCTGGGTGCTCGCCGCCATTGCAGGTATTTCCCTGCTGGTTTCCGGTATAATGATTCTGATCGTTCTGTATGTAAGCGTAGTGGAGCGTACCCGAGAGATTGGTATTTTACGTGCAATCGGCGCAAGGAAGAAAGATATTCAGCGCATTTTCTTTTCTGAATCGGCCCTGATTGGCCTGCTGAGCGGTGGAATTGCCATTGCGGGCGCCTTGCTGGTCAGCTTTGTGCTTAATATGATTCTTGACCGTGCATTTGGTGTGGAGCTGATTCAATTAACGCCTTCGTATATGCTCTTTGGATTAGGTATCAGCACTTTGATCAGCGTTATGGCCGGATTGCTCCCTTCATCCAAAGCTGCCAAGTTGGACCCTATGGAATCACTTCGGTACGAATAGCATTTTGGAGTCGGATGGAAACCGCAGGACTGGAGGACCCGGGAATGAACAAGATATTGGTTGTGGACGATGAGCCCCATATCCGTAAATTAATCAAGCTTTATCTGGAAAATAGCTCTTTCGATGTCATTGAGGCGGAGGACGGACAGGAAGCGCTGGATTACGTGGCGCATACCAAAGTCGATTTAATGGTTGTGGATGTCATGATGCCCCGCATTGACGGGATAGAGTTAACCGAAGCGATACGCGGATACTTGGATATCCCGATATTGATCATTTCGGCGAAAGGCGAATCCATGGATAAAGTCAGAGGGTTCACAGCGGGGACGGACGATTATTTGGTCAAGCCGTTTGATCCGGTTGAGCTGGTTCTGCGGGTGAAATCTCTTCTCAAACGGTACAACATGACCGCTACCAAGACCATTCAACTGGATGGAATCACGGTGGACCTTGAATCGTTAACGGTGACTTCGCAGGAGATGACCGTACACCTGAAAAAGAAAGAATGCGAGCTGTTATTTATGCTGGCCGGTTCACCCGGCCGTATTTTTACCCGGACACAGCTAATCGAAAGTTTGTGGGGGATGGATTACGAAGGAGATGAGCGGACGGTTGATGTCCATATCAAACGTTTACGCCAGCAAATGGAGCCATTCCCTTCCGTGCTCATAACAACGGTTAGAGGACTCGGATATCGAATGGAGCCTATGGAGCATGTTTAGAAAAAGCCTTCGGGTCCAAATTATTGCCATTTTTGTTGCCATCGTGTTTATCAGCCTGTTTATAGCGTTCACGATCAGCCGGTTATTTTCAATGAGAGAAGTGGCTGTTGATCAGCCTTTCCTGAAGATAGCGGAGGATGCTGCTTCGCTCTGGAGGATAACCGCGCCGGAGTACCGCGACCGGCTGCCGGAAATTTTATCCCATTATCATGTGCAGGCTGGGGTCGTGGAGGAACGCGGCAAGCTTCCCTTTTCGTTGAGCGCCGAGGAGGCATCCCCGCTGTTTGATAAGGGATTGAAGAAGCCTGTATTTTTGAACACGAAGGATGGGCCGATCCGTTTTATCGGTGTGCCGGATATTGATGGGGCCGGACATTCCATGATTCTTAAGGTGGACTTCAGCCGCTTTTTGGAGAGTATTCTTAAAATAGTGCTCATTGGTCTTATTAGTGTGCTGCTTGTCGGAATTTTGCTCATTTTGCTGACCTCGCGTTACTTGGTTGAACCGGTAAGCCGGTTGACGGGCGCGGCGCGGGAGATGGCCAAAGGAAATTTATCCTATCGTCTTGCACACCGAAGGAAGGACGAGATCGGAACGTTGATGGACAGCTTTAATGATATGGCGAGCGAGCTTCAGAATATCGATAAAATACGGGAAGATTTCGTCATGAACGTATCCCATGAAATCCAAAGTCCCCTGACCTCGATCCGGGGGTTTACCCGGGCGATGAGAGACGGAGTCATTCCGGCGGAACAGCAAAAAGAGCATCTTGATATTATTTATGAGGAGACGCTCCGTCTTTCCAGATTAAGCGAGAATCTGCTCCGGCTGGCTTCACTGGATTCGGAGCATCATCCCTTTCATCCTGTAACCTACCGGTTGGACGAGCAGCTCCGCAGAGTGATTCTGGTATCCGAACCGTTATGGACAGAGAAGAACCTGGACGTGGAGCTGAATCTGCATATTTGCAGCGTCACAGCGGACCGGGATTTACTTGAACAGGTGTGGCAAAATCTGATTGCGAATGCAATACGATACTCCGATACGAACAGCCTGATTGAAGTGTCGATGGATAAATCGGATCAGGCCGTCGACATTCATATTAAAAATACAGGCAAAGGAATTCCGGAACGGGACCTTTCGTCTATATTTGAAAGATTTTATAGAGTGGATAAAGCGAGAACGCGTTCAACGGGCGGAAATGGATTGGGATTGTCCATTGTGAAGAAAATTATCGAGCTTCATCATTATAAAATAGCGGTCAAAAGTGAAGAAGGGAAGGAAACCTGTTTTACGGTTTCGATCCCTTTATAGAGCTTCGTTCGGATTTCCGATACAACGGTCAAAAAGCTGCCAACCCCTCCATTTACAGGGTATTGGCAGCTTTTGTTTTCTAACAGGTTACAGATCGTCAAATCCGTTGTCGTCGCCCACCTTGCCGTAGTTGCGGGATTTGGCTTCGAAGAAGTCGGTCTTCGTCGCGTTCAGCGCTTCGTCGGAGAAAGGCTTGATCCACGGCATGCAGTTCACATCCACGTCCTCGTACGCTTTGTCCAGTCCCATCAGGGTGAGGCGTTTGTTGGCGATATATTTAATGTAGTCGCTCAGTTCGCGAAGGTCGATGCCGCGTACCTCTTGCAGCGTATAATGCGCCCAGTTCGTCTCAAGCTCAACGGCCCGGTCGATGGTCCGGTACACATAGTCCATATTTTCCTTGGTGTTCAGCTCCGGGAAGTCCTCAAGCAGTTGCTTGAACACTTCGGCGAAGAAGTAGCAGTGCTGGTTCTCGTCCCGCTGGATGTAGGAGATCATCTGGCTGGTCGCCATCATTTTCTGGTCTCGGGCCAGGTTGTAGAAGAAGGCGAATGTGCTGTAGAAGAAAATCCCCTCCAGAATCAGGTCCGCCACCAGCGCCTGGAAAAAGCTCTGCCGCGACGGGTTATCGCGGAACTCCTGGTAAATCTCCGAAATGAACTGATTGCGTTCCAGCAGAACGGGATCATGCTTCCAGTATTCGAAGATCTCCTTCTGCTCCCGCTCGGAAACGATCGAGGAGAGGACGTAGGAATAGGACTGGTTATGCACGACCTCCTGCTGCCCGATAATCGCCGAAATGGCCTCTAAGGAAGAGTCGGTAAAATAACGCTTCACGTCGCCGACGAACATCGTCTGCATCGAATCGAGCACAGCGAGCAGGGAGATGTTGATTTTGAACACGCGCTGCTCTTCGGCGTCCAGCAGCGGGAACTGCTGGGCGTCCTTGGACATCGGAATTTCGTCGGCGATCCAGTGGTTCAGCAGCAGCACCTTGTACAGCTTGTACATGTGCGGCATGCGGATGTCGTTCCAGTTCAGAATGCCGGAGCATTCGCCTTCGATAATGCGGGTGGATTGGTTTGGGGCTTCGGTGTTGAATATTTTTTGCAGCTGCATGGCTGGTCACTCCTCTGTTATCTTGAGCAAAATGATCGGATATCAGGTGATGGCCGCAACTTCCGGTGAATGTTTGAGCTTCCGATCGCTGTTGTCTCCAGATTTTTCGATTATTCCGCTCTATGCGGATAAAATCCGGAGACAAAGGCGAACGCTAACGCTTCTCCAGCTCCAAACTTCCCCTTCGTTGCTTCACACCCGTATCTTTGGCAAGCAAATCAATGACAAACGAAGCAGCGAATTAGCTTGCGCAGGACTCGCACTCCTCGATCGTCAGCGCACGGCTGCGCACGTAATAGGTCGATTTGAGACCGCCCTTCCAGGCGTTCAGGTGCAGGTCCAGGAACTCGGTCGCCTTGATGTCCGGGCGAACGTACAGGTTGAAGCTTTGGCCCTGGTCCACATGGCGCTGGCGGGCCGAAGCCATGCGGATCGACCAGTTCTGGTCGATCAGGAACGCCGTCTTGTAGTACCAGATCGTCTTCTCGGACAGATCCGGGGCCGGGTTGGCGATTTTGTAGGTCGTCTTCTCCTCGTAGGAGAGCAGATCGTACAGCGGGTCGATGCTGGCCGTCGAGCCGGCGATGATCGACGTCGAGCCGTTCGGCGCGATCGCGAACATCCAGGCGTTGCGGACGCCGTCCCGCGCGACCTCTTCCTTCAGAGCGCGCCACTGCTCGGCCGTGACGAATTTGCCTTCGCGTTCGCCGCTGGTGTAGCCGCGCAGTTCAAAGTAAGCGCCCGTCTCCCAGTCGGAGCCGGCGAACTTCGGATAGCGGCCCTTCTCGCGGGCCAGCTCCATGCTGGAGCGGACGAGCAGGTAGTTAATATGCTCGTACAGATGATCGTTATATTCTACGGCTTCTTCGGATTCCCAGCGGATGCCTTCCAGCGCGAGCAAGTGATGCAGGCCGAAGGTACCGAGGCCAACGGCGCGATACTGGCTGTTCGTATACTGCGCCTGGAGCACTTCGATATTGTTAATGTCGATGACGTTGTCCAGCATGCGAACCTGAATCGGAATAAGGCGTTCCAGTACCCCGGCCGGAACCGCGCGGGCAAGATGGATCGAGTTCAGATTGCAGACGACAAAGTCGCCGGGGATTTTGGAGATGACGATCCGCGTCTGGCCGTCCTTCGTCACCAGTTCCTCGTGCTCAACCACAGTCGGAGATTGATTCTGCATAATTTCCGTGCAGAGGTTGGAGGAGAACACCATGCCCTTGTGACGGTTCGGATTGGCCCGGTTGACCGTATCGCGGTAGAACATGTACGGCGTCCCGGTCTCAAGCTGCGATTTCATGATCCGCTTCATAATGTCGATAGCCGGAACGGTGATGCGGGTCAGCTCCGGGTGGGCGGACGCTTCGGCGTATTTCTCGCGGAAGGAGCCTTGCCCGAATTCTTCGTCATAGAAGTCTTCAAGGCCAAGGGCGCGGCCGTTCGCATCCTTCCATCCCATCACCTTCTTCACCTCATGCGGGCAGAACAGATTCCACTGTCCCCGCGCTTCCACGGCTTCCATGAACAGGTCGGGCAGGCAGACGCCGTGGAAGACGTCATGGGCGCGCATGCGCTCGTCGCCGTTGTTCAGCTTGAGATCCAGGAACGCGAGGATATCCTTGTGGAACACGTCGAGATAGACAGCGATCGCGCCCTTGCGGGTGCCGAGCTGGTCGACGCTGACAGCGGTGTTGTTCAGCTGGCGAATCCAGGGGATGACGCCGGAGCTTGTATTCTTGTGGCCGCGGATGTCGGAGCCGCGGGCGCGCACTTTGCCAAGGTAGACGCCGATACCGCCGCCCATTTTGCTGAGACGGGCCACGTCCGTATTGGAGTCGAAGATGCCCTCCAGCGAGTCGTCGACGGTGTCGATGAAGCAGCTGGACAGCTGGCCCGCGACTTTTTTGCCCGCGTTGGACATCGTTGGGGTGGCGGCGGTCATATAGATGTTGCTCATCGCCCAGTAGGCTTCCTTCGCCAGCTCCAGACGCTTCTCCGCAGGCTCCTGATGCATCAGGTACATGGCGATGATCATGTAGCGCTCCTGTGGCAGCTCCATGACGCGCCCGTCGAAATCGCGGGCCAGATAGCGGTCGGACAGCGTGAGCAGCCCGATGTAGTCGAACAGCAGGTCGCGTGACGCGTCGATGCAGGCTCCCAGCTCTTCAATCTGCTCTTTCGTGTAGGCGGTCAGCAGTTCCTCGCGGTACACACCTTTTTTGACGAGGCCTTCAATCAGCGGATACAGCGCGCCGTACGGCTCGTCCGGGTACGCTTTGTAGCGGCGGTTGACCGCCGCTTTTTTATAGAGGGAGGTCAGTAGGGAGCGGGCGGCGGCGAATTTCCAGTCCGGTTCTTCCTTGGTCACCAGCTCCAGGGCGCTCATTGTAAAAGCACTGCTGATCTCCTCGCCGCTAACCTCATCGCGCCGCAGCTTGGCATTCACGCCGCGCAGCAGCGTTTCTTTATTCAGATTGTCCAGTCCACTAAGAATACGGTCGGCATAAACGGAAAGACGCATTTCATCAAAGGCAAGCTGACGGTTGTCGGGTTTCACTACGAGTTGGGGCATTCGGATCGCTTCCTTTCACTGCATAAAATTTTTATGGGATGAAGATTAAAGGGCATGAATAAATAAGGGACATAAGTAAGTATGAATGCGGCCTTACTATGGATAACCGCAGTGTGTATATATAATTTTCAATATCAAAAATTGATATATTTAAGCGCATAGTTAGGCCCGGTCCGGACCTATAAACCGGAATTTCTCCCGTTTATAAGCCCTTGAACGAGCATTGCACTAAGTTTAACGGGAAATCCTCCCTCATAATTTGCCGTTTGAGCCCAAATGGGGAGAAAACGGACAAATAAGCTGGAGAATTTCCGTCTTAATAACTCAAAGATACTTATATGATAAAAATAAACGGGAGAAATTCCCGCATATCCGCTATAGAAGGGTCGAAGCAAGAAGTAGGGTCCAAGCAGCATTCTCGGGTTTAATTGACGGCACTATCAGTTCAGCTAAGAAGATTGGTAGGTCGCCTCATTCGCAAACTGGCCCCAACGCAGGCCCTTGCCATCAAGAGCTTCCGGTCTATACAGGGCTCCGGCCCGTTTAGCCCCTTGGCCCATTTGCCTGTCCCGGTTCAACTTCCGCTGCCAACCCGCCGCGAGTTCTCGCATCGCATGGCCGCTCCCGAGGGCCGGCTTACAGCCTTGCGGGCTAACACCAACCCGCCGGGAGTTTTCGGCTCGCCACGCCGCTCCCCGCCCAGGCTACAGCAGAACCGGCTGCCACAGCACGGGCTCCGCGCCGCCTGCAAGGCTGGCCTGAATATCGATAATCCGCTGGTTGGAGCTGCCGCGGAAGCGAAGGGTCGTGTCCTTCAGGGCTTCCTCGAAGCGCCCGTCAATCAGCACCTGGCACAGAGACAGCAGCTTCCATTCGGGCGATCCCGGCATCGCCGCCAGCTCTTCGAAAGTGTAGCCGGTATAGATCCACACCGGGAAATCCGGCAGTGTTCCGCGCACCTCGCCAATGAACTCCGCAGCTTCCTCCGCGGAGAAAAAAGGATCGCCCCCCGCCAGCGTCAGACCGCTCAGCAGCGGATTGGCCGCCATGTCGCCGATGATCTGCCGCCGCCGCGAAGGGGTGAAGGGCTCGCCATACCCGAAATTCCAGGTTTCGGGATTGAAGCAGCCCGGGCAGCGGTGGCGGCAGCCGCTGATGAAGACGGCGGCCCGCAGCCCTTCGCCTTCGTTAATGGATTCCGGGTAGTAGCCGCATATATTCATAGATGCTTGACCCGGTCCCTAACCTCGGCCTGCTTGGCCGCGTTGAAGCGGGTCTGGTAGTCTCCGGTCAGGTAGCCTGTGACCCGGCGCAGGCGGCGGATATGCACTTTCTCTTCATGTGCGCCGCAGGAAGGGCAGTTCGAGCCGATGACGCCCTCATAGCCGCAGCCGGAGCAGCGGTCCACGGGATGGTTGATGCTGAAATAGCTGATATTTTGCTCCAGGGCGTAACGGATGATTTGGACAAAAGCCGTCGTATTGCTGCGCGCATTGCCATCCAGCTCGACGTAGGAGATCGCACCGGCGTTGCAGTATTCGTGGAACGCGGCTTCGAGCTTGATCTTGTTCGCCGCGCCCGTCGGGTAGTAGACCGGAACGTGGAACGAGTTCGTATAATACTCGCGGTCGGTAACGCCTTCGATTTCGCCAAGCTCCTTGCGGTCGATCTTGGTGAATTTGCCGGACAGCCCTTCCGCTGGAGTGGCGAACAGGGTGATGTTCAGGTCGAGCTCTTCGCTTTTGCGGTCGCAGAACTCGCGCATATGCCGGACGATGGCCAGCGCCTTGTCGTACACCTCGGCATCCTCGGCGTGATGCTTGCCGTACATCGCCTTCATGCATTCGGCTATCCCGATGAAGCCGATGGACAGGCTGCCGTGCTTCAGCAGCTCACTCACTTGCTCCTCGGGTTCCAGCAGTTCCCCGCCTTCCCATACGCCCTCGCGCATCATGAAGTCGGACGCTTTGGCCTTTTGCGCCGCCTGGATGCGGAAGCGGTGAAGAAGACCCTCCAGGGCAATTTCCATATAATGATCGAGATCATGATAGAAGCCTCCCTCATCCGCCGCTTGCCGCAGACCCGTAACGATCCCGTGCTGGACGCCAAGCCGGACAAGGTTGAGCGTATTGAATGACAGATTGCCTTTGCCGGAGCAGTAATTGCGTCCGAAGCGGTCGCCGAGCACCCGGGTGCGGCAGCCCATGGTTGCGAATTCGGTATCCGGGTTCGCCGGGTCGTAGTACGCCAGATTCAGCGGGGCGTCCAGATTCGCGAAATTCGGGTACAGCCGCCGCGCCGAGCATTCCGCAGCCTTCAGGAACAGCTCGTAGTTAGGATCGCCCGGCTGCTGGTTCACGCCTTTTTTACATTTGAAGATCTGAATCGGGAACACCGGCGTTTCTCCGCTGCCCAGTCCATTCATCGTCGCCGTCAGCAGGGAATCGATAACAAGCTGTCCCTCGGGCGAGGTGCAGGTGCCGTAATTGATGCTGGTAAACGGAATTTGTCCGCCCGCTCTGGAAGACATCGTGTTCAGGTTATGTATAAGACTCTCGGAGGCTTGGAGCGTTTCGCTCTCGGTCTCCTTCAGCGCGTAGCGGAAGGCCTTCGGGTACCGTTCCTTCAGATCGGTCCGGCTCATGGTGATTTCCCCGAGATCCTCGCTTGCTTGTCCTTCTTCAAAATAATCCAGGCCCTTGCGGAACTGCTTGGCGAAGGATTTGGCCACATAAGGGGCGAGATCGTGGTCGAGCTTGCTTCCGGATACGCCGCCGTATTGAGCGTTTTGCTGGGATTGAAAAATAATCGCCGTAAGCGCCATAGCCGTCATAATGGAGTTCGGAGGCCGCACGCTGCCGTTGCCGGTGTTGAAGCCCTGCCGGAGCAGCTTGTCAAACGGGATGAAAATGCAGTTCGTCGTTCCGATGGCGTATTGGTCCAGATCGTGCACGTAGACGACGTTTTCCTTGATCGCCTGCACAAGCTGTGGCGGCATCGTAAAGCTGCGGGCATACCACTTGGAATACTCGCTGCCGAATTTGCTCATCTTGCCGGAGAAGCTTTCCCCGTTAAGATTGGCATTCTCCCTCAGCAGATCCATGTCCCGGCTGTCGATAATATCGCGCCCCAGACCGATAACTTCCTCCAACAGAACTTCGTTTGCGCTTTGCCCGCTTGTTTGCCGTTTCTCCAGCAGCGTCATTGTGCAGTTCTCCTCTCCGTAACGTCCCTGTCTTAAACTTTGGTTGTCTTGCCTTCGGGTACCTTTCCTGCATTCCAAAAAGGCATTTCCCGCCAAAGAACGCAGAAAATGCCACTATGCAAGCCCGGCCCGATTGAACAAAGCCCGGTCATCTAAAAATACATAGCGGACACCTCTCCTGTTCCTCGCAGGCGCTGGTATGAATGGTGTCTCTAAGAAACAGGCAGGTCTCCTGGCTTCCGTCTGTTCTTCCGGCGCCTTCCCGAAGAGCTGCCTTGCGCTCTCAGTGGCCCTATGCCGGAAGATGCCGCCCTCGTCCTCGCCTGAGGAGGGGCATCCGGTTACAGTGGCGGGACCGCAGCGGATTCGCACCGCGCTTCCCTATTAAGCTCGAACTCTCCGTCAGAGAGTCAAGCACCTGATTCTACTATATTTTGTTGTGATTTATTTAAGATAACCCAATATATTGTATCTGTAAACATATTTTTTGATTTTTTGATATCCACAGAACATCCACAAACGGTCCACAGGTAATCCACAAATTCATCCACAAACCTGCCGCTTAGGGGGTGGAAAAGGTGGGCATACCGGGCTCGTTAGTGTCCGGATTTGCCTTCGATTTTGCCTCAACCAATCTCGCATGCTCTCCGGCCACTGATGAATGAGAGAGAATGATTTGTAGCCCGGCTCCCCAGTTGCTACAATATAGGAAAGATGGCAGGGATGTTTCCAAAAGTTCAGTATGGAGAGGGAGGCTATTCAAATGGCTATCGCCGAAATTACCGTAATTCCGATCGGGACCGGCAGCACCAGTCTCAGCAGCTACGTCGCCGGGATGCAGCGCGCACTGGAGAGCGTTGAGGGCATTACCTTTGAGCTTACATCTATGGGAACCATTATTGAAGGCCCGCTGCCGCGCATTCTGGCGGCCGTCGAGGTTCTGCACGAGACGCCGTTCGCGGCCGGTGCCCAGCGCGTGTCCACTGCGCTCAAAATCGACGACCGCCGTGACAAAGCGGCCAGCAGCAAGCAGAAGCTGGAGTCGGTAGAGCGGAAGCTGCACGGAGAATAAGAGCGGGCGGGGCGCCAGGGCCCGGCATGATTGCGGCCCTGCGGCCCACCGTGCCGCAGGGAGGCGGCCAATGGCTGGCGCCCGCCGGTTGGCTCCAATCGAACGTATGCAGCGCCGACCTGCGCTCCCCACAGGTTGGGTCAGGGCATTCTCTTTCGCAGGGAGCTGAATCCTTACCAATCCGGGGCGGAAAAAGAGTTGATTTTTTCGCCAAACAAGGTATAATAGTTTCTGTTGTGACGGAAAATTTACAACATGCTGGTGTAGCTCAGGGGTAGAGCAACGCACTCGTAATGCGTAGGCCGGGGGTTCAATTCCCTTCACCAGCATCCTATAAAGACAAGAATGGCGCAGGTTCCGGGATTTCGGGACTGCGCCTTTTTTTAGCTATTGGAGAGAAGCTCTTCCACTGTATGGTCAAAACTCCAATTGATTTGGGGTACACCATTCGCCTAGCGGTTTTTTTAGTATGGAACTCTCGATATACATCTGGATAGAGCCATTGTTAAAAGTTCTTCGTTGAACACACGGGATTGTCTATTTCGCTCAATTAGCCAATTAGCAAAACCTACTGCTGCTTGATACTCCTCATAATTTTCAGCATTCACCCGGAACTCAGCCAATTTAACCAATTGTGCGTATTCCTCATCCGATAATTGGATGCCCAGCCCAGAAAGTTGTCTCTGACGGATTCTCCGTGCCGAATCATCTTGTATGGCTCGGTGCGTATTGGACACTTGTCCCCCATGAAGTCGATAATACATTAAATTATGAGGGATATTTGCTAATTGCGCGCATGTGGAAAGCCGATTCCACAGTTCGTAATCTTCGGCGTGGGGATAGTTATGATCATAACGAATATGAAGACGATTTACTGAACTTCGGCGCATCATCACGGAAGGGTGTAATATGCAGCAATAAAATAATAGCCAGACCTTTATTTCTTCGTGATTCATAGGATTTAACTTGACGGGTCCAAGATAGTTAGTTGTGTATCCTGTTCCACAAACATCTATGCTGCGATTCTGATCCATAAAATAAGCCTGCACTTCCAAGCGGTTTAGTGCGGCTATATCATCGCTGTCCATACGCGCGATGTACTGACCCCGAGCCAGATCAAGTCCTTGATTCAGAGAAGTTACAATACCCATATTCTCGGAATGGAATATTTTCCTTACCCTTGTGTCTCCTATTTCATGTATGATTCCTGCTGATCCGTCAGTTGATCCGTCATCGATGATGATCAATTCCAGGTCGGTCAACGTTTGCAATAAAATTGAGTTAACTGCTTCCTGTAAATACAGTGCGTTATTATAGACCGGCATAATTACAGATATTTTTGGCACCCGGCATTCCTCCTAAGTCCTTGTCTCTCATTAACAGGTTATGATGAGACACACTAATGCGCGATAGAAGAACAGAAAAAAGGCATATGGTCGGAGTGTATTTGTTGTCGGCAGCCAGGACTGCTTCGACAATACCAACAAGAGAAGCCATTATTCTGCCTTTTTCGAGCAGCGCATTTTCCGGGAGGTCCTGCCGTTCCAACTTTCATCCGGCATTCATACTCTATTAAAAAGGAGGTGACAAGCGATGGATGACAGAAAGATTCGAAGTCTTTTGTCGAAAGAACCGGTAAATCCGAATATATCCTCGTCAGCCAGAGCATTATTGTCGTATTTGTACCAATTGCAGGGCAAGGCGATTATCTCCGGGCAGCATGAATATCTGGAGTCTCCGAACCAGTTCAGTCCGTACATTTTCAGCAAGACAGGCAAATACCCGAAGCTCAAAGGCGTGGAATTCGGTGCAATCAACGGCCAGAGCGACCAGACCGTCTATAATCAGCGGGCCAATGTGGTCAATGCCTGCAAAGACTGGGTGCTGAATAAAGGCGGCATCATCACGGCTACCTACCATGCGACATTCCCCGGAACCGCCAACACTTGGGCCAATGTACAAGCCGACTGTACGCCTGAACAGTTTGAGCCCATCATCACACCGGGTACGGATCTGTACAACGCGCTGATTGAGGATATCGATCAAGTCGCAGAGCATTTGAAGGCGCTTCGCGACGCGGATGTCCCGGTTCTCTGGCGTCCTTATCATGAAATGAACGGAACGTGGTTTTGGTGGGGCGGCCAGCCGAAGTTTAATAATCTGTGGGAGATCATGTACAACCGGTACGTGAATGTTCATGGCCTTAATAACTTGCTGTGGGTCTGGAGTCCGAACGCAAACAACCAGTGGTGTCAGAACGCCGCCGATTTTTACGTGGGCCACAACCGCGCGGATGCGCTGGGCATGGATATCTATAACAACGACTTCAAGGCTTGGCATCATCAGGAGCTGCTGCGGATCGGTGAAGGCAGGATCATCGCGATTACCGAGAACGGTCAGAATCCGGATCCGACCACACTTCGGCAGAAGCAATATATGTATTCGTGGTTCATGACCTGGGGCAGCTATGTAAAAGATGGAAGTCGTAACCCGGCGGATAAGCTGCAAGCGCTGTATAACGATCCTTTCGTGCTGACCCTGGATGAACAATACCCGCCGGAAAATGCCGTGTACCCGCCCGATACATCCATCGGAAACGGTTTATGGGGAGATTATTACGTCGGGACTAACTTTGAAAAGTACTATCTGGGCAAAACGGTGCCCAAAATCGATTATAACTGGATGAAGGGAACGCCGGTGGGCAATTACAGCATGTCCATCAAGTGGGCAGGATACCTTCGCCCCAGATATTCCGAAGATTATACGCTGTACACGAAGGCCTCAGACGGCGTAAGGCTGTATCTGGACAACAACCTTCTTCTGGATGACTGGACGGTACACAGCACGCAGGAGCATTCCGTGACCCTTCGTCTGGAGGCCGGAAAATATTATTTTATCGAGCTGCATTATTTCAACGGAGGCGATCCCGAGGCTGCCGTAAGCCTCTCGTGGTCCAGCCCCAGCCAGCCGAAGGAAGTGATCCCGCAGTCGCAATTGTATTCTGGGTAACTCCGGATAGCCGCCCAGTACTTATCTTAAGCTGCCTTAATACAATGGTGTGATGTTCCATACAGATTTAAGGAGGATGCTGAGATTGCAAAAGAAACGGCTTGCGGGAAAGAAGAGAACCGGATCTTCCAGACAAAGACATGTTCATGAATTTCAAGGCAGCACCAGACTGGCGGAAGAAGGCGCAGACCGGCACAATCACCGGTTTGCCGGCGTTACAGGGCAAGCGATTCGGTCGGGAAACAGTCATGTCCATGAAATTAATCTGGAAAATACGGATTTTCTGGACCATTTTCACAATCTGAAAAAGATCAGAACAGGACCGGCCATTCCGGTCGGAAACGGCAAGCATGTACACTTTGTAACCGGCCGGACGACGTTGAACGACGGTCATACCCACCAGTTCCGTTTCGCGACCCTGATTGAATCGCCGCTAACTTAATGAACCTATCCATGTAAAAGAAAAAGCACGGCGGCGAGATGAAGTAAAATGACCTCGCCGCCGCTTTTTCCATCCCCCTTGCACGCATACTTAAACGCTTGTCCATTACAAAGCTTCTTGTTAACTTTAGCGAACTTGGCAAAATAAGAGCCTACTTTTGAAGTAGACTCTTATTTTGGGCGAATTGACTAGAAAGTTTTGAGGACAATGACCAAGAGGATATAAAGCACCAAGATTACAGTTGTAGAAGTGAACATTTTTCCATAGCCTTCGCTCATTACTTTTACCTCCTTTGGTTTTCTTAGACTAGTGTATGCATCGTTTTGATTCGTGTTAGTGTTATCGCCTAACCCGTGGTTTTCCTTTTCCATTTTTCCGTCCGGGCAAGTTAGACAAACAGCCCGGCTCTCCGCTTTAGCGGAAGACCGGGCTTGTTTAGGGCGATGACGTAAAGAGATAAGGCTATCGAATCAGCTTGACTGAGCCGCCTCGCAGCTGAACTTGGCCGCCGACCGTATAGAACGACAGGCGTTCGAGAGGTTTCTCCGGAAAGATCAGGCTGGTGATGGAGGACAGGCCGTCATTGGCAAAAACCTCGACCGAGGAAGCGTCGATGAGCACGCGGATATCCTTGAGCTGGCCGAGTTCCTCTGTCGTCTGCGGCAGCGGGAACATGGCCGAGAATCCGGTGTCCCCGGATTGCTCTCTCCGCAGAGAGAGGGTCCGATCGGCGGCCGAGTAAGAGAGAACGGTCCGGTCGGTGCCGGTATGATGAATAATGATGCCGAATTCCGCGGCTTCAAACCGCTCCAGATGAAGATTTAAATCGGCGCAGTCCGCCTCGGCTTTGAACTCGAACTCTTTCCCCGCGGACAGGAGAAGGTCGGGCAGAGCAACCGATTCTGTAAACTGATGGTCCAGCTCTTTAACCGGGTGCTGGTGCAGCAGTGTCCGGCCCTCGGACGTCCGGAGCGACAAGGTGCGAGGAATGGTCATGGAGCCGCGCCATCCCGAGCTCGGAATCTGGTTCGCGTACCGCCAGTTGTTCATCCAGGCGACATAGATTCTTCTTCCGTCTTCCTCCGGAATATCCGAGAAGCTGACGCCCGCATAGTTGTCTTTGCCGTAGTCGAGCCACCGGATGTCGCTGTGCTCCGGCGTAAAGACACTTCCGTCAAAGGTGCCGACAAAATACTGCGTGCGGGAGCCGTGCTCCAGCTCCGCGTTGTCGCCGACGCTGACGAGCAGCACCCATTTGCGTTCATCCGTCCCCTGGACGGCAAGCTCGAACAAATCCGGGCATTCCCACACGGCTTCATGGGAACCCGCTCCGTCGCCAAACTCGCTCTCGAACGTCCAATCAATCAGGTTGGGAGAAGAATACAGGGAGATGGTCTGGCCCGTAGCCAGAGCCATAATCCATTTTGAATGCGATTCGGACCAGAAGACCTTCGGGTCGCGGAAATCCGGGTTGCTCGAATGCGTCAGAACAGGATTTCCTTCGTATTTGATCCAGGTTCTTCCGTTGTCATGGCTGTATGCCAGGCTCTGGCTTTGTACGGTGGGAGACGTTTCGCTGCCGCCCAAATGGCTGGTGAAAATAGCCACGATTCCCGGCTCGTCCGGGAAAAATCCGGTGGTGTTGTTCCAATCGACAACGGCGCTGCCGGAAAAGATCGTTCCGTTATCATCCGGGTACAGGGCGATATCGAGCTCTTCCCACGTTGTCAGATCCTTGCTGACGGCATGCCCCCAGTGCATCGGTCCCCAAACCGAAGAATAGGGATGGTACTGATAGAACAGGTGATACTCTCCATCCAAAAAAACGAGTCCGTTCGGATCATTGATCCAGTTTTGCTTGGGAGAAAAATGCAGTACGGGCCTTTGATTGGCTGTTTTTAAAATGCCCATGCGATCTACCGCCTTCCGGTTGGGATTTGCAAGTTGAACAGGTTCGGAATTTTACATTTGACAATATGATTAATTTACAATTTAACAAATATACTTGGAAAATGTCAATGAAAATGTAAAGATAGAATTGTTCATTTGTAAATTATGCATTGAGAATAGCGCCGGAATGCTTTATATTAAATAATTAAGAAGGGTGCTATAAACAAAGGTGGAACAACATTCATGAGGAAACCGAAAGTTACCATTCAACACATCGCCGATTCTTTGGGAATATCCAGAAACACGGCATCCAAGGCGCTCAACGGTGTTGAAAGCATACCGGCAGAAACAAGGAACAAGGTGCTCAGGAAGGCGGCCGAGCTCAAGTATAAGCAATTCGCCTATATGGATATAGACACGGCGGGCCAGGTCCCCGAAAGTCAGGGCAATATCGCTCTTCTGACCTCCAATCTTCCCAACAGCTCGCATTTTGGATCACAGCTGATCAGCGGACTGGAGAAAAGGATCAGCGCCGAGGGCTACACCTTGTCGATTTATTTTATCCGTGAGAACGAAATGGGCGGTTTGGCTCTCCCCGGCAACTTTGAAGCTTCCAATGTGGACGGCATCATCTGTATCGAGATGTTCAACAAGGAATACAGCGGGCTGGTCACTAGCCTTGGCATTCCGGCCATCTTTGTGGACTGCGCAGCCGATATTTTCCACCCGGAACTGAAGGCGGATCTGGTACTGATGGAAAATCAGCACAGCACGTACTCTCTTACCCGGAAATTAATTGCACAGGGCTACCGGAGCTTCGGATTTGTAGGCGATTACAATCATTGCAAAAGCTTTAACGAGCGATGGGCCGGATTTAACAAAGCGTTGAACGAATCCGGAATCGAGCCGGACCCTTCTTACTGCATCGTGGAACCGGACCGGAACTTCTTTTTGGAAGGCGACTGGATGAAGCGGAAGCTGGATGCGATGAAGGAATGGCCCTCTGTCTTTATTTGCGCCAATGATTTCATTGCGATAAGCGTCATGAAGTCCCTGAAACACAAGGGGATCAAGGTGCCGGAAGAGGTTGCGGTATGCGGCTTTGACGATTCTTCGGAGTCACGTGTGGTCGAGCCTCCCCTTACGACGGTGCATATTTACAGCAACCATATGGGCATTATTTCGGCCGAGATGTTATTATCAAGAATGAAAGATCCATCAAGGCCCTTCCAAGTCACTCATGTGGGCACGGATCTGGTATTCAGAGGCTCCACGCCCGCACTAAATTAAATCCTACATATGAGGTGATCAAATGAAGAATTATGGAACGGTACTTTGCGTTGGTGAGTTGTTAATCGATTTTTTCTGCACGGATGTGGATGTCAATCTTGTTGACGGACAGCATTTCTCGAAGCAGGCAGGCGGGGCTCCGGCCAATGTCAGCGCGGCGATCGCCAAGCTTGGAGGGAATGCATCCTTCCTGGGCAAGGTCGGGGACGATCCTTTCGGCAAGTTCCTAAAGCAGACGCTGGATCAGGAACGTGTCGACACTTCCATGTTGTTGTTCGAACAGGGAACGCCGACAACGCTGGCCTTTGTTTCACTGCAAGGCAACGGGGAGCGCGACTTTGTGTTCAACCGCGGCGCAGACAGACTGGTGACTCCGGAAGATCTGGACAAAGAGCAGATCAAACAGGCATCCATCGTTCATTTTGGCTCCGCAACGGCATTATTGAATGATCCTTTCAAACAGACTTATCTGGATTTGATGGATGAAGCGAAGGAGAACGGGCAATTTATCTCCTTTGACCCGAACTACCGGGGCGACCTGTGGAAGGGCAGCGAAGAGGAGTTTATCAGCCTTTCCAAGCAAGGCATCCAGAAAGCCGATTTCGTTAAACTGAGCGAGGATGAATTGAAAATCGTAAGCGGGGAGTCTGACCGTGAGTCTGCGCTGGACATTTTGCATGGCTGGGGAGCCAAGACGGTAGCCGTTACCCTTGGAAAAGAGGGAACACTGATTTCGACCGGCGCCACCAGAACTCTGATCGACAGCATCAAGGTAAAATCCATCGATTCCACCGGGGCGGGAGACGCTTTTATCGGAGCGGTTCTGTTCCAGATCAGCGGACTTGAGCAGCCGAAGGAATTCGCTCAAGACTTTGAGCAGCTTCAGAAATTTGTGACGCTTGCCAACCGCGTCGGAGCGATCGTCTGCACCAAAGTGGGCGCAATCGCTGCACTGCCTACGCTGGAAGAGGTTGAGCGCTTTGCTTCGCAAGCCGACTCGACCATTGAAGTTTAAGCTTTGATAATAACGCGGTTCTCCAGTGGTTGGGGGGCCGCGTTTTTTTACCAAATGAACTATGAACCGAACCTATTTTCCGGGTAAACTCTTCTTAGGACAGAACTCGGGAGGCTGTGACATGTTTGGATTCACAAGAAAAAAGAAAGACGCCTCGCTCATCGGACTAATGGCCCCGGTAAAGGGAAAGCTGCTGCCGCTGAAGGACGTGCCGGACCTTGCATTTTCAGACGGCTCGATGGGGGGCGGAGGAGCTATCCTGCCCTCGGAAGGATTGGTAACGGCGCCATGTCCGGGGACGGTGGCCCATGTTATGGAGAAGAGCAAGCACGCCCTGCTGCTTGAGCATGAAGCGGGATTTCAGATATTGATTCACGTCGGCATCGAAACCGTATCGTTAAAGGGTGAAGGCTTCTTTCCCCGCGTGGCCGCCGGCGATAAAGTGAAGACCGGGCAGCCGCTGCTTGAGTTCGATCTGGAGACGATTGTAAGGGCGGGGCTGTCGCCGGTTACCCCGATTATTATACCTGGCGGTCAGGATCGGGTCGAAAGCGTAGAATTCAACGGGGATTCGGCCTTTCGAAAGAAGGAGCCTTTTATCCGGGTTTTGCTGAAGAACGGGTAAAAAAATTCAGCTTCAAAGGGAAATTTAAGGTATTTTTCAGCTTTTGGTCAGGTTATTTTCAGGTTCGGGGTGTATATTGAATTTACCAAACACCCCCCAGTGTTTTGTGAATATATTCTTTACGGCCCTACCGACTCCCACGGCAGGGCCGGTTTTTTTTAAAAGCCGGATTTTTTTCGAAAAAAACAATAAAAATTTTAAATAAAAAGGCCAATTGTGATAAAATTCACAACGTTATGTCTTGAGTTGATCTATATTAAATTCATGAATTAAAAATTTAAAATATTGATTTGGGAATGAGGAATGAAAGATGAGAGCAGAAGGAAACTTCCGTCGCGGATTGGTGTATGGCGTTATGTTCAGTGTTCCTTTGTGGATGTCCCTGATTGGCTGGCTGCATGTACTGTAACTGACCGTTTTCGGTAATGGGCGAAAATTGAAAATAGAGGCCAATTGCGAAGGGCTGCCCGGGGGATGACGGCGGCTTTTTTTGCGTGGGAAAAAACTCCGGTCTTTAAGAGCGGCGATACCCCTCGCTAAAGGCTGCCTTTTCGCCAAATTAGATGCAAGGCCCGGGATCATGCTATACTGCTCACGTAGCTTTAGAAAAACGGAAAAATTTGGAGCCGCGCCTGAAAATGGCGTTTACGAAGAATCTTTGGGGAAGGCCGGGTGAACTTTTATGCTGTGGCTGCTGATTGCGATTGCTGTAATTCTCGTTTGCGCCGCCGGCGTAGCCTATGCCGGGCTTTATTTTTACAAGGTGGGCGTTATGCGCGCCCCGAAAGTATTCATGAGCAATAATCCTGATCTGAGGAGCGATCCGCCCGTGGCGGGGGCCTCCTGGGGAGAAGGGCAGCAGTGGATAGCCGGCCAGACCATCCGGAATATAGAGCTGGTATCGGACGACGGCTTGAAGCTGCGGGGATACTGGATTGCTTCGGACCGCGCGGAAGGGCGGACCGCGATTGTGGCCCACGGCTATTCGGGCAAGGGAAAGGACATGGGGGCATACGCCAAAATATATCACGACGTGCTCGGCTTCAATGTTCTCATTCCCGACGCCAGAGGGCATGGGGAAAGCGAAGGCGGTTATATCGGCTTTGGCTGGCATGATCGGCGCGATTATGTGCGCTGGATTCAGCGCGTCATCGAGGAGACGGGGCCGGAGGCGCAGATCGTGCTGCACGGCGTATCGATGGGCGGAGCGACGGTGCTGATGACCTCGGGGGAGGAGCTGCCGCCGCAGGTCAAGGCAATCGTCGCCGACTGCGCCTACACCTCGGTCGCCGCCGAGCTGTCTTACCAGCTGCGGAGGATGTACCGGCTGCCAAGCTTTCCCTTTCTGCAGAGCGCTAGCCTGGTGTCGCGCATCAAGGCCGGCTATTCCTTCCGCGAAGCCTCCGCGCTGCGGCAGGTGCGAAGCGCGAAGGTGCCGATTTTATTTATCCACGGGGACGCCGACACCTTCGTTCCTTTTTACATGTTGGACGAGCTGTATGAGGCCTGCGGCAGTCGCAAGGAACGGCTGGCGATGGAAGGCGCCGGTCACGGAACGTCCTACGACAGGGATAAGGCGGAGTATATCCGCCGGATCGCCGGCTTTATCGGCCTATATACTAAGGCTTTGCCCTAAAAATGGACGCGCCCGGTATCCGCAAACAGCGGTTACCGGGCGCTTGTATGTTGACGGAAACGGCGATGTCCGTAAGGGGCAGCGGCGCTTCCGTGCATTATATTTAATCCTCCCGCCGTTCGTGAGCAACGGGCTTCTTACTCCTCGTCTATTTCCAGCAGCCGTATGGCGATAATAGATTCTGCATCCAAAACGACAAAAGCCCTACCTCTCTTTTGCCCTTGCGGCTCCAATGACCGCGCCAGTGTGAGTCGGAAAATAACAGCTTGAATATCGTCTCATAAATAAGGAAGAGTCGCATAAGAAAATGTAAAATTTTCAATAAAAGAAACCGATAAACACAGTAAGTTGCTCCTGTGCGATCCTTTTTTAACGAATTTTTCATATGGGGAAAATCAAATATTACTATAGTTTAATGCATTGTAAACCGAAATGCAAGCGGCATAGTGAGAAAAAAAGGAAAATGGAGGAGAAATGAATATATATAAATCTTTCTTAAATAAGCAGATCCTCCATTATTTATTGGGTTCCGGGGTAGCCGTCATAGCGGGAGGCGGCCTGCTAATGGGCTCCACGCTTGAAATCGGCTGGGACGAGTACGGCCGGCTGATCCTTAATCTATGCTTTTCGTTTGTCATTATGGTATTGGCCGAACTGAGGCAGTTCAACAAACATATCGAGCCCATCCGCCACGCTTTTGCCGAAAAGGAACCTTCGCTTGATACGCTGAGGAGCGCCTATTTGCGGACGCACCGGCTGCCGATGCTGGCGGTCAAGCGTATTTTCGGTCCTCACATGCTTGGTCTGTCGGTTCCGTCGAGCCTTGCTGCAGCCTGGATGATTCATTCGGGACTGCTCCATCTCCCTTATTCCTATATTGTCTTTGGCATAATCGGAGCGGTATTAATTACGAGCATGCACGCGCTGATCGAATTTTTTCTGACCGAAGCGTCCATTCCCGTTCTGCTGCGGCACTTTCGGGAGGAGGCGCTGGCAAAGCATGAGGCCGATTTCTCGTTGGAAGAGCACAGCCATGTATCTATCGGCCCCAAATTTCTGATCAGCTGTACGCTGATTGGAACCTTTCCGCTTTTTTTATTCAGCGTGATGACTCAGGTGCGGCTGGGCAGTCTCAGCGGAACGTCGATGCGCACCTATTGGGCGTGGGCGGGCCTGGTCGTTCTGCTCGGCATACTTTTTTCCATGATCGCGGCTCTTCTCCTTACGCGGAGCGTTCAGCGGCCTATCCAGCAGTTGTACGCGGCGATGAATGAAGTCAAGGACGGCAGCCTGCTGCAGATGCAGAACCATTATTCGGATGAGTTCTCCCGGCTGGTGGCGGGATTCAACATGATGACCAAGGGCCTTGAGGTCCGGGAGCGCCAGAACCGGCAGATGCTGGACAGCCTGTTCACAACGCTCGCGGTGGCGCTGGACGCCAGAGACTCGTACACAGCCGGTCATTCGGTTCGCGTGGCGGAATATTCCGTCATTATCGGGAGGCTCGCAGGGATGCGGGGACAGGAGCTGGACAACCTCCACAAAAGCGCTCTGCTGCATGACATCGGAAAAATTGGCGTGCAGGACAGCGTGCTGTTCAAGGAAGGGAAGCTTACGGACGAGGAGTTTGACCAGATTAAGAGCCATCCCGTACTGGGCGTGAATATTCTGGGCCAGATAGAGCCGCAGGAGAAAATGGCGCCCTACCTCGGCGGTGTGCGCTCGCATCATGAACGCTATGACGGAAAAGGGTACCCTGACGGTTTGAGCGGTGAAGGTATCCCGCTGTTTGGCCGGATTATCGCGGTTGCCGACGCGTATGATGCGATGACCTCGGACCGTCCTTACCGCCAAGGCATGGCCCATGAGCAGGCGCTGGGCATATTGGAGAAGGGAAGAGGGACCCAGTGGGACCCGGAGCTTGCAGCGTTATTTCTGTCCTATTTCGGTAAAATTTGCGGCTCAATAGGCGCGGGTTATCCAGAAAAAACCGGATAACCCTCTTTTCTTGGACGATAAATATATATTTTGTGAAGTCCGCCCGAAATCGGGCAACCAAACTTTCGCTTTCATTGAAGGATTTAGAACAGACCGTTATAATTAATAAGTCTGGTTATTATTTAATTAAAAAATAAGGGAGAATTTTATGAAACGCGCAGATGTGCTGCTCGTCGCCGTCGTATTGATCGCTGCGCTCGCTTTTCTTGTCCCCCGTTATTTCGGTAACGATGCCAAGGAGAACGAGTTGGTAGCCAATATTACGGTGGACGGCAAGCATTACCGTACCGTAAAGCTGACCAAAGAAGAACAGACCATTGATATCCGGACGGAACGCGGCTATAACATCCTTAAAGTCCATGATTACGGCATAGAGATGTATGATGCGGATTGCCCTGACAAGGTATGTCTGGGGTTTGGATTTATTTCCCGGCCCAAACAGACGATTGTCTGTCTGCCGCACAGGGTTCTGGTGGAAATCGCTAATCAGACAGGGGAGGACGAAATAGATGGGATTGTCAGGTAGCGAATCGACCCAGGCGCTGAAGAAGACGGTCATTATCGCGATTTTTTCTGCGGTGGCCGTCGTGCTGGGCATCGTGGAGGCCCAAATTCCTTTATCGGCGATGGGGCTGATGCCGGGGGCGAAGCTGGGCTTTGCCAACATTATGATTTTGACCTGCATTTATTTTTTGCGCGGACGGGACGCCTTTATGCTTGTTATCCTGAAAACGCTTCTCACTGCTTTTATTCTCGGTACGTTCTCCAGCCTGCTGTTCAGCTTGTTCGGCTCGCTCCTCAGCTTTGCGGTCATGTTCCTTCTAATGAAGGGAGGGCGCAATCGGCTGAGTCTGATCGGGGTCAGCATTGCGGGCAGCATCGCCCATAATATCGGACAGCTGGCGGCGGCGTCGATCGTCATGGGCACCTCCAGTATTCTGTATTACTTACCAATCCTGCTCGTAACCGGAATTGTCACCGGTATCGCGGTCGGCTATGCGGTCCGCTATCTGGTGTCCTCATTGTCCAAAATATCGCTGTTCGAGGAATTTTTGCGCTAAGCGCCGTCGCAGCCGCAGGGAGGGTGAACAACATGAAGGAATTGGACGGAAAATGCCATTCCGCAGGGCAAGCCCCTGACGCCATCGTGCTGGAGGACGTGTCGTTCGGCTATGATCCGGCGCAGCCGATTCTGCACGGGATCTCGCTGAGCATCCCACAGGGGCAATGGGTCAGCCTGGTGGGAGAGAGCGGCTCGGGGAAGTCGACGCTGGCGAAGCTGCTGAATGCGCTGCTTCCCAAAAGCGCCGGGGAAATTACCGTGTGCGGCGAGAGGCTGAGCGAAGACACCATCTTAAATATCCGCCGGAAAATCGGCATGGTCTTCCAGAACCCGGATAACCAGTTCGTCGGGGAAACGGTCGAGGAGGATATTCTGTTCGGTCTGGAAGGCCTTTGTTTGTCCAGGGAGGAGATGGACCGCCGCCTGCGGCTCTATGCCGGCAAGCTCGGGATTACCGGGCTGCTGGCCAAGCACCCCGGGGAGCTGTCCGGAGGACAGAAGCAGCGGGTAGCGATTGTCTCCATTCTGGCGATGGAGCCGGGCGTCGTCATCTTTGACGAGGCCTCTTCCATGTTGGACGAAGAGAGCCGGAACGGGCTGCTGGACATATTGCGGGACATGCATGCCGAAGACTACACCATTCTGATGATTACGCATGACGCCGATGAAATCATGGCCTCGGAGCGTGTGCTCGCGCTGTGCGGGGGCGGGCTGGCGGGGGATATGACGCCGGCCGAGCTGTTCAGCAGCCCGGGGCTGCTGGAAGCGTGCCGCCTGCATGCGCCGTACGCCTGGGAGCTCAGCCGCGAGCTTGAGGCCCGGGGAATTACGATCGGCGTACCCGCCAGTGAAAAGGAGCTTATCGAAACACTATGGCCATTCAACTCCAGCAAGTAAGCTATACGTATTCGCAGCAGAGTCTGTGGCGGCAGGCGGCGCTGCATGGAATCGATTTTGAGCTTCCCCAAGGGACGATGGTCGGCATTGCCGGAGCCACCGGGTCCGGCAAATCAACGCTGCTTCAGCTGTTCAACGGGATTCTAAAGCCGACAGAGGGAACGGTGTCGGTTCTCGATATTACGCTCCGGGCCGGAGAGAAGCCGCCCAAGCTGCTGCCGCTCAGGCGGCGCGTCGGGCTGGTCTTCCAATTCCCGGAGCAGCAGATGTTCGCCGAGACGGTGGAGAAGGATCTGTGCTTCGGTCCGCTCAACTTCGGCATGAGCCCGGATGAGGCGCGGGAGCGCGCGCGTCAGGCAATGCTCGATATGGGGCTGGACCTTGCGCTGCTGGAACGGAATCCGTTCCGCCTGAGCGGCGGGCAAATGCGCAAGGCGGCTATCGCCTCGGTGCTGGCGGCCGATCCCGAGATTATTGTGCTGGACGAGCCGACAGCCTCGCTGGACCCGGTCAGCCGCAGAGAGCTGATCGGGCTGCTCACGCGCCTCTGCCGGGAGCGCGGGCGGACGGTGATTATCGTCACGCACCGGATGGATGAGCTGCTGCCCCATGCCGACCGCTGGATCATGCTGGACCAGGGCCGGACCGCCTTTCAGGGCGGCATCCGGGAGCTGGCGGCGGACCCGTCTTTGCTGACGCGCTGCGGGCTGGCGGTGCCAGACTCGCTGCGCTACTGGCGGGCTGTTGCCGACCGGCTGGGCCTTGAGGGCGAAGAGCCGCGGTTGACGCCGGAAGGCTTGGCCGAGCTAATTGCGTCGCGTCGAAGCGGCAATTCCGGCCGGGCTGGCGAACAGGGGGCCGGCTATGAATGAGCGTTTGCTGCTCGGCAGAAGCATTGAGACCGGCTCTTGGGTCCATAAGCTGGACCCCCGGTCGAAACTCGCCGGCATGCTGCTGTACTCCGCCGCCATTTTGCTGTCCCGGTCCTGGCCGGCCATGGCGCTGATCGCAGCGATCTCGGTGGCGGTGGCGGCGTCCACCCGGATTCCGCTCAAATATTATGTAATGGCGGCCAAGCCGCTTCGATATTTAATGCTGTTTATTCTTATCGTCCAGCTGCTGACGGTCAAGGAAGGAGCGGTCCTGGTGACCGTCGGCTCCTTCTCCCTTTACGAGGATGGCCTGAGGCTTGGCGCGTTCGCGGCGATCCGCACGTTTCTGCTGGTCGCCTTTACCGCACTGCTGACCTTTACGACCACGCCGGCCCGGTTGAACCAGGGCCTTGAAGGGATCTTGTCGCCGCTCCGCTTTATCGGGCTTTCACCGGCCCGCTTTACGCTGATGATCAGTCTCGCCCTGCGGTTCATTCCGACGATTCTGGACGAGTCGGAAATTGTGCTGAAGGCGCAGGCTTCGCGCGGAGCCGATTTAAGCGAGCTGCCGCTTAAGGAGAAAGGGCGGATGCTGGTGACGCTGCTCGTTCCGGTCATTGCCGGAGCGTTCCGGCGGGCTCAGGATCTGGTCTATTCCATGGAAGCCCGGGGATTCCGGATGGATGCCCCCCGTTCGCGGTATCACCGCCTGAAATGGGGCCGGGCGGATTCTTTTTTTATCGCTATATTTATTCTGGCAGGCCTTGCCGCCGCTATCCTGTAACTGGAAAATCACCGGGGGAGTCACATAAGGAGGAACACGAATGACGCGTTATTTTAATGGGAGAGAAATTGAACTGCTGGCTCCGGCCGGCACCTTTGACATTTTTAAAGAGGTTGTGAAGTCCCGCTGCGATGCGGTCTATCTTGGCGGCCCCGTGCTGAATATGAGAATGATGCGAAAGGGCTACAATCTATCTCTGGAGGAGATTGCACAGGCGCTCGACATCGCCCACGGCCTTGGCAAAAAGGTGTACATTACCGTCAACAACCTGTTCAGCGAAGAGGAGACCCGGGAAGCCCGTGAATATCTCACTTATCTGGAGAGTATCCAGCCGGACGCGCTGATCGTACAGGATATGGCGGTTCTGGGGCTGATCCGGGAAATGGGACTTACGCTGCCCATCCATGCTTCAGTTATGATGAATGTACATAATCTGGAGATGATCCACGCGCTGCGCGAGCTTGGCGTAAGCCGCGTCGTCACCTCGCGGGAGATGGATCTGCAGACGGCGAAGCTGCTGGGATCAGCAAGCGGAATGGAGCTGGAGTATTTCGTCCACGGCGATATGTGCTCCGTCCACGGTGCGAACTGCTATTACAGCTCCCATGTGTTCGGGATGAGCAGTAACCGGGGCAAATGCATGAAGCCGTGCCGCTGGGATTACCGGATTAAAAAAGACGGCTACATCTTCCCGGCGGAATACCCGCTCGCGGTTAAGGATATGTTCATGTATGAGAATCTGCCGGAGCTGATCGAATCGGGAATCACCTCGTTCAAAATCGAAGGCCGCATGCGCGACAAGGATTTCATGGTGATGCTCGTCAACAGCTACGGCGAGGCGATCGACCGGTATATCGACGATCCTGTCGGGTTTGACCGCACGGTGGATTCGAAGCTGCTGTACAATAACCGCAAGCGTGATTTCTCCACCGCTTACGCCTTCGGCAAGCCGGGACTCCGGAACATTAACCGGCGGTTTGAAGGGACCGGCAAGTTCTACAGCACAGGCAAGGTGTTCAGCACGCCGACTGCGGAGCGCGAACTGTCCGAAGAGCGCGTGGAGCAGCTCCGGGAACGGCTGGCGGCGGAGGGGAACCAAGACCGCGCGCGGACGAACCCCGAGCTGGCGGTACGCGTCAACAACATGGCGCAGGCCAAGGCCGCCCTGGAAGCAGGGGTGGAGCATCTGTATCTGTCCGGCGATGTCTACGAGCCCGACCGTCCGTTCACCAAGCGTGACGTAATGGAGCTGGGCTCGATCAAAGGGAAGACGAAGCTGATTCTGGGACTGCCTCGAATGATGACGGAGCTGCATTTTGACCAATACGACCAGCTGCTCATTCATGGGGAACGTCTCCCGATCGACGGTCTGCTCGTTACGAATCTTGGCGCCATCCGCCGCTATAACGGAACCGGTTATCCGCTGATCGGAGACGCCAGCCTCAACATTTACAACACGCTCTCCGCCGGGCTGTACGCAGGGCTGGGACTTAAGCGGATCAGTGTATCGCCCGAGATGACGCTGGAGCATTTTGCGTCCTTTGCCTCCCGCTGCGACCTGCCGCTGGAAATGGTGGTGCACGGTTCGCCGGCGCTGATGTATATGGAGCATGATTTATACGAAAATACCGAAGTGATGGAGCCGATCGGCGAGGAAGACAACCGTTATGTAAGCAATGATGTGCTTGTCTTGATGACCGATAAAGGGGAAAATCCGGTGTACCGCGACCAGCATGGACGCTGCCATCTGCTGTTCTCCAAAGAGCTGTGCTATTTGCCGGTGCTCAGTGAGCTGAATGCGGCAGGCATCTCCTGCTTCCGCATCGAGGGCGCGACCTATACGCCGGAGCAGCTGAGCGCAATCCTGAATGCCTATCGGAACGCCATAAGCGGCATTTCCGGTACCGGAGAAGAAGCGGCAGAGAGCCTGGAGCCTGTCTATGCGGGCTATACGCTCGGATCGCTGCAATTCAATTAAATTTTAAATATATATAAGCTGAACTTAAGATTTTCTCATCAGATATCAGTCGTAACTACGAGGAACGTTTGGACTTCCGGCCGCTGTTGTCTTCAGATTTCTCGATTTAACCCGCTCTTCGCGGATGAAATCCGAAGACAAAGGCGATCGCTATCGCTCCTACAGTTCCAAACTTCCCCTTCGTTACTCCTTACCCTGATGTCATTTTTTAAAGTTCATCGTATATAGTATCGTAGAAGAAAGACGGGCGGACGAAACTCTCAGAAAAGGGGGACTAGAAGGCATGAACGAGAAGGAAATCATCGGGAGAGAGGCCGTCGCGGCCAAGCGTAAGCAATATTTTTATCCTTGTACACAGCACTTTTACCGGAATTCGCCGCAGCTTGTGCGCGGATCAATGCAGCATGTATATGACGAGAACGGGAAAAAATACACCGATTTCTTCGCCGGGGTGTCGGTGGTCGCCTGCGGCCACTGCAATCCGGCGATTACGGAGCGGACCATTCACCAGCTGCAGCAGCTGCAGCATACGACGACCATCTATCTGACCCAGCCGAACGTCGATCTGGCGGAGCGGCTGGAGAAGGTTCTTCCCGGCGAGCTTAGACGCACGTTCTTCGTGAACAGCGGCTCCGAGGCCAACGAGGGAGCGATGCTGCTGGCACGGCTTCATACCGGCCGTAAAGGATTTATTGCGCTGGAGAGCGGGCTGCACGGCCGGACCAATCTGACAATGAGCGTAACAGGGCTGTCCATGTGGCGGACCGATAAATATCTGGACGAGGATGTCACCTTTATCCGGCGTCCCTATGACCCGGAGCTGACGCCAGCGCAGGCGGCGGAGCGGTCTCTTGAGGATTTGAAAAAAGTGCTTGAAGAGAAGGGAGATACGATTGCCGCCATGATCGCCGAGCCGATTCAGGGCAACGGCGGGATGATCCTGCCGGAGCTATCGTACTTCCGCTCGGTCAAGACGCTGCTTGATCAGTACGGCGTCCTGCTGATTGCCGACGAGATTCAGACCGGCTTCGGGCGCACGGGCACCATGTTCGCCATGGAGCATTTCGGCGTAGTGCCGGACATCATCACGATGGCGAAGGCGCTCGGCAACGGCGTGCCGGTAGCGGCCTTTGCGACCAATGACGACATCGCCCGTTCCCTGAACACGCCGTCCGCCTCCACCTTCGGCGGAAATCCGGTATCGGCGGCCACGGCGCTGGCCGTGCTCGACTACATCGAGGCGGAGCGGCTCCCCGAGCGGGCGGAGCGGCTGGGCGCGAAGCTGAGGGAAGGGCTTCTGGACCTTCAGCGCAGTTATCCGGGCACAATCGCCGATGTGCGGGGAGCGGGCCTTATGCTGGGCGCCGAGCTGCGCGCCGGCGGAGCGGCGGAAAACGCGGCCTTGACGGATGAAGTGCTCGAAGAAATGAAAGACCGGGGATATTTGATCGGCAAGAACGGAGTGGGCCGAAATGTCCTGGCCTTCCAGCCGCCGCTCGTTATCACCGAAGAAGATATCGGCGGGCTGCTTCAGGCGCTGGACGGGACACTGGCCCGCATTCTGGCCGAAGCGGCGCCTTCGGCGGACGTGTAGGCAGGCCGGCCTTTGGAAGCTACAAGAGAGAAGAGAATGGGGAAGAAACGCTATGGTCATCATTAACGCCTGCAAACAAGCGGCGCATAAACTCAAATTATTCGGCGAGCTGGTCATGTTCTCGCATACGCTGTTCTCGCTGCCTTTTGCCATCATCTCCATGGTGTGGGCGGCTGGAGGCTGGCCTTCGGGCCGAATCATGCTGTGGGGGCTGATCGCTCTGATCGGCGCCCGCAACGGCGCCAACGCGTTCAACCGTCTCGTCGACCGCACCTTTGACAGCCAGAATCCCCGGACGGCGCACCGGCATCTTCCCCAGCGCCTGCTGGCGGAGAAGGAAGTGGCCGTCTTCGTTGCCGTCAACTACGCGATTTTTATATTCGCTTCGGGAATGCTGAATCTGCTGTGCCTGATCCTGTCGCCCGTGGCGATCGTTTTGATTTCAACTTACTCTTATACGAAGCGTTTCACCTACCTCAGCCATCTGTATCTGGGCTTTGTGATCGCTTCCGCTCCGATCGGGGCGTGGTTTGCGGTAACCGGGCAAATCGCCTTTACGCCTTTTGTCATCGGCACGGTCGTCATGCTGTGGATCGCCGGCTTCGATATTATCTACGGCACCCAGGACATCGATTTCGACCGCCGGGCCGGACTGTGGTCCATTCCCAGCTACTTCGGACTAAAGAATGCGCTCCGCATTGCGAAGGCGCTGCATTTTATCATGATTATGCTGCTGCTCTTCCTGTATGTGTGGCGCGGACTGGGCTGGATATATCTCGTCGGCATCGGCGCCGCGACCCTGCTTCTGATGACGGAGCACAACATCATCAAGCCGTCGAACCGGCAGCTGATGAAGGTCGCCTCTTACAATTTGAATCAGGTGATCAGCATGGTCATTTTGGCTTGTTCGCTGGTTGATTTCTTTTATGTAAGCTGAGCTTATCTATACGTTCCGGCACTCCAATGCAGGAAAAAGAATACGAAAAAGGCGGATACTCCCGTGATGGGGTATCCGCCTTTTTCATGGTAAAGAATTAAAAAAGAGTCAGCGGTCTCTGCCCGCAAAGAACGCAATCAGCGTCTCCAGATCGGCGTGCGCCGGATAGGAGGACAGTTGCTTCGCGATGACCGCCGCCTGTTCCAGATAACGGCGGCTCATTTCTTCCGTGCGGGCGAGCGCGCCGCTGCCGGAGATGGCCGCGAGAGCGTCCCGGACGTCGGCATCTGAAGAGCCGGGGCCGATGCGGCGGATGCGCGCTGCAAGCGCCGGGTCCTGCAGCGCGTAGATTACGGGCAGGGTGACCTGTCCGTGGCGTAGATCGCTGCCAGCAGGCTTGCCGAGCGTCTCGGACGATTGGGTGAAATCCAGCAGATCGTCCTGGATCTGAAAGGCGATGCCGAGCGCCTCGCCGAACGCGTACAGCGCCTCGGCCGTCTCTTCCGTGCTCTCGGCTGACAGAGCTCCCACACGAAGGCAGGTCGCCATCAGAAGAGCCGTTTTGTTGAGCGATTTATCCAGGTACTGCTCAAGCGTAAGATCATAGTCGTAGGCATGCTCCATCTGCTGGTATTCCCCAATGCACAATTGGGCGGTGGCTATGGCCGACAGATCATGTACATAATGGGTCTTATCCCCGGCATGCTTGCTTAACAGTTCGATAACCCTCGCAGACATATAATTGCCGATATGGACGGCTGAGAGTACCCCCGTCTGCGTATGCAGGGCGGGACGTCCGCGCCGCAGCTTGGCATCATCGATAATATCGTCATGAACAAGCGAGGCGGCATGGATGAACTCGGCAGCCGCGGCCAGTTGGAGCGTGCGGCGTCTCTGTCCCTTCCGGCCAAAACGGCTTCCGACAATGACCATAAGCGGGCGAAGCCGTTTGCCTCCGGAACTGACAAGCTCCAGAACGCCTTTGGCCAGCGCCGAGCCTCCGGGCACATCCTTGTCGCGCGTGACCAGCCGTTCGATTTCAAGGTTAACTTCCGCAATGTCGATATTCAAGGCTTCATGCAGCTTCATGTTGGCGCTATCCCACCTGTTCTATCGCTTTTTCCGAACGACGCTTTTTTTTAAACTCGGCATTCAGGAATTGTCCGATTAGAGCTGTGAGGTCCAGCTCGCTGTAGTCTCCATTAGCTCTTCTGACTTGCTGCTGTTTAATATAAGGAGCCAGGAAGACGACGAAATCCAGCTCGCGGTGCTTTATGGCGAACTGAAGGTAAAAGCTGTATAAATAATCTCCATCAAGCACATTACGGATCAAATCGGGATGATCCTCAGTGCATTCCATATGCCGGCGGGCAGCCAGCTCAAGAATGATGTACATGCCCATGAAGTGCATTTTGCGGCTGTATTCCAGGTTATAGCTGTCCATTACCGAGAGCAGACCATCGCCTTCCGCCGGAGAGAAAGGAAGCTGAATTCCGGCGATGGGCGACAATTCAGCCTGAAGCAGCCGAAGAGTATCTCCAAAGAGTTGTCTGTTCACAAGATTCTCTCCTTCTTGTCGGTTTTGCGGAAGCAGTCAAAAGCCTGGATCATCCTTACAAAACCTCTCTTAAATAAGGAGAGTAATGTGCCTGAAAGACACATTACTCCATTAAAGTTGATATTAATCTTGTATAAATCAACATAGAAAACACATAGATGACTTATATAATAGCAATTGAAAGTACGGTAATCATTCAGACAATCCGCTGCTTCAGTCGGTGTACAGATACCATCGCCTTACAAGCGGAATTTTCTTCCACTGCTTCTTGAGCCAAGGCAGAACGTAGTAGTCGAGACCGAAGACGCTGCCGGAACCGCCGATGCAGGCGATTGCCGCCGCCACATACCACAGCATTTCCGTAGCTGCCATTTTGGTCGTCCAGATCATGACCGCCATGCCTATCGTCGCAATGGAGGAAAGGGCGGTGAACAGTCCGACAATCAGCAGGATACCAAAGATGATTTCGGCGCATACCATGCCGAGCTGGAACCACTTGGCAAGAAACGTGTAGTTGCCGTCCGGTTTATAGAACAAGAGATCCATGAACCAGTTCGAAATGTTGTAGATGAACTTCGGAACCGGAAGCGCGGAAACCGCTTCTTTGGCCGTATCGACCGCCGATGCCGCCGATTGGGCGTCAACCGTTTCCTTGACGTTGCTTACCGCTTCGCTGGCCGCCGATGTTGCATCCTTAAGATAAGGGGCCGCCGGGATCAGGAAGATCTTGCTCCAGCCTTGGTCGATAATCTTCCGCAGCTTGTCAATGCCTTCATACAGCCACATGCCGCCGAGCAGCATGCGAAGCGGAACGATCCAGAAGTTCGGCGAGCGCTTGGAGAAATATCCGCCGACGAAGCTTCTGCGGTTCTCCACATGGAAGAACTCATGCATCATGTAAGTCCAGACTTTATTAAAGCCGGCTACACCGGACAGATAGTAAATGTTGATCATATGCTTGGCGAACATCGCCATGAATCCGGTGAGCATGAACATTTTGTTCGGAAGACCGACATTCGCAACGCCGTAGCGGCTTCCGATCGATACCATTGTGCCGTGGAAGGCCGGTTTATAAGCCTTTTTCGCGGTTCCGTTAATGTCGGCGACGATGTTGCCGGCAATCAGCGGCGCGGCAAGCTCGGCGTTCTCGACCATTTGCGGAACGGGACGCTGTTCGCCTTCGACAATGTAGAAGATGTTGTCGCCGACAACATATACGTTCTTGTGGTCGACGCTTTCCAGATGCTCGTTGGTGACGATACGCTTGCGGCCTTGCTGCTGGACATCAAGCTTACCCACCAGCTCGGAGCCTTCGACGCCCGCCGTCCAGACGATGGTGTTGGCTGCTACGACATTATTCTCGCCGAGAGCCACGCTTCCTTTGCCGACTTCGGTGATCTTGGCGCCGGTGACGATTTCCACGTTCAGCTTCCGCAGGTGCGCTTCGGCTTTACGGATCAGCTTCTCCGGCAGGATTGGCAGAATTTTCGGCGCCATATCAGCAACGATCAGCCGCACTTCCTTCGGATCGATGAAGAACTCTTTGCACAGCTCTTCGCGGTATTCCGCCATTTCGCCCACCAGCTCAACGCCGGTAAAGCCTGCGCCGACGATAACAAAGGTCAGCATGGAACGGCGAACTTCAGGCTTCTTCTCTTTGGCCGCCTGCGTGAACATGTCGCGGATTTGGCGTTTCAGCGCAACGGCGTCATCATAGGACCAGAAAGAGAAGGTGTTCTCTTCAGCGCCGGGAATTCCGAAGAAGGTCGGCTTGCTGCCCGTGCCGATAACGAGATAGTCGTATTCGTAGACGGCCTTCTCGGACGTCAGCTTCTTGCCCTGGAAGTCGACATTGCTAATCTCGTCAAGGACAACGTCCACTTTGAGGCCGGCAAAAATCTTCTTCAGGTCAATCTTGATCGAATCCTCGGGCGCGCGGTTTGCGGAGACCTCATGAAGCTCCGTCAAGAGCGTATGATAAGGATTCCGGTCGATCAGTTTGATTTCAATGTCTTTGTTGTTTTTCAATTTCTTGGCCAGCTTTTTGGCTGTAAGTACACCGCCGTACCCGCCGCCAAGAATGACGATTCTCTTCAAAAGGAACTCACCTCATTTGTCTGAATTAGCTGCAGGAAGGATCGTGAATTACTTCGCTTGTTCCAGCGCTTTTTCTGCCAGAGTCCAGTATTCGCCTACGCTGATGGATACGCCGGAGATGGCATCGGTTTTTCCTTCGGCGTTAAACGCAGGAGCTGCGCCTTTGTTGTCGATGTAGTACTGCTCGGCTTTGGCGACTTCCTCATGCCATTCGGCCAGGGCGGACGGATTTTTTTCTTTCATGCCATACTTGCCGTCTTTGGAGAACTGCTGCTTGTCATTGCCGTCTTTGTCGACGCCGGTGAATTTAACCGCGGATACGGCACCGTTCGACACGGTAACTTCAACAGTGGGCTTCCAGCCGCTCTTGGCGTCCATTTCGCCTTCGGCCTTATAAACGCCGTCCTTGTATTGTGCTGCGGATGCGTCAGGAGCTGTGCTTGCAGCCGGTGCTACGGATGCGGCAGGAGCCGTGCTGGCGGCTGGTGCGGTGCTGGCGGCAGGGGCGCCTTCGTTGCTGTTGCCACAGCCTGCGGCAAGCAAGCCGAGAAGCAGGGCGCTGGATACTACTGCAGTTGTTTTTTTCATAGGGAATGACCTCCAAAATAGTTTAAAATATATATATTAAAATGTAAAACATTTAAATATCGTTTGAAGTGATAAAAATCACCTTGTAAATGATGAATGTCACTTGGCTTTGGGCCTTTTGTCCACTTATTGTTATCGGAACAGAACCTTCAGAAATTAATAGCGAAAATTTATAATGTTTCTGAATTGTGTCGACGGAATAGTAGCATATTCCTACCTTTTTAAATGTGAAAAAGTTCACTTATAAGGATAACGCTTCATTTCCTGCTCCATTATATCGAAGTTTTAAATAAATTGATAGATTAATTTTATGATTTAAGAAAGGTTTATGTGACAAAAACCGACTTGATTCTTTATTTGTTAAAAATGGAAATTGATTCATCAAGCCGATTCAGCCGAAAAATGAAGGGGTAATTTTACTGTAAGGAAATCAGGGCATTCCTTGAAATGGTAACCATCCATATTTCTAGGGTAAGGAAGGCGATGTCTATGTATAAATCCCATGTAATTGCCGGGAGAATCCTCGAAATCCGTGATGACCATGTGCTTACCCAGCAGGGTGACATCATTTGCAGCTACCATTCCCGATATTACTTGCTGCCGGATGAAGAGGCATGGACAGAAGAGCAGATCAGCCCGCAGGACCTCCCCGAAACGCCGGGGGAGCCGGTTAAAGAACATCATCGCTTCATGGGGATCGTCAAATACTTGAGCATGGCCAGACCCCGGTTTTTCCATATGAAGAAGAGCGCAAATCGAATCTGATTTGCGCTCTTCTTCTAAAGTTTCTGACGGAGCACCGCCATAATTAAGGCGCGTGGTTAATTATGGTAGTATTTAAACGGGTATATCATCTGGTGTTTTGCGGGAGTGAGTTCATGGAATACATAAAGATATTTTTTATTAACACGGCGATGCTCATCACATTGGCCTATCTGGCGAATCTGCTGTTCAAGCACACCATTTCCCGTTCCTCCGAACGGACCAAGCAGGCCGCCTGGGTCGTAATGGCGATATTGGCGGGCGGGCTCAGTACGTTTTTCGGGTACCGGCTGGATGACAACGTGATATTTGATTTGCGCTTCGTTCCGCTGATTATCTCCACCATCGCTTACCCGCAGCCTCTGCTTCTGATTCTGATTGGAGTAGGCACCGGCCTGATGCGCTTTGCGTTCGGCATCAATGCGGCCGCGGCAGCCGGAATGATCAATCTGTCCATTCTGGGCCTTATTTGCGCGGCGCTGTCTCTTTGGATACGCCGTTCCCCATTATCCATGATTGCCAAGGGCCTGGTTGTCATTCTGGCAGTCAACTTCTTTAATGCAGTCAACATCAGCATATTCGGAGTCATTCCCTTCTATGAATACATATCGGAGATCATGCCGATCACGTTCCCGTCCGGGATGCTACTCAGCATTTTGTTTGCACTGATTGCCCGCGACTTTCATCTGGAGCACAAACGGATGCAGCAGATTGAGCAGGTCAATGCGCTGCTCTCCGAGCAGGCGACGGAGCTTCAGAAGAACAAGATCGTTCTGGAAGAACGGGCGAAGCAGCTTATGCTGGCCTCTCAATATAAGTCGGAATTTCTGGCGAATATGTCGCATGAGCTGCGAACTCCCTTGAACGGGATTATCAATCTGTCGGAGCTGATCGCGGAGCATGACGATTCGGTCACGAGAGAGGAGCTCCAGGCTTACGGAAGCCTCATACACCATTCCGGCGAGGAGCTGCTGCTGCTGATCAACGATATTCTGGATCTGTCCAAAGTGGAGGCGGGCAAGCTTGAAATCGTCAGCGAGGAGGTCAATGTCAGCGAGGTTCCCGCGCTGCTCTTCCAGCAGTTTGATGTGATCGCTAAGCAGAGAGGGCTTGATTTTACTATCCAGCTGGAGGAGGATCTGCCGGAGACGCTGGTCTCCGATCCGCAGCGGGTACAGCAAATTCTGCGCAATCTGCTCTCGAACGCGTTCAAGTTCACCCATCGGGGCGGTGTTTCGCTGACCATTCGGCGGGAACAGCGGCGGCAGGGGGGGCGAGAAGCGTCCTGGATCGTGTGGGAGGTAAAAGACACCGGCATCGGCATACCGAAAGACAAGCATCTGAGCATCTTCGAGGCATTTCAGCAGGCGGACGGGACAATCAGCCGGCAGTATGGGGGCACTGGATTGGGCTTGTCCATCAGCCGGGATCTTGCCCGGCTGATCGGCGGTTTTATTACGCTGCAGAGCCAGGAAGGCGAGGGCAGCGCCTTCTCCCTGTACTTGCCGTTAACGGCTCAAGAACAAGGCATAAAAACTCCAATTTAATTTGTAATTCTGACTTATTGACGCTAGGGCGAAGCGGAGTAGAATGGAGCAAGAGCCGCGTCAAAGGAGTGTTGCCGTTACGATCAACATCATGAGAAACCGCCCCGAAGCCTCTCCTCCCCGAAGAAGAGGCCGCAAGTTTTCGACATACCGGAGAAACCTGCATATGGCCACATGGGAAGGCGTCCCCTCGACTATCTTCCAGGTGCTGCTTCAGGGGCAGTTTCTGACCGGTTTCCTGCTGTATTTGGGCGCTACTTCCGGACAAATCGGTTTTGTGATTGCGCTTACGACACTTGTGAATGTCGCACAGATCGGCGTCGCCTTTCTGATCCAGAGGCTGCCCAGCCGCAAGTGGGCGCTCGTCACCTTTGTTTCCATTCACCGGGTGCTGTGGGCCGCTACCGGGCTCGTTCCGTTCCTTTTTCCCCGTCCCTTTTGGGTCAGCGCTTTCATTATTTTGTATGCCCTTGCATTTATAGCAAATACCGCCGGCGCCGTACTGTGGAGCTCGGTTATCGGGGATTTGGTCCCGCCGCGCGTACGGGGACGCTACTTCGGAATCCGCAATACCCTGCTGAACGCCTTGGGAAGCCTTGTCGTCTATGGGGGCGGCGTCGTCCTGGACCGCTACCCGGGAGCGCAGGGATTTCTGATTCTGTATATCGTAGTGTGGATATTTTCCACGGCGAATATTATAGTATTCTTCTTCTATCCGGACGTGCCCTTTGAGAAATCGGAGGAAAGAAAGTTTGTGCCGATGTTTAAGAAACCGCTTCACGATGGACTGTTTATGAAATCGACGCTGTTTCTCTCGCTGTGGCTGCTGCTGCAAAATGTGACCGTGCCGCTGTATTCCTATGTCATGCTGCAACTGCTGCACATCAACTATCAGACGCTTTCGCTTCTCAACGTGGCCCAGACCGTGTTCATGATGGCGAGCTTCTATTTCTGGGGGAATCTGAACGCGCGGTACAGCAACAAACGGCTGCTCTTCTGGACGCTTCCGATCATCGCAGTTTCCTCGCTGCTGTGGGGGCTGCTGTCCGTGCTTCCCTTGTTTCCGGTGCTGTTCGCCGCGCATATCGTGTTCGGAGTGGGAGTCGGCGGTTTTAACCAGCTGGCCTTCAACTTCATTATCGGAGATACGCCAAAAAAAGAGCGTCCGATGTACATGGCCATGTACGCGGCACTAACCGGGCTGGCCTCATTCATTGGACCGGTGATTGGCGGCAAGGTGTACGAATGGATTGACGGCTGGCCGCACGGGTTCCAGGTGTACGGAATGCAGCTTATCGTAGGAGGGCTGATGATCGCGCTGATCGCGCTGCTCGGGCGCCGTATCCTGAAGGATGTTTGAAAAGGAGAATATTCATGAACAAAACGGCAATGGTGCTTGGAGCCACCGGACTCGTTGGGAAGGCGGTCGTGGAGGAGCTCTTGCGTGAAAACTGGAAGGAAGTGCGGGTGCTCGTCCGCAGACCGCTTGCACTCCGGCACGACAGGCTCAAGCAGACGGTAGCCGACTGGGAGCGGCTGGAGCGTTACGGCGATCTGTTCGAAGGAGCGGACGCCGTATTCTGCTGTCTCGGGACGACGATCAGGAAAGCCGGATCGCAGCAAAATTTCGAGCGAGTCGATCTGGAATACCCGCTAACGGCGGCCAAGCTTGCAAGGAAAGCCGGTGTGAGACAATTTCTAGCGGTATCGTCCATGGGGGCGAATCCGCATTCGCGCCAATTTTACAGCCGGACCAAAGGCCGGATGGAGGAGGCTCTAAGCGGCTTAGGCTTTCCGGGGCTGCATCTGTTCCGCCCGTCCCTGCTGCTGGGGGAGAGGGAGGAGTTCAGATTGTTGGAGCGCTCCGCCGCCTGGCTTATGACCCGGCTGGATGGTCTTATGGTCGGCAGGGCGGCCAAATACCGTGCCATCAAAGGGGAGACTGTTGCCCGGGCCATGGTCCATATCGCGGCGGCTGATCCGAAAGGGCTGCATATATACCCGAACGACGTTATTCAGGTGCTTGGAAAAGACTTTGCTGCCGAGGCCCCTCCGGCTTGGGAGGATGAGAAAGGTTTGCAATAAAGAGAGATTACGATTTAAAATGATGACATGAATAGATGAATGGGAGGAAATTGAGAGATGAGCAAAAAGCAGGTAGCCACGTCAAAAGCACCGGGGGCCATCGGTCCGTACAGCCAGGCGATTATCGCCGGAAATTGGGTATACACCTCGGGCCAACTGGGGCTGAATCCGGAAACGGGCGAGCTGGCGGGAGATGTACAAGCCCAGGCGCGCCAGTCGCTGGCGAACGTACAGGCCATTCTGGAAGAGGCCGGAACCTCGCTGGACCATGTAGTGAAGACGACGGTGTTCCTTAAGGACATGAACGATTTCACGGCCGTGAACGAGGTGTACAGCAGCTTCTTCAGCGAGCCTTATCCGGCGCGCAGCGCAGTTGAGGTTGCCCGTCTGCCCAAAGACGGACTCGTGGAGATTGAAGTTGTAGCTCGCAGAAAATAACGCGGCGCTCTGTTCACGTATGGAAATCCGTTCCCCGCTGCCGTTAAGGGCCGGATTCGAATAAGCCTTTCCCGAGTACAGTCCTCCGGTAACCCGGAAGACTGGCGGGAAAGGTTTTTTTATAAAATGGGTTTTCGGCTGTTGACATTCTACCTACTAGTAGGTATACTCAAGTCAAGAGGTGAAGATATGAACCGATCCGATCATATTATGAACGTTGCTAATCGTCTGATTCTGGAGAAAGGGTATAGTGCTTTCAGCTATGCGGATGTCGCTGCCGAAATCGGTATCCAGAAGGCAAGCATTCACTACCACTTTCCGTCCAAAGCCAACCTGGTGCAAAATGTGGTGAGCAGGTACCGGCAGGAAGTGCGGGGGAATCTGGCCAAGCTGGACTCCATGACGGGCGATCCCCGGGTGAAGCTTGAGCAGTATTTGTCGTACTGGGAGTCATGCCTGCAGAGCAAGGCGATCGACATGTGCCTGTGCGCGCTGCTTGCCTCCGAGATTCCGATTCTGCCTGAAGAAGTCATCGGCGAGATTCGCGGGCATTTCCGCGATTTAACGGACTGGCTGGCCCGGCTGATGAAGGATGCGGCTGAAGAGGACCGGTTCGCGGGGGAAAGCGAAGCCGCCGCCATCGAGGAAACGGCCCATGCCATTCTGGCCTGTGTGCACGGCGGGATGCTCGCTTCCAGGACATTTAACGATGCCGGGCAGTTCGGCAAGGTGAAGAATCGTCTGCTGGGATTGATTACGGAGAAGGCCGTCACAGTGTAATGCTTTTTTAGCAAAGGAAAAGAGACAAATTTTTTTAAGTTAAACCTACCTACTAGTAGGTAAAAAGAACCAAAGGAGAAGATTACAATGAAAAAACCGACGATTGTATTTATTCACGGAGCTTTTGTTACACGGGCGAGCTTCGAGCCGCTGATGGGGTATTTCAAGGACAGAGGGTTTGAAGTTTTGGCGCCGGCCTGGCCTTTCCACGATCAGCCCGTTGCCAAGCTGCGGGAACGTTCCGAAGCCGGCCTTGGCAAGCTTGGACTTGAGGACCTGACGGAATACTATGCCAATTTTATCAAGGCGCTGCCGGAAAAACCGATCATCATCGGCCATTCCTTCGGCGGACTGCTGACGCAGCTGATGATGGACCGCGGGCTGGGTTTGGCGGGAATCGCTATTAATTCCGGGGGCGCCAAAGGCGTGGTGTCGGCTGCCTATCCGACTACGGCGCGTTCCATCTTCGGTATTTTGTCGAAGCCTTGGCGCAAAACCTTTATGATGTCGCTCAAGGAGTTTAAGTACGCCTTTGTCAACACGCTGGGCAAAGCTGAACAGGAGCGGGCTTACCGGGAGCATGTCGTCCCGGAGACGACCCGCATCTTCTTCCAGGGAGCCGTCGCCCCATTTGCTTCGAACAGCCCGTTCAAAGTGGACTTTAACAACGGCCGCCGCGGGCCGCTGCTGATGATTGCCGGGGAGGTCGACCGGATTGTGCCCGCCAGCCTGGTGCGCAAGAATTACAGCTTATACAATCAGCGGTCCGGAGCCGTGACGGATTACAAGGAATTTCAAGGACGCAGCCACTGGATTATCGCGCAGCCGGGCTGGGAAGAGGTGGCGGATTTCATCGACCTTTGGTTGAAGAAACAGCTGCCGGCCTATGAAGGGTAAGTTTTGACATCATAGGCGAAGACAGAACGGCACAAGAAAATCAGCGGCAATTCGGCCGGCCAGGCATTCCTGGACGGCTTTTTGCTGTTCTAGGCTCTCCCTGGCATCACGAATTTGTTTAGCTGAAAATCGCTTAATTTGCCGTAAATTCGCCGGTGGCCAGATTTGCGGACCGCGAAATATGCAGAAATGTTTTTAAATCCGGGCTTTTTCGTATAAGATGGAGATAAAACCTTTTTTTGAAATTCGGAGCTCTGCATCTGCAGAAATAGATATAGAATGAGAACTTTTCCGGCGAAACGGCTGCCGCCTCGGGGCATCGAAGCGGGATGTCCGTTTTGGCCTGTTCAAAAAGACAGGAGATCACGATGACAAAGCATCTGTATGCAATGTGGCTGGGGGATGTTTTATTTTGCTTCTCCGGTGAGACTTCGGAACCCAAAGTAGATGCCTGGACTCGTGTGGTCAAGCGGCTGGAGCTGGGCGGGGGGCAGCGGCCGTTCGCGGGAGCCGCGCTTCGCTTGGCTGAAGTAAGGTACCCTGCGGCCAGAGCCGAAGGCAGAGCGTCCCGCCGGCCGATGGCCGGACGAATGCTCGAAGGGCTTGCTCTGTCGCCGAAAGACGCGTTCGAGCTGCTGCTCGCCTGGGACGAGACGCTATGCGAGCGGCAGGGCATCGCTCCCGGAGGGGAGATGGGCTACTGGGCGGCGGCGGCGCGCTTTGCGCTGGAGCTGCTGGCTACAGGCGGCATCGCTCCGGGAGCTGTGCTTCCCCGGCCGGCGGGCTCGCGGCGGCGCGGTGGGGAACAGGCGGCGGAAACGTGCTGGATTCCCGTCTTCAGAGAGCCGGGTCAGCGGGAAGCCTTTTTGCAGTTCTCCGCCTCCATGCCGGCGCTGGCGCTCAGCTCGTCAACCCCGCAGGGGAGCGAACCGGCCTCACGGGAAGAAGCGGGGGCGGCGGTGCTGTACTCCTTCCTTCAAGCGGTAATCAACGCGGAAGTCAAAGGGGTCGTGGCCGGAATGGAGCAGGAGCTTGCCCCATACAAGGCCAACTACCGGCGGGGCCGGTCGCCATTGACGGAGCTGTGGTGGAACAGCCTGCTTACGGGCAGCCGCGACATTCCGGTTCAGGGCACGCCCGCCGAGGTCACGGAGCTGCTCGAGGCGGTTAACGCCCCGGCAGCCGGCAATATTCCCAGCTTCGGAGCGACGGAGGAGCAGAGCGGCCAGTTCGGCCTCGGACTAAGGCTCGAGCCGCCGAAAGAGGATGAAGAGATATGGCGGCTGTCTTTCTGGGCCGAGGGGCGGGAAGAGAGCGGATTCTGGCTGCCGGCGGAGATGATCTGGAGCAGCAGAGACCGGGAGTTTACGCTCTGGGGCAAACGCTACAGGGGGATTCAGGAGCAGCTCCTTGCGGCGCTGGGCCGGGCGGCCGAATGGTCGCCGGACATCTCGCAGGCGCTTGCGTCTCCTGCCCCGACCGGCGTGAGCCTTGAGCCGGAGCAGCTGTATGTATTCCTTAAGGAGACGGTGCAGAAGCTGACCGCCCGGGGAATCACTGTCCAGCTGCCTTCGCGCTGGAGCAAGGAGGGACGCCGCCGGATCGGCATGAGGCTGAAAATGCAGCTGCCGGAACTTCCGGCCGGACCGCAGGCGCTTGCACTCGGCATGGAAGCGCTGGTGTCCTTCAAGATCGAAGCTTCCCTCGGCGACAGTTCCGTCAGCGCGGAGGAGCTGGGGGCGCTGCTGGCCGCCGGGGTTCCTTTTGTAAAGTTCCGGGGAGAATGGATCGAGGTAGACCCTAAGGAAATCCGCCAGGTCCTCCGGTATATGAAACGCCATCAGAGCGGCGAAATGTCCACTTCGGACTGGATGCGCCTTGAAGCCGAGGCGGGAGAGGAACGGCTGTGGAAGGGAATGCCTGTAACCGGCATGGAAACGACCGGCCTGCTGGCCTCTCTGCTGCGCGGGGATGCCGCGCAGAGTCCGCCTGAGCTGCCGGTTCCCGGGGAACTGAAGGGAACGCTGCGTCCTTACCAGGAACGGGGCTACCAATGGCTGAGCGTTATGAGCGAGCTCGGCTTCGGCGTCTGCCTCGCCGACGATATGGGCCTTGGCAAGACGATCCAGGTCATCGCGAGTCTGCTCAGACGCAGGCACTCGGGGGCAAAGCCCGGAGTGGTCAAGGCGATAACCGCCGCGGGACAAGGCGTCGGGCCGAAGGCGAGCGGCGGCCGGGCGGGCCACGGCCTGCGCCAATGGACGGCCGCAGACAGCGATCCGGTGCTAATCCTGTGTCCGACCTCGCTGCTCGGCAACTGGCAGCGGGAGCTGCGGCGGTTCTCGCCAACGCTTGGCGTCTACATCCATCACGGAAGTCGCCGGGTACGCGGCGCGGCCTTCCGGGAGCAGGCGGTCAGCCATGATATCGTGCTGACCACGTACCATTTGGCCGGCAGGGACAGCGAGGACCTTGCCTCGGTGTCCTGGTCGACCGTGGTGCTGGACGAAGCCCAGTACATCAAGAATTACCGGACCAAGCAGGCGCAAAGCGTCATGCGGCTCGCCGCCCCCCACCGGATCGCCATGACCGGAACGCCGGTGGAGAACAGGCTGGGCGAGCTGTGGTCGATTTTTCATTTTCTGAACCCGGGATATCTCGGCACTTTTCATTCCTTCCGCGAGCGTTACGGGACTGGTGAAGGGATGGAACGGCTGCGGGAGCTGCACCGGCTTGTGTCGCCTTTTTTGCTGCGCAGACTCAAGAGCGACCCCGACATATCCAAGGATCTGCCGGAGAAGCTGGAGCTGAAATCGTACTGCGCGCTGACGGAGCACCAGGCGCTATTGTACCAGGGCGTCGTCAACGAAATGCTGGATACGATCGGGGAGAGCACGGGGATGGCCCGGCGGGGACTGGTGCTGTCTTCCTTGACCAAGCTGAAGCAAATCTGCGACCATCCCCAGCTTTTTCTCAAGGAAGAAGGCCGGGCCAGCCGAAACGATCAGTCCGGCAAAATGGAGGCCATGTTCGAGGTGCTGGACAGCATTTCAGAGCTTGGGGAGTCGGCGCTTATTTTTACCCAGTACGTGGCGATGGGCGAGCTGCTGGTGAACAGATTGGCCAAGCGCTACGGCAAGACGCCGCTGTTCCTGCACGGAGGGGTGTCGAAGCGGGACCGCGACGAAATGGTGCGTTCTTTCCAGGAAGGGGAGGGAACGGCATTCTTCGTTCTGTCGCTTAAGGCGGGCGGAGTAGGGCTGAATCTGACCCGTGCCAATCACGTCTTGCATTACGACCGCTGGTGGAATCCTGCAGTGGAGAATCAGGCGACGGACCGGGCCTTCCGGATCGGGCAGCTGAAGAACGTGCAGGTTCATAAGCTGATCTGCCAGGGAACGCTGGAGGAGAGAATCGACGAATTGATCGAGCGGAAAAAGAATCTCTCCGAGCAGGTGGTCGGCTCCGGCGAGAACTGGCTGACCGAGATGTCGGATCGCGAGCTGAAGGAATTGATCGAGCTGCAGAATCAGGACTGGATGTAGCCCGGATCTCCAATAAAACAAGGTGAAGCAAGCCGCGGAGGGATGATATGACGGAGACGATGAACATGGTGCTGAAAGCCGCGCCGGGAGTACTGACGGCCGTATGGACGCCCGCATCCGGCCAGGCTGCCGTTGACGATGCCGGCGGTGCGGGGACAGCGGGCTCGCCGCAGGCATCCCCGGAATTCCGGCAGGTCCTGAAGATGGAGGTATGGCCGCTGTCCCGGCGCCAGGAGGCGATCAAGCGACTTGCCGGGAGTCCGGGGGAATTGTACGGCCTGCTCAAAGGGCGTCTCCCGGCATGGCTGGCCGAATTCGGGCTGTGGCCGGACGAGTCTGAGCTTGCGGTCCCGGATACGAATGACGAAGCCGCGAATAAAGAGGCAATAGCGAAGGTGAGGGAACGGCTGGCGAAGGAGCCGCTGACCGCGCTCGCGCTTCGCGGCCTGCCAAAAGGCGAGCTGACGGACGAGATCTTCGCGCTCTGGGCACGGGGCACAGGCGGAGAAGCCGGGACGGGGCTGTCTGCCGAGCTGGGCAGACTGGAGAAGAAGGGGCCGGCGGTGTCCGCCGGAGAATGGCTGGCGGAGGCCTCGGCCGAGGGTTCGCTTCACCAGCCGGGCCCCGCGTTCCTTGAGGTTCGGGACCGGTCTGTTCCGGACTCTCCCTCCATCGCTCCTTCGATGGAGGACTGGAAGGCGCTGCTGCCGAATGTGCCCCGCGCGCAGGAGGGGCTGGAGCTGATTATGCGGCGGGCCGCCGAGGCTGCTGCCCGGAGGGCGGCGAAGCTGGAGAAGTAGCCTGCTCTACAGCCTGCGGCGTGTCCGAGACACAAGCGTATGCTGGAACAGGAAAGCCCCGCGGCTGTGGAAACAAGCCGCGGGGCTCTTTTTTGTCCGATGAAATTCAGCCAGCTTTCCCGGCTTCCGGCAAGCCTCAGACCTTCCGGTCATAAGCTTGTCCGCCTCAAGACAGCTCCAGAATCTCCCGGCGCAGGCGAAGCATTTTCTTGTCCAGCTCGTCGGCGGCTCGTGCGGCGCTCTTCAGCTCATCCGCAACATGGGCCGGCAACTGCTTGTCGTATTTGTAATAGAGAATGTGCTCCATGCTCGCCCAGAAATCCATGGCCAGCGTCCGAAGCTGGATTTCGGCCTTTACCCATTTCGTTCCGTCCAGAAGAATGAGCGGCACGGCGACGATCACATGCAGGCTTTGATACCCGTTCGGCTTCGGCTGGGCGATGTAGTCCTTGATTTCCAGCACGCGGATATCTTCCCTGGCGCTAAAATGATCGGCCAACCGGTAAATATCTTTGACAAAAGCGCAGACAATCCGCATGCCGGCGATATCGTGAATATGCGTTTCGATATTCTCGAAGCTGAGGGCGTACCCTTTGCGTTCCAGTTTTTGCAGGATGCTCTTCGGCTCCTTAACCCGGCTCTTGATATGTTCAATCGGACTGTACCCGTCCCGCATCTTCCATTCGGTCTTCAGCGTCTCGACTTTGTTCTCAAGCTCTTTAAGGGCCAGGTGGTAAAGAGCAGGCATTTTCTTGAATTCGTCAAGCTGCCTGGACAGCTCCTCGTTTAATTCCAAACGGCCCAAATCCTGAACGTGAACCTGCAGTTGATCCAGTGTTAGCATTCTGCGATCTTGTTCTTTCACGGATACTCTCCCGAATTTAGTATTTATTCGCCCCTTCATTTTAACCGATGTGAACCGCCGGATGCAAAATTTTCCACCTGTATCCAGTTTATTATCCGCCCCTTTGAAGGCGCTTCGCGCTTATATCAGGAACAACGGCCGTGGGTTCATCATAAAAAGCCCCGCTCTTCTTAGCAAAAAGCTTCCCGATGATCAGACTAATGCCAAACGGGCGCATATGGAAGCTCTCTGCCGAAAAGAAAAAGGCATTCTGGGAAGAGGAAACGCTTACTTATTTATGGGCATTTATGGGCGAGCCGTCCTCGCCGTATCCCTTGTCGCGGTAGACCGTATCCTCCAGCTTGACCTCGAACTCTCCCGCTTCGCCCCGCATATCCTGAACCAGCCTGTGTTTAAGGGATACATAGTAGCTTTCATTGTCCGTCACGATAATCCCTCCAGCTTCGGTGAGATTTGTCAGCATCATTTTTAAGTAATATACACGAGACGACAAATAATGAATCTGGCCGTCACATTTGGTATGATAGAGACATAGTTTCCGGCGGCCTCGTGCGGTTGCTTGTTTGGCCCAGAAATCAAGTGGAAACGGATACCCTCCTGTAAGGCGGACGCCGTTTCATTTTCGCCGGTGCTATGTTTGGCTCATTGTGAGAAGGGGGACTATCTATGAATCTGTTGCAGCGCATTAAAGACGGAGCCACCCGGGTTAGCGAAAAAGCGCAAAACTCCGTGGAGATCGGCAAGCTGAACAGCCAAATTTCCGATATTGAGCACGAAATGGAAATGGAATTTCTGAAGATGGGCAAGATCTTTTATGAGGGATACCGCTCCAGGGATTTATCTCTGGCTGAAGGTCAAATGACAGAAATGTCCCGCTCCTGCCTCAGACTTCAGGATAAAATCGACGCTCTGCGCTCGCGCATCGCCGAACTCAAAAATGAACGACTCTGCAAATGCGGATTTATTGCCCCGCTGGACGCAAATTTCTGCCCGCACTGCGGACGCAAAATGGAGCAGGCCGCAAGCGCTCCCGCTCCGGTCATTTACGCTCCGGCACCGGATCGGCAAACGGATGAACAGGACAGACGGGGGGCTTCGGCGGGGCCGCAGGAGGAACCGGAGCTTTATGACTACAGCCATGACGACAGCGAGGAAGAAGAGCTTCCGCTCCCGGCTCCGGTAGCCGAGTATGCCGGGAACGTGCAGGATACGGAGCGTGAACGCCGCCTGGCCGATGAGCTGGAACGGGAGCGGGAAAGGCAGCTTGAGCTCGACCGGCGTATCCGGGATTGGCAGGGTAAGGGTCACGAGGAGACGGAAGAAGACACCGGCCCGCGCGAGACGGTGAAATGCCAGATTTGCCGGGCGGACCTGCCCAAAGGCTCCATGTGGTGTCCGCGCTGCGGATCGGAACAGATTTAGTCTTACACTCAGCCGGCCTTGGGAGGGATGACAGAAATGGAACAATTGCTGCTGCATCTGCGCAGTCTGGGCTTTACGGAAATGGAGTCCAAAATTATGGTGGAGCTGGCGGCGATCGGTCAATCCTCCGGATATGAGGTGGCAAAACGCCTCGGTGTCTCCAGGTCCAATGTGTATGCCGCGCTTCAGCGCCTGACCCAGCAGGGGTATGTGCGCTGCGGCGACGGAGAGCCGGCCCGGTACAGCGTCCTGGCCCCGGAAGAGCTCTCGAAGATGATCTCCGGGCGGGTTCAGGCGTCTCTCGCCTTCGTTCAAAGCGAAATGCCGCGCGGCGGCTCGGTCAGCAGCACCTTTTATAATGTGGAAGGCGAGCGCAATGTCATGGATGCGCTGATCCGCCAGCTTAACGCGGCGGAGCATGAGATTGTCGTCGACGTATGGCGGGAGGAAGCCTCGCTGCTGCGCAGCGAGCTGGAGCAGGCCGAGCGGCGCGGAGTGAGGCTCCTCTGGGCTTTTGACGGCGGCAATGCCGCAAGCCCGTACCTGCCGTGGCCGCCTCTTGCCGGGATGGAGGAAGCCGAAGGCCGCAAGTTCTCATTCGTGGTCGACCGGCGGTGGTGCATGCTCGGCATGCGCGGCGGCGGGGATGGAACGGCCCAGGCAGTCGTGACCGAGCACCGGGTATTGGTGGACCTGCTGCTGGGCCATTTCATGCAGGAAATGGTGTTGTTCGAGCTGGAGCAGGATATGGGACCCGAACTGGAACGGCGATACGGCCATCGCTACCGGAGCATTTACGGTAAATATATCGGAAGCGAAGACGAAGCGGAACGGATGGAGGCAGGGGCTCCGGGGAACACTCGGGATGGTGACTAGCCTTCAACCGCAAATAGGCCAAACCATGCCAGGGAGGTGAAGAAGAATGGAGTGTATCGTTCATTTTGAAGTGCTGCATTCGAAAGGGCCCAAAGCGCTGCGGGGGCTGCTGTTTCTTGACGAGGGAGCGGCTCCGACCGAGAGCCAGCTGATTGACATGTTTAAGGACATGAAGTTCAATGTAAGGCTCGATGACCGGGAGAAACTGATATTCAAGCCTGTAGACGCGGGGGCCGACTATTCCGAGATCCGGATCACCGGCTATGACGCGGGTGACAAAAAATCCGGGGAAGATCATGATTTGAAATCGATCGTCAGCAATCTGCTGCCGCCGAAGCCGTCAGGTCTTTGAACCGGTCGTGAAAGGCCCATTTTCTCCTCGCCGGACCTGAGGATGAGTGGGCCTTTCCTGCAGCCGCATGAATCAGGATACAGAAGGAGGAGTACATATGGAGCTCTTGAAGCAAAAGGTGAAGAACGAAGGCATTGTGCTCGCCAAAGGGGTTTTGAAGGTGGATTCTTTCCTGAATCACCAGATGGACCCGTTCCTGATGCGCGAAATCGGACGCGAGTTCAAGTCGTTGTTCGCGGGTGACAAGATTACGAAGGTGCTGACGATCGAATCCTCCGGCATTGCTCCGGGAATCATGACGGCGCTGGAGCTTGAGGTACCGCTTATATTCGCCCGCAAGCAGAAGTCGCTGACCTTGACGGAGGATATCTACGTGGAGAAGGTCTACTCTTTCACCAAAAGAGAGACCAATGAAATTACCGTCTCCAAAAAGTTCATCGAACCCGGCGAACGGGTGCTAATCGTCGACGATTTCCTGGCCAACGGCGAGGCCGCCTTCGGCTTGGCGCGGATTGTGGAGCAGGCCGGCGCGACGGTTGCCGGGATCGGCATCGTGATTGAGAAGTCGTTCCAGCCGGGCCGCGAGCTGTTGCTGAAAGCGGGCTACCGGGTGGAGTCTCTGGTGCGTATCGCGTCGCTCGAGGACGAGAAGATGGCTTTTGTCGGGGAAGAGTAGGGCCCTTGGGGGCCGTGCCCCGGTAAGGTGCGGGATGAACGAAGCTGGGGAATGACGTGCCCCGGGCCGATAGGCGGCTGGCGATGTGCTGGAGGTGCGTCGGGTGAGGCCATACGGAGGCTGATGCGCGGGAAGGCGCGCCTGGTGAAGTGATGCGGAGGCCGATGCGGGGAAGGTGCGCCTAGTGAGGCGATGCGGAGGGTGATGTGAGGGAAGACGCGTCGTTGAGAGGCGATGGATGCGGAGGTCGCAGCGTGGAAGGCGCGCCGCGGGTAAGAGGCCGGGAAAGAAGCGCCCCGGCATGTTAGGCTGGCCGAGCGATACGCTCCGAGCCCTTTGATCCGGCGGTCTGCGAACTGGGCGTTGGTCGTTCATTTGGACAACGGGCGAAAGTCCCTCCCATGCGTGGTTTCAGTCGATTAAAGGGAAAAAGTACCGTTTATTTCAGAGTAAACCGCCCTTATTGGAGAATAAAAGGGAATTTCTCCGCTTTATTTTAGATTAAGTCCTCTTTTCGAGCCGTTTGTTCGAATTTAGAGGGAGAAATTCCAGCTTAAATAATAAAAAAGGAATAAATGCAAAATTAAAAGGGAGTTTTTCCCTCTTATTTTCAAGCCAGCTTCTTTTTGAGCCCGGAAAGGGCTGGTGGTTTTCATCCGTTGAGTAGAGGGCATATATGCAATGAATGAATCGGGTGAACAGGAGGTCCTCCTCCCAATGGGGGATTGGGCCGCCGGACTCCGGAAAAATAAGCAGCCGTTATAACCGGGTGAAATGGCCCGCTATAACGGCTGCTGTTTTGTTATCGCTTCCGGAGAGGGGGCGTTGCACTCGAGGAAGGCGGGAAGCGCCCCGGGGGGGCGCCAGCGGCACCTGGCGCACCTGGCTGCGCCGCCGCGCGGGCGCCCGCCTCTCGCCGCGGGCGTCAGGCGCCGCCCGCGCGGCTCCCGGTGCCTTCCTGGGGCGCCGGGTCCGCCGGGCCCCGAGCCGGGGGCGCGAGCACGGCCAGCGCCCCTGGCTCGCAGCGCACGGCCAGCGCGCCGCGGCCGATGCTCTCGCCGTCGCCGATCGCGGGCTGCTCGCGATCGAAGTGCACCGCTGCGCTTGTCCCGCGCAGCATCGTCACGAAGGGCAGCGAGACATGGCTGCCCTTCAGCACCGTCGGGAACAGCCGCAGCAGCTGCATGCGGCTGCACCCGTGGACGACGCAGACGTCGAGCCGGCCGTCGTCCGGTCTCGCCTGCGGCGCGATGAGCAGCCCGCCGCCGTAGCTCGGCAGGTTGCAGACCGATGCGAGCCAGACGCCCTCGAAGCGATGCTCCTGCCCGTCGCAGAGGACGCTGGCCCCGCAAGGCTTAAAGGTGATCAGTGTATGCAAAATGCCGATCAGATAGGCCAGCTGCCCTGCGTGAAGGGTGTTGCACAGCCGCTTGTACCGGCTGGCGTTGACGTTCTCGGCGACCTGGGCGTCGAATCCGCTGGCGACGGCGGTTAATGTATAGCCGCCGTTTGCGGCCAGCAGGTCGGCCGGAACGCGGATACCGGTCAGCGCGGCATCCAGTGCAGCCTCCGGCTCCAGCGGAATGCCGAAGGCGCGCGCGGTGTCGTTCCCGGAACCCGCCGGCACGATGCCGAGCGGAACGCCGCGTGTTCTAAGCGCTTCCAGTACGCTGTGGATCGTTCCGTCGCCGCCGACTACGACGCAGGCGCTCCACCGCTCCCGGCGGGATAGCGCCTGCATGACATCGCGGCCTGCGCTTGAAGCGCTCTCTGTGAGCAGCGCTTCATACTCCGCCCCTCGCTCCTTTAGCATCCTCTCGATCCGCTGCCAGACTTTTCGCCCGGCTCCTCCGCCGGAACACGGATTGATTACAAACAAGTACATTCCTTTTCCCCCAGGCCCAGATTCATGCTGTTGTCCTCTTTCATTGTACTGAAGGGAGATGGCAAATGGGAATGCTTTTTCATAGGCCGAAAGTTAGAGGCCAAAAGAGCTTACAGACGCCGCAGCTGCCGCTCCGCAATATTGCCGGCCCAGGGCAGCTTATACCAGTTACCCCGGAGGGCGTGATAGGTCATCAGCAGCCAGATGCCGAAGCTGCACAGGAAGATGAGCGCCGCAAGCAGCGCGCCTATAAAAGGCAGCAGACCGGCGAGGACATGGCCGATCATGAGCGCGCCGTAGGCCAATAACGATTGGAGGGAGTGGAACAGCACGAACCGGCTGCGTTTCTCCAGGGCAAGAAAGACGATGCCCCCGGCAAAAGGGAACAGATAGCATAGCGCAGCCGCGATATAATCCGGCAAGCCGACGGATGAACGAAACGGGGACAAGGGCTTCACTCTCCTGTCATATGGACAGAAAGCGCCCGCGGGCACAGGCCTTGCACGGGCGCTTCCTCTACACAAGCTTATGAGTGGGCCGGACAAAGTATGAGCAGCGTTTAGGCTGCAAGCGGCTTTCTGCCAATCCGCCAAGCCTAAGCTGCCGATCTATTCTGCCAACCCGCCAAGTTTAAGCTGCCGATCTATTCTGCCACCCCGCCTTATCCTGCAGCCGACCGGCCCTTCTGATCCGCTTATCCATCCAGCCGACCGGCCCTTCTGATCCGCCTTACCCATCCAGCCGATCTATTCTGCCAACCCGCCAAGTCTAAGCTGCCGATCTATTTTGCCATTCCGCCTCATCCATCCAGCCGATCTATTCTGCCACCCCGCCTTATCCTGCAGCCGACCGGCCCTTCTGATCCGCTTATCCATCCAGCCGACCGGTCCTTCTGATCCGCCTTATCCTGCACCAATCCTTCAGATCCGCCATATCCATCCAACCGACTGATTCTTCTGATCCGCTTATCCCATTCATCCCAGTTCATCATCTCGCTAATTTAAGTCCGTTGCTCTCATTCAGCCGTCTGCCATTGCCGGAATAATGTATTGCTCGACCAGTTTTCGGGGATGCTTCCAGTGGCTGGTTCTGCTCTTCGCTGTAAAGACGATGGCGGCCGAGAGCTTCGGCAGCAGCAGAATCTGCTGCCCGCCGTGCCCGTGGGCCACCGAGAACGGCTGCCTGGACATGGTGCCCGTCCAGAACTGAAAGCCGTAATCGCCGTATGCCGGGTAGCCGGCGGTCTGGGCAGCCAGCGCCTGATCGAGCCAACCAGCCGGGATGACCTGCCGCCCCGCATACCTGCCGCCGTCCAGCAGGCACAGGCCGATCTTGGCCATATCCCGCGAGGTCAAATGCAGGCCGATATGGCCCATGCTGTGGCCTTCGGGACTTGGCAGCCAGGCGGCGTGCTGGATGCCGAGCGGGGTAAACAAATGCTCCATCGCATAGGCGAAGGCGTCCCGCCTCGTCGACTCCGTCAGCATCATCGAGATTAGATGCGAATCGGGGCTGCGGTACTGAAAGGTGCCGATGTTCTCCGGCACAATCGGCAGGCCGAGGGCGAAGGAGGCCCAGCGGCGGCTGCGGTGAAACTTGTGGATCAGCGGCTCGCCGAGCCTTTTCCCGGTCTTCCAGACGAAGCCCGAGGTCATTGTCAGCAGATGGCGGAGCGTAATCTCCGGCAGCTGCTCCGAATGCAGATGCGGGACATGCTTTCCCAGCACCTCGATTACGGGGACGTCGGGTTCCGGCATTTCGCCTCTCCCGGTGGCTATTCCGGCCAGCAGGGAGGTCACGCTTTTCGTGGCGGAGCGGAGGTCGTTCAACCGGGCGGCGTGTCCTTCTCCGTAATACCGCTCCCAAATTAACCGGCCGCGGCGCGCGATCAGCATGCTGTGCATTTTCGGATATTCCCGCAGCACGGCCTGGTGGGCCTGCTCCAGCTTTTCCGCGCAGGTTCCCGTATCTTCGGGCTTCGCCATCGGAATATAGGGAACGGAGGCGTGGGGCGAGCGAAGCAGGGTAACCGCCGGCTTCATGGCGCGCTCCCTATGCCAGATTTTATAAATAAAGACGGTGGTTGCTCATGCATGGCGTTCCCCTTCCAAGCCCTAAGGTTACTGTTCACTATTAGGTTAACCAATTGTTTTCGGAATTTCTCACACTTGACTAATCCGGTGCGGGGAATTTATGCTGAAGTGGAACGTATGTTCCAAACGATTTGTAAAAAAAATTTACTATGTAGGCTTTACACGGGAAAGGTGGAAGTTGGGCGAGAATATGATACAATAAAACGATAAAGCCCGAAAGGAGTGATTCACAGACTTGGCTTTTCGGGTAATCACAGTGTCAAGGTGTTCTTTAGCACCTGAACTTTCAGCCCAAATCGCGACGAACCTGCTTCACAGATTCCCGATTCGTAGGCCAGGCTTCTGCCGGCTTATCGCGGAGAATCGATAAATGCAAGCGGCATTCGGTCTAATGGCATTTGCGAGCGCCCTTGCATTTCGAAGTTATGGCGGACTTTTCATCATGCATTCTCTACAACGGAGCATTCATTTTCAATGTTTTGGGAGGGAACTGATCATGGCAAGTAAAGGTCACAACGAAGTCAAGGAAAGTCTGCGGGAAATGACACGTATTTTCCGGCCCAAGGATCCGAAGAAATTCGTCAAAGAGTATGTCCGTAAATACCGGATAACGGGAGGCTATGAGGAAGAACTCACCATGGTTGTGGAGCATGAGCTCGTCAGGATGAATTCGTCAGTCTCTTAACCGTTCAACTTATCATTCCGAAAGGATTTTATAAACCGTGATTTGCGAATGCCGCAAAGAACGGTTTTTTTGTGTCGTCACACAAAGTTCCTGGATTCAAAACCCGATCAAAACAAACCTTATCACTAATAATAACGCTTACAGAAACCGATTGCAAATGTTGATTTGACAAGCTTTTTTCTTATTTTGAAATAGATGTGAACGATTGACAAAACAGACCCTGAAAATTATATTAATAGTGATTGTTATAATTGACAGCGCAGGATAAGTAACTTAATTGAAATCGGAAAAAGCGGGGTTGATCTATGATGAGAACATGGCTCTCTGCAAGGCGGCTTCTTCCCCTGATCGCGGTGTTCGGAACGGTTCTCGCCGGCTGCGGCCGGGAAGACCTCTCGGTTCTAAGGCCTCAAGGTCCGCCCGCCGAAAGCTCGCTGGGACTCATGAAGCTTGCGATTTCCATCATGATTGTCGTGCTGCTGATCGTTTTTTCCATCGCGGCTTATGTCTTGATCCGTTTCCGCCGCAAGCCTGGGCAGGATGAAATTCCGGAGCAGATCGAGGGCAGCTTCAAGCTGGAAGTGCTCTGGACGGTCATTCCGCTCATTCTCGTTATTGTGCTGGCGGTTCCGACGGTGAGGACGGTGTTCGCCCTGGGGGAAAATCATTCAGGCGACAAGAACGCGATTAAAGTCAAAGTGACAGGCCACCAGTATTGGTGGGAATTTGAATACCCCGATTTCGGCATCAAGACGGCGCAGGATCTCGTTATTCCCGCAGGCAGGAACATTGCCTTTGAACTGACGACAAACGATGTGCTCCATTCCTTCTGGGTCCCCTCTCTATCCGGCAAAATCGACACCAATCCGACCGGAGCAACCAACCGGTTCAGCTTCAGCGCGCCAAAGGAAGGCGTATACCGCGGCAAATGCGCCGAGCTGTGCGGACCTTCCCACGGATTCATGGAATTCAAAGTGAAAGCGGTTAGCAATGATGAATTTAAGCAGTGGATCGAAGCGCAAAAAGCACCCGCGGTGCTTCCCGAAGATCCGGCGCTCGCCCAGACCTTTAAGGATCAGTGCCTGAAATGCCACGCGGTCGGCGATCAGGGGCTGGCGGTAGGGCCAAATCTGACCGGCATTGGTTCCCGCGAATCAGTGGCCGGCATTCTGCTCAATGACGATACCCGTCAGGACGGCGCGCCCGTGGAGGAGAATCTCAAGACGTGGCTGCATGACACGCAAGGCGTAAAACCGGGCAACCGAATGCCCGACCCCAGCAAGGATATGGGCCTGACAGACGATGAAATTGACCGGATTGCCGAGTATCTGGCCAGCTATAAACTGAACTAGTTACGTAAGCCCTTACCAAGCGATACATTTGAAAAGGGGGTACGAACCTTGGCTCAAGCAGCGCATACCTTGGATCAACCGAAGCCTTTGGGGCATGGCGTCAAGCGGTATACCGGGCTGATGGACTGGATTACGACCGTCGACCACAAAAAAATCGCCATTCTGTATCTTTGGGCCGGCGGATTATTTTTCGGCATCGGCGGAATTGAAGCGCTCCTGATCCGGTGGCAGCTCATTAAGCCCATGAATGACTTTGTCGACGCCCAGACCTTCAACGAGCTGATTACGATGCACGGCACGACAATGATTTTCCTCGGGGTCATGCCGATTATCTTCGCGCTGATGAACGCGGTCATTCCGCTGCAGATCGGCGCGCGCGACGTTGCTTTTCCTTTTCTGAACGCGCTGGGCTTCTGGACGTTCCTGTTCGGTGGCCTGCTGCTGAACCTCAGCTGGGTTATGGGCGGAGCGCCCGATGCGGGCTGGACGTCCTACACGCCGCTATCTACTTCGGCTTACAGCGGGACGCACGGCGTCGATTTTTACACGATCGGCCTGCAAATTGCCGGCCTGGGCACTCTCATTGGCGGCATTAACTTCCTGGCGACCGTCATTACGATGCGCGCGCCGGGTATGTCATACATGCGGATGCCGATGTTTGCCTGGACGACGTTTATAACGTCCGCCATTATTCTGTTCGCTTTTCCCGCCATTACTGTCGGCCTTGTACTGCTGACCTTCGACCGGATTCTCGGCGCGAATTTCTTCGAGCCCGGAGCAGGCGGAAGCCCCGTACTCTGGCAGCATATTTTCTGGATCTTCGGCCATCCCGAAGTCTACATTCTCATTCTTCCGGCCTTTGGCATCATCTCCGAGGTCATTCCGACCTTTGCACGCAAGCGGCTGTTTGGCTACAGCTCCATGGTGTTCGCGACAATCCTGATCGCCTTCCTGGGCTTCATGGTGTGGGCGCATCATATGTTCACGACGGGTCTTGGCCCGGTGGCGAACGCGCTCTTTGCCGTATCGACGATGCTGATCGCCGTCCCGACCGGGATCAAAATTTTCAACTGGCTGTTTACACTGTGGGGTGGTTCGGTGCGTTTTACCACACCCAATCTGTTCGCCTCCGGCTTCATTCCGACATTCACTATGGGCGGCGTGACCGGCGTTATGCTGGCGTCCGCGCCTGCGGATTTCCAGTTCCATGATACGTATTTCGTCGTGGCGCATTTTCACTACGTGATCGTCGGCGGCCTGGTGATGGGACTGTTCGCGGGGCTGCATTACTGGTGGCCGAAGATGTTCGGGCGCATGCTGAATGAGACGTTGGGAAAATGGACCTTCTGGACATTCATCATCGGCTTTCATCTGACCTTTTTCGTCCAGCATTTTCTCGGCCTTATGGGCATGCAGCGCCGGGTGTTCACCTACCTGCCGAATCAGCATTTCGACACGCTGAACCTGGTCAGCACGATCGGGGCCGGGCTGATGGGGGTTGGCACGCTGATTTTTCTAACCAATATCATAGTCACCTCAAGAAAGCCGCCGGATGCGGCAGACGATCCCTGGGAGGACGGACGCACGCTGGAATGGAGCATCCCGTCGCCTCCGCCGGAATACAATTTCAAGCAAACGCCGCTTGTGCGTGGACTTGACGCTCTTTGGAAGGAGAAGATGGCGGGGAACAAGGGGATGACGCCGGCCGAGCCTGTCGGTTCGATCCATATGCCTTCGGCGACCCCGCTGCCGTTCATCATGTCGGTGGGCATTTTTATCGCCGGGTTCGGTTTCATGTTTAGCCGCGACGATTTCGGAGGCGGATTCGTGAGCTTTTTGTTCAATAATTATATTGTGACCGGTCTGGGTCTGCTGATTACGTTTGGATCGATGCTGCTGCGCTCGCTGGTTGACGATCACGGCTGGCATATCGAGCCGGAAGAGCTGGAAGGAAGGTGAACCGGGTATGACAACTTCTCATGCAGAACCTGTTCACGGCGGCCTGCCGCATGAACCGGAAAAAGCGACCGCCGAAGGCCGCAACAAAGTCCTTGCCTTCTGGCTGTTTCTCGGCGGCGAGGCCGTGCTCTTCGGCACCTTGTTCGCCACCTTTCTGGCGCTGCGGGGTCAGACCAACGAAGGCCCTACGGCCAATGAGCTGTTCCATCTCCCGCTCGTTGCGGCGGCGACCTTTTTCCTGCTCGTCAGCAGTCTAACCAGCGTCTTCGCCATCCAGGCGATGCACCGGAACCATCCGGCGATGCTCCGGAATTGGCTGCTTGTCACCGTAGTGCTCGGCCTTTGCTTTCTGGGACTGGAAATTTACGAATTCACCCAGTACGTAAGGCATGAACAATTCGGCATGACCACAAGCGCGTTCAGCTCGGCGTTCTATACGCTGGTCGGGTTCCACGGCGCGCACGTCGCTTTCGGCATTTTGTGGATTTCGCTGCTGATCGGCCAGTTGGGCTACAAGGGCTTGACTGTAGTGACCGCCCCCAAAATCTACGTGTCCGCCATGTACTGGCATTTTATCGACGTGGTGTGGGTCTTCATCTTTACGGTCGTCTATCTGCTTGGAAAGGTGGGCTAGGCTATGGCTGCTGAACAGCATACGCGGGATAACGGCGTGAAGCGCCGTCACCGTCAGGAAGGTCCGCAGAAGCATGTTATGATCTTCGTTCTTTCGGCTGTGCTGACGCTGATCGCCTTTGCGGCGGTGGCGGCTGGAGACGTCAACCCGGTCTTTGCAGTCATTCTGCTGCTCGTAATGGCGTTGATACAGGTCTTTGTGCAGATGGGTTTCTGGATGCATTTGAAGGATAAGGGGCATATGATGCCGATTATTTTCATGCTGGGCGGTTTCCTGATTGCCGGAACGTGCATTATTATGGCCTTGTACTGGGTCTGGTGGGATTAGCGGGAAAAGGGGCGGGCCGCGGGCCTGCCTTTTGTCGGAATGGAGCTCTGTCCGGGTTCTAACGTTAAAGGGGATGAACAAGCTTGCGAAGGCTGGGAGCCTCTGCTCGGGGATGTCTTTCTTGAAGCGCGTTCAATGGGGAAATCCATTTCGTAACCAGAGCTAAGGGACTTTGCTGAATCTGCAGGAGCCGGTAGGGACCATAGTTCTCAAAAGCCTGTGCGATGACGGATGATGCGATGACGTGATAACACGATAACGGTCTTCCGGTTCGGCTGAACGGGAAATTCTCCGTCTTAATTGAGGGGAATGGGCCGGAATGGTGGATTATGGCGGAAAACTGGACCTCTGTCAAGAAAGTGGACACCCTTTAGCTTGCTTTTCTCTTATTGAACCGAGCAGCAAAGCGAATCGGTGACAGGTACCCTAGTGCACCATGGATTCGTTTGCGGTTATAAAAAAACTCAATGTATCGGTAGATCTCATCGTAGGCCTGCTGTTTCGTTCTAAATCGCTTGCAGTAAATGAGCTCCTTTTTCAGGATGCTATGGAAAGATTCCATGCAAGCATTATCGTAGCAGTTTCCTTTGCGGCTCATGCTGGTGATCATACGGTAAGTCTTGAGCTGTTTTCGGTAATCTTCGGACGCGTACTGGCTTCCTCGATCCGAATGGTGGATCAGTCCTTTTTTAGGTCTCTTGGCAAGGTGGGCATCCTTTAGGGCGCCCAGGACGAGATCGGTGTTCATCCGGTCGCTCAGACGCCAGCCTACGATCTCACGGGTGCATAAGTCCAGCACACTGGCTAGATACAGGCGGCCTTCCCGGCATGGAATATACGTAATGTCGGCTACCCATACTTTATTGGGTTTCTCCACGTGAAACTGCTGGTTCAGGAGGTTTGGAGCGATCGGCAAATCATGATTGGAGTCGGTGGTTTGAACCTTGAAGGTACGGCTGACACAGGCACGGAATCCGAGTTCTTGCATGTATAGGCCGACGGTACGTTCGGTGACGGTTTCGCCTTCCTGGCGCAAAAGATGTGCAATCTTGGGCGCACCATAACGCTGCTGTGAATCGTTGAAATGATACGTGATCCGCTTTAACAGCCGCACCTTGCGCCGCACTCGCTCGCTGGGTTTTCGGCTGCGCCAGGTGTAGTAGCCGCTCCGGGAGACACCTAGTGCTTTGCACATCTTCTCCAAAGGGAACTCGGAGCGATGATCTTCCACAAACTGAAATCTCAGTTCTTTGGTTTGCTGAAGATGTGCACTGCTTTTTTTACGATGGCCAGTTCCTCCTCCGCATCGGCAGCACGTTGCTGGCTTTCGTGAAGTTCACGTTCTTTTTCTTTCAGCAGCTGCTCCAGTTCGCGGACTCGATCCAGGCTGGCGATAGGCTCGTTCTTAAACTCGCGGTATTTCGCCTTCCAGGCATACAGGGTCTTCACAGGAATATTCAGCTCCAGAGCGATGTCCTCTACCGACTTCGTTTGCTCCTGCAGGTACTTTACCGTTTGTTTCTTGAACTCTTCGTTATACTGTTTCCGTGGTTCACTCATGTGAACACCTCCTTAGATAACTCTATTATCTTTTTCTCTTAACGAGGTGTCCACTTTTTATACTAGCTCTAAACCTCCGGTATAATTCACCGAAAACCGAAGTTTTGGCCGTTTTCGCTTGAATGAGAGGGAGGAATTCCAGTTTAATAGCGGAAATCGTTCGAAAAGGCGAAATAAGCAGGAGGTTTTCCCTGATATTCGAAAGCAGCTTCAGTAATGAGGTCCGCAGCCGCGGCAGAGGTGGGCTGGTATGCTGTGCATACGGCGAGCGGCGGTCAGGTAGGTTGGTATGCTGTGTATACGGGAGAGTCGTGGCAGAGTTAGCTGGTTTGCAGTTATGGATGGAGCTGGTATGCTGTGCATACGGCGAGCGGCGGTCAGGTAGGTTGGTATGCTGTGTATACGGGAGAGACCGGCAGAGTTAGCGGGTTTGCAGTTACCGGATGGAGCGAGTGTGCTACGGATTCGGAACGCGGCGGCAGAAGTAGCGGCCTGCTCCGCATACGTCGAGCGCCCGCTAAGCCATGCAATGTCTTCGGGATCTGCCAGCGCCGGGACTGGCGATTCATGGACGTACTTCCAAACGCGGGGAGGCTTGAACGATGCTCGGACTGAATGCATTCACCTGGGTCGATGTATGGAGTCCGCTGTTTCTGGCGGGGATGCTTGTGGCGGTCTCCGGTTATTTTGTGCTGATCGGCCCTATGTCCTCACGGTTCGGGATGGCGGCTCCGGCGGCTCCAAGGCAGCGGATCTTCTTCGTCACCGGGATGGTGGCGCTCTATTTAGCCCAGGGCGGGCCGGTCAGTCTGCTGGGCCATCTCATGTTCTCTTTTCACATGCTCAGCATGGCGCTGTCCTATTATGTCGCTGTCCCGCTCATCATGCTTGGCATTCCGGCGGAGCTGTGGCGGGCCGCTCTTAAAGTCAATCCCTTCGGGCGGCTGGCCTTTCTGGCCCATCCGGTCACGGCGGCGCTGCTGTTCAACGGCCTGTTCTCCCTGTATCATATCCCCGCGGTCCATGACTATGTCATGCTGCATTTTGCCGTTCACCGGCTGTATTACGCCGCTTTGTTTGTCGCTTCGGCGCTGATGTGGTGGACGCTGATCCGTCCGCTGCCGGAAGGGGACCGCTGGAACGGGCTGGCCAAGACGGGATTCATCTTCCTTAATATGGTGCTGCTGACGCCCGCGTGCGGGCTGATTATTTTTGCCGACAAGCCGCTTTATGCGACGTACAGCGACCCGGATGCCTGGGCCAGAGCGATGGGCTACTGCGTTTCGGGCGGCGGCGCGGCGCTGCTGCGGTCTTTTGGCGGACCGGCGTTCTTTGAAGTGTTGTCCCCGAGAGTGGACCAGCAGGTTGGCGGCATCGGGATGAAGTTTATTCAGGAAGTTATTTTTGCCTCCATGCTTGCTTCTGTGTTCTATCACTGGTATAAAAAAGAGAACAGGCAGGACGACGACGAGCTTCCGGACTCTTCCGGGGTGAAAGCCGCGAACTGACCTGTGCATCTGCCGGTGAGGTCTAGGAGGACGGACATGGATATATTCACAGTGTTTCCAACGATCAGCACATCTTTCATTGTCATCAGCGCGGTGCTTGTGGCTATCGGCTGGGGGCTCATCATTAAAGGCAAGCGCGAGGCGCACAAGAAGACGATGATTGCCGCTGCGGTGTTTGCGGTGCTGTTCTTTCTGGTGTATGCGTCGAGAACGGTATTTGTGGGCAACACGTCATGGGGCGGACCGGAGAGCCTGTCGGGGCTGTACCATGTGTTTCTCATTTTTCACATTGTGCTCGCAACCGTAGCCGCCGTATTCGGCATCACCACGCTGACGCTCGGCTTTAAAGAAAAGTACGCCAAGCACCGCAGATGGGGCAGAATCACCTCGGTGATCTGGTTCATCACGGCCATAACGGGCGTGGCTGTGTATGTGCTTCTGTACTTGATGTATCCGGGCGGGCATACGAAGCCGGTGTGGCAAGTGATTATGGGCGCGTAAGCGTCCGTCAATGAATAGTTAACAAAAAATCGCCGCTCTATCCTCTAGAAGGGATAAAGCGGCGATTTTTTTGAGCATCCCGCAGCCGATATAATATCGGAAGCCGGGCGGAAATAAAGATCAGCCGCCCATGTCGCTATCGCGGATAGGTACTCGTACAGCTATCGCGGCGCCTATCCTACAGGGCCGTGAACGCCCTCCCGGCCCTTTCCGGCTCCTCCTGTCTACTGCCGACAAAATGAGGCCGGCGCGTTATCTCCGGGATATGCAGCTTTCGGTTAACCCCGCGTGCGGGAGAGGGCTGGCTGTCCCTCCACATAGTCGGCGTAATCCGCCGCATACTTCTCGAGCTGTTCGTCGGTCACTTCGCGAATTCCGCCCACAACAAAGGGCGAAAGGTAGATCATTCCGGCCAGATTGGCGGTCTGCTGGAACGGCCGCAGCAGCTCGCTGTAAGAATAATTATGAAAGCCTCCGGCTTGGTACATATTCTCCGCGCCGCCCGAAGAGGTGGCAATGAGGAGTTCCTTGCCATTCAGCTTATCGCCGCCTCTGCCGTGCGCGAAGCCGAGCTCCAATACATCATCCATCCATTTCTTCAGCAAGGAAGGCGAGCTGTACCAGAACAACGGGAATTGAAACACGATACGGTCATGAGACGTGAGCAGAGCCTGCTCGCGGGCGACGTCGATCTTTTCATCCGGATAAGTCTCGTACAGCCTGTGAATGGTAACGTTGCCTCTTCGTTCAAGTTCGGCCGCGAGCCTTTTGTTAATCCGGGATGACTCCAAATCCGGATGCGCAACGATCACGAGCGTTGCGACGCTGCCGGACGGGGTGGAAGGGTTGGACATAGGGAACAGCTCCTTTTTTTTGGGTGTTGATAATTCGGGAAATGTCGATGGCTTGGATAAAAATAAAAAGATTCAGTTACAAATCTCGAATTATCGATCTATTTTGTATATAAAAACTGAATTCAACGGGTTGAATCCAGTCCTTATGATTTAAAGGTCGTGCTGAATGTAGAAAGCAATTTCTTGGATTGCCTCTTCATCTCTTCTATAATATGTCCATTTGCCCCGCCGAGTCGCATGTACGAGTCCCGCCCGCTGCAGAACGGATAAATATTGAGATGTTGTCGATTGGGTCATATTCAGTTTCGATGTAATCTGGCTGACGCATACCCCAACCTCGATAAGATCTACGCCTCCCTGGGGTCCAAAATGAGCTTTGGGATCTTTCAACCAATCCAAGATTTGAAGACGCGCTTCATTAGACAGTGCCTTGAATACTTCAATGGGGTTAATTGGCTTCATGTAAACCATTATATCGACGTTTTGCGATATGTCAACGGCTGTAGCTGCTCCAGGAAGAACTTTCAATCCACTTATTGACAATGGAAAAATAAGGGCATATACTGTGTATATAGATATATACAGTAATCACACATAATCACTTGATTAAAGCGAGGTTAACCTTCATGCAAACATTGAAAGATTCCTGGTTTATGATCCGGGGAGATTACCGCGGGGACAAGATGGGGATTCTGCTTAAACTGCTGTTCTCCATCGTCTTTATGGGTTATCTTGGCGGGCTGACGGGCATGGTCATAAATGACTCCATCGGCAATCATGAAAGAATGGCGATCGCCGATTATCTGCTGCTTGCGCTGCCTCCCATGCTCGGATTCACGTACTGCCGGCAGCATGCGGCGAAATACTGGAGCGGAGATACATACACGAAAATGCTGGCTTACCTCTCAAGTCTGCCGATTCCCCCGAACGTCATCTTGTGCAAAAGAAAGCTGCAGTCCCTTGCCTCATTCGGCCTTAACGGAGTATTGTTTTTCGGACTCGTGTACGCGATTTGCAATCATCTCAGGGATGATCTTTCGCTGCTCGGTTACCTCGTTTTTGCATTAACCTGGACCGGTTTCGGGCTTTTGCTGACCGGGCTGTACATTTTTATCGAATTCTCATGCAGCGGTAGAACGTATTTCTGGTTTATTATGCTGATGCTGCTGCTCGCGTTCGGGGCAGCCATGCTGGTGAAGTTTTCCGGCGGCAACCTGCTGCTCTACAGCATTTCCTGCTCGAAGGAATGGGGGCTGCTGTCACCCCTGATGTGGGGCACGCTGCTTGCAGGCACGGTGTCCGTGCAGCTGTTCTCCAAATGGACGATTCACAGATTGAAGAGCCGCGATCTCGCATGATACGGGCGGTTTGCAGGCGGAAGGCGGTGTAAGCGGTGTGGATTCCTATACAAATTGATGAAAAAAGCGCGGAGCCGCTGTACCACCAGATCGAGACGCAGCTCCGGTCGCTGATTATTAGCGGGAATATTGCGGAAGGTACGCTGCTTCCTTCCATCCGGGAATTCGCCGGCGATTTGAAATGCAGCGTGATTACGGTTCGCCGGGTGTATCAGGATCTGGAAGGCGAAGGGCTGCTGCGGACGAAGCAAGGGACGGGGACCTTTGTGTCCCATGTCGGAGATGGAGCTAGGGAGGAGTACAGGCGGGAGACGGTCCGAAAGGCGCTGGAGGCGGCGGTGGATGCCGGGCGCGCGGTGCAGTTCGGGGCGGCGGAACTGAGTGCGCTTTTTCGTGAAATTGTGAAGCTTAAATACGGGGAAGAGGACGTAAAGGGGGAGTAAGCCTGTGGCGCTAATGGCGATTGAACTGCGAAATGTCAGCAAAAAACGAAAGACCAAGACGATAGGTCCGCTCGATCTGGCGCTGCCGGAGGGGCATATAATCGCGCTGGTGGGGCAGAACGGCTCCGGCAAAAGCACGCTGCTGCACATGCTGATGAAGCTTGCGCATCCGGACGAAGGGACGATTCACTGGTTCGGCGGAAGCTTCGAGGGAGGCCTGCCGCTGGAAGTCCGCCGGACAATCGCCTATGTGGCTGAAGTTCCGGCTCGCGACGAGGACCACTGGACTCCGGACGAGGCCGCCTCGTTCCGCAGCTATTGGTACCCGGACTGGGATGAGGCGTATTTCCAGGCGCTGCTGGATCAATTCGATGTGCCGCGGGGAATACGTCTCGGCAAAATGTCCAAAGGCGAGCGCCGTAAATTCGAAATCGCCGCCGTGCTTGCCGCCGGTCCGAAGCTGCTCCTGCTCGATGAGCCTTCATCGGGGCTGGACCCTTTTGCCTGGCGGATCATGATCGAGACGTTCCAGCGCTATATGGATGAGCGGCAGGCCACGATTATCATTTCCACGCATATCGTAGAGGAGGTGCGCCGGCTGGCCGACTACATCGTCCTGCTGCATAAGGGGGAGCTGCTTGGCATGGCCGAAAAAGACGCGCTGCTCGGCGCATGGAGCGAAGTTTGGGTCAGCGCGGCGGATGAAGCGGAACTCGCTGAGCTTGCGGCCGAGCTTCCAGAGGCGCTGGAGCTGAAGATGCAGACCCCGGGCATGGCAACGGTGATTACCTCGCGGATGCAGGATTTGGAGAAACGCTTATCGGATTTGGGCGTAAAGATGATCAAGAACCGCATCCTGGATTTGGAAGAGATTTTGAGTTTGTGGACCATGGGACACCGTCCCGAGCTTGCCGATTCAAAGAGAGGGGATTGACGAATGGAAGCATTGAAGCTGGAAAAGGTAGTCAAGCAGTATGGCGACAAAACGGCGGTGAACGGAATCAGCCTTGGGGTAGAGCGGGGAGAGATTTACGGTCTGCTCGGGGCCAACGGCGCGGGCAAGACGACGACGATGCGTATGGTTCTTGGCCTGATTTACCCCGACGAAGGGAGCATCCGGTATAACGGCAAGCCGTTCAACAGCGAACTTCAGGCCATCATGGGCTATCTGCCCGAAGAGCGGGGGCTGTATCCGAAGGTGAAGGTCAGCGAGCAGATTAACTACCTGGCGCGTCTTCGCGGCATGTCCGCAAGTGAAGCCGACAAGAGCCTGCGGTACTGGCTGGACCGCTTTGACGTGCCGGACTACTACAACAAGAAAATCGAGGAGCTGTCCAAAGGCAATCAGCAAAAGATGGGCTTCATCGCCGCCGTTGTACATAAGCCGCAGATCCTTATTCTGGACGAGGCCTTCAGCGGCCTCGATCCGGTCAACGTCGAACTGCTCAAAGATACGGTCAGAGAGCTCCGCGACCAGGGAACAAGCATCTTGTTCTCCACGCACCGGATGGAGCATGTCGAGGAGCTGTGCCGCCATATCACGATTCTGGACCGCTCCAATACGGTCGTGCAGGGCGACCTTCGCGAGATTAAGCAGGGCTATCCGCGCGAAGAGGTGCTGCTCCGGACGCCGGGCGAGGTGACAGGCCTTGACGCCATACCGGGCGTGACCGCCGTAGAGCGCGAGGAGCGGGGTTATATCGTCCGCATCACCGAAATCGGCGCCGCCCAGCGTATTCTGAAAGCGGCGCTGGAGCAAGGCGAAGTGGAGCATTTTGAAATTAAGGAACCGACGTTAAACCAAATCTTTATCAGAGCGGTGGGTGAGTCTCATGAATAAAATGGGCACGATTATCGGATTCACGTTCAAGAACAAAGTGAGAAACAAGTCCTTTCTGATTACCACGCTGATTATGGTAATCCTGCTGAGCATCGGAATGAATATCCCTTATTTGATCAAAGTGTTCAAAGGCGAGGATGGAAACGGCGCTCAAAGCTCGGGCGTCCACATTGCAGTCATTGCGGAGAACGGCAGCGCCGCCTCGCAGCTGCTTCAGGCTTACGCCAAGCAGCCGGGCGTGGATGCTACGGTCACCCCGTATCCCGCCGCCGATGACGCCGGCTTGAAGCAGGCGCTATCAGACGACAAAGTGGACGGATATCTCACCTACACGGAGCAGAGCGGAGCGGGGCTGGGTTCGGTCGTCTTCCATGCAGTCGACGACAGTGCCAAGGTCAAGAGCTTCCTGCAGTCTGCGCTTCAGCAGGTTAACGCGCAGCTGATCGCGGGCGACCGGCTGACGCCGCAGCAGATCGCAGCCATGAACGCGCCGGTGCCGCTCGGCACCGAGAAGATCAGCGCGGACGGGGAAGCGGCTCAGGATAAATCGCATCCGTTGATCAACTATGTCATTGTTTACGTCCTGCTGATTCTGTTCTTTATGTCGATTATGATGACCGGCAATATGATCGCAGCGGAGGTCACCTCGGAGAAAAGCTCGCGCATCATGGAGATTCTGATTACCAGCGCCGCGCCGCTCGCGCAAATGTTCGGTAAGGTCATCGGCATATTCCTGGTCGGTCTGCTGCAAATCGCTATTATCGCCGCCGCCATCGCCGCCAACCTGATGCTGCCGCATAATTCGGGCGTTCTGCAGGATTTCAATCTCGACCTTGGACAGCTCAGCGTCAGCCTGCTGGTGTACGGTATCGTTCTCTATATTCTCGGCTATTTCATGTTCGCCCTGATGTACGCCGCTGTCGGCTCCATCGTCAGCCGCACCGAGGACCTCGGGCAGGCTGCGATGCCGGTCATGATGATCGGCTTTGTGAACTTCTACGTTCCCCTGTTCAGCATCTCGACCCCGAACACCCTGCTGGTCAAAGTCACCAGCTTTATCCCGTTCACGTCGCCCCTCAGCATGCTGCTTCGGATCGGCGTCGGCGATGTGGCCGCATGGGAAATTATCCTGTCGCTGCTGCTTCTGCTCGTTACCATCTTCGTCCTGGGCTGGCTGGCCGCGAAGATTTACCGCACCGGCGTGCTGATGTACGGCAAGCGCCCGAGCATCAAGGAGCTTCGCAAGGCAATGAAGGCTTATAAGATTTAAGCGGATGACTGATTTACTTCATAATTGAGATTTTTTTCAACATATGCTTGAGACAATTAATTACCCTTGATACGTCACAACACTGATGTATCAAGGGTTTCATATATTTTTCTATAGTACATCTATTACTTATACAGAAAGTTGTTTTGCAGGACTATACATATAGTTTCTTAGTAAAATGGTTACCAAACTCAGTATCAATGATAGGATTCCCACCAATACGACATAGGGCACACCCATTTCTGATATAAATAAACCGCCTACAGCTGCACCCAATGTCGTTCCTACGTTACAGGATGATATAAATAATCCATTGGCAAAATCAGGGGCTTCTGGAGCAGAAGTCGCAATCAAATATTGATTGATATTTGCCATTATTCCTCCAGCCAAGACTCCCCAAATTAAAGTTATAATTGCCATAGGTACGGTAAACTGGCCTGTGAAGAATAAAATGATGTAAACAGCAACCAATAACAAAGGAAAAGATATTACAGATTTGGTGGCACTATGAGTAAGTAACTTTCCTGCGACAATGTTTCCAACGATATTGGCTCCACCGAAGATGAATAACGTTAAACTTATGGTATTCGGAGACATATTCGTTACGGTTTTTAGATATTCGCTAATATAACTATAAATCCCAAATACCGCTGAGTTTAATAAAATGACAGTCACAATGGAAAGCCATAGAATGGGTTCTTTTAAAACGGAAAATTGAGTACTATAAGAAAGTCTTTCTTCAACAGGCATAGAGGGTACAAATAGTAAAGTAGCAATGAATACAAGAGCATTTACAATAGCAAAGAATGCCATCGCCATTTCATACGAAACGGAACTATCAATAAAGCTTGCGATCGGTACGCCGGCTACCATACCCGCAGATACTCCTATAAATACTTTAGATACAGCCTTCGGGGCTTGTTCTATACTTACTGAGGAAGCAGCTACTGTAAATGCCATAGAACAATAAATGGGATGAAAAAAGGCTGGAATGATACGAGCAATTAATAGAATGGTAAAGTTAGATGTAAATAAGGATACAATGTTTCCCAAAACGAAAACTCCTAATACAAGTAACATGACCTTTTTGCGGTTTATTCCTGAAAATAATAACGGCAGGATTGGACCAGATATGGCAATGCCAAGCGCAAAAAGGCTCACCAGCAACCCAGCTTGAGTTACGCTGACATTATAGTGGTCGGCAATGGAAGGTAATATCCCAATAACGCCCATTTCGGTATTTAGAATACCGAACACTCCTATGGTCAATATGAAAATCAGTAAATTATTTTGTTTAGCCAAAACAACAACTCCTATCTTCAATGAAACCCTCCAAATACCTCCCAATACCTGAACTACTTTAAATTCTCGGTAAAGAATGCTTCCAATTTCTCGAATGGAATAAACTCCGTTCTGTCGTACAAATCAACGTGTCCTGCATTTGGAACGATGTACAGCTCTTTGGGTTCTGCCGCCAATTCGTAAGCATCTTCACTAAAGTACCGTGAGTGAGCGTGCTCGCCAATGATGAACAAAATGGGTCTCGGCGAAATCGATTTAATGTACGTAAGCAGAGGGAAATTCATAAATGACATGCTGCTTGTCACGGTAAATTGAGTAATTGAGTTTGGGTGATACCCGCGAGGCGTAGAATAGAACTCGCCAAACTCGCGACCAATAGGGTTTGTATTTTCGTCGAATCCAATAGGCGCTCCTCGATCGGTCAGCGCTGGCGGGTTGCCCTCAAAGTCTGCGTAGCGCTGCTCAGCAATTGCATCGAGTATTCTGTTGCGATCTTCTTCGGTGAACGAGTCCTTAAAGCCGCTCGCTTGCGCACGGGAGATATCATACATGCTGATCGTGGCGACAGCCTTGATGCGTCTGTCTACCTGTGCTGCACTGATCGCAAAACCACCGCTCCCGCACATACCGATTACACCAATTTGATTTCGATCTACAAATGGACGCGTACCTGCATAATCAACGGCTGCGCTGAAGTCTTCTACGAATAGATCAGGCGAAGAAAGGTGCCGTGGCTCTCCTCCGCTGTATCCGTTGTACGATGGGTCAAATGCAAGAGCCACAAAACCACGCTCTGCCATATTTTGAGCATAAATACCCGAACCCTGCTCTTTAACACCACCATAGGGGGCACCCATAATAACGGCTGCGTGTTTCTTGGACTCATCAAAGTCTTTTGGCAAGTAGAGATCTGCTGCAATTTTAATTCCAAACCGGTTGTTATAAGAAACTGATCTTCTTGTTACCTTATCGCTTAACTCAAAAATATAATTTGGCATTTAAGTAACATCCTTTCATGTAAAATAAAACTACGATTGATGTTTTCTCGACATTTGCCTATAATTTATAATATACAAATAAACAAAACAAGGCGTATAAATCGTTGATTTTATCAGTTTTATTGTTTAAACAACAAATCAATAAAAATTGTCGATTATATCGAGAAAGGGTTGATGTTAATAACATGGCGAAAGTGGATAGAAGAATTGTCAGAACTCAAGAGGCCATTAAAAAAGCATTTCTTGAATTGATGTCAGAAAAAAATTTCGATAGCATTACCATTCAGGATATTTCTGATCGGGCAAATATTAACCGTGCAACGGTTTATCTTCATTACTTGGATAAATTCGATCTGTTGGACAAGATCATGGAAGAACATATCAATAACATGAGTAATCTTTGTGAGTTAGAAGCAGAAATGGATTGGATTGAATCGACCGTACACTGCATGGAATATCTTGAAAGTAATTATTTGTTTTTTTCGACGATGTTGGCGAGTGGAGGAGCTCCGTATTTTCGCAGCCGGTTTGTTCAGCATAATATCGAAGAGTTCAAAAAAGACGTGGATATAACAAAGGGCAAAAATTTAGGTCAAAGCGAAGATGTAGTTGTCGAATTTGTTGCAAATGCTTACGTAGGTGTAGTGGAGTGGTGGCTAAAAAATGGCATGCCTTATCCAGCGAAGGAAATGGCAGAAAAAGTGGGGGATCTATTAGAGAGGATTATATAGATCTATCATATAAAAACTGATGGATCAGGGGATTTCTATTTGCGCCCCTCGGGCAAGAAGCTTTACCCCTGTACCCGAGAGGCATGGGCAGCTTTCGATTATTTTTCCCTAAGGATGCCTGGCTCTGATTCCGATAGCTTCGTTATTCAGGAGCCGAAGACTGAAGGGCGGCACAGGCCAGAATGTCCGCCGTCGTGCGAATTCTGCCAATCCGCGGGAAGATCACGGAACGCACATGCTCATGCTCCGCCTCACTGAGGCCGGTCATGGCGTCTATCGCAAAAATCACCTGATACCCGTGGGCGAAGGCTTCTCTCGCTGTAGTATCCACACCAATACCTGAAGCAATGCCGCAAAGGACGATCGTTGTAATGCCGCGCCGGCGCAACTGCTGATCCAGGTCCGTCGCATGGAAGGCACCCCATTGGCGCTTTGTAATCACGTGGTCGGTGTCCGTGACACCGATCTCTGGCACAATTTCATCCCAGCCGGGTGGCAGGTTCATTGCAGGAGGAGCCTGGTCCAGCAAAGGACGCGGCATATCCTTGAAGTCCTTGCTGGATACGCGCACGAGCCCCACGAATGTACCTGCATCTCGGAACGCCTTTACCATGGAGGCGGCACAGCTGACGACTTGCTCAGCTGAATGGGGGGCATAGCGGTTTCCAAGCCACTTCTGCAAATCAATTACGATTAAGGCTGTCTGAGGAAAATGAAATAATAATTCTTCCATGAATCATCACACTCCGTGAACAAAATCGAGTTTGACCCTCGCTATGACCCATTGTATAAAATTATGAACCATTGGTCACTTGACTCTATGTTTATTATTTTGTACCTTTGGTCAAAGGGTGTCAAGAGAGGATTTGTGATGATGAGTGTAACGAAACAGGAGATTATCCGTTCAGCTTTCCAGTTGTTTAAGAAAAAAGGGTTTCTTGCAACTTCGATCCAAGAGATCGCCGAGGACTGCTCCATTGCCAAGGGCTCGGTGTACAAATACTTTCCCTCGAAGGAGGACCTGTTCTGCCAAGTATTCGATGAGTGCCAGACGGCGTATTTTGACCAGGCAGAGCATCTGAAGAAAACAGAGACGGGGACTCCCAAGGAAGGGCTCGTCAAGCAGATTGTGTTCCGCTATCAGTATTTTATCGAATTCAATCGGATTTTGGTTGAGTTCACGGAGCTCCCTATTACGCAGGATGCTGCCTTCCGTCCACTTCGGAATCATGTTCGCGCCCGCATGATGGAGTGGCACAAGGCTTGGCTGCTGGAAGTTTATGGTCCGCAAATTGAGCCGTTTCTATGGGATTTGCTGTTTATATACCGTGCTATTCTTAAGGATTATCTGCTGCGCATCCTTTATGAGGTGAAGCCGCTGTCGATTGAAGATACGGCTTGGTTTATCGTCGATAAGTTGGATGCGCTCGCCGCACATATGACAAGGACAGGCTCGAAGGCACTGCTCGGGCAAAGTTCTTACGACGCTTTCATCCACATGGGCTCGGACGACTGGCGAAGGGAAAGAGAGCAGGCTGCTGAGGAGCTGCTTGGCAGAGTGACGGCTGCACTGGAGGTCTGGCCTAACGGGAGCGCTCGGCGGAAGGATCTACAAGAGGTTGTTCATCTGTTAGGCGCTGAGATTGCCCAGCCGCAGCTAAAGCGGCCGCTCATTCAGGCGCTGTGCGCCTTTTTGGAACAGGAGCAGGAGCTTAAGAGCCTGGTCATCCAGTTAAAGCAGATTGTCCTATCTGAACGGGATTGATCGCTCATTCCCATACAGCCTAATGATTATTATGATTATCTATAAGTTTCTCCCATTCCTCAAAAGACAACTTATCAGTGATTCGTTTTAATTCATCTGGAATTGGAACATAACATATTAATTCTAAACTGTTACCATCTGGGTCATTAAAATAAACTGAAGCGTTACCTTGATTCGGACGAATAAAAGGTTCAATAGATGTTCTTCTGCCGAACGGAACAGCTTCAACTTGAATTGATCCTAACCATCTTAAAGATTGTTTCAAATCTTCATACGATACTTCAAAAGCAATATGTCGTAATGAAGGATGGTACGGAGTTTGATATTCATCTCCTTGCCATAAACCTAACCAACTTTTTCCCTCTTCTATCCAAAAGAAAGCAGTGTCATCATCACGCCAGGCTAAACTCAACCCTAATTTTTTATAAAATTCTATCGAAAAATCCAAATTTTTTACTGGTAAATGTGCCTCATATAATCCTTTTATCATTTCAAACACACCTTTGCATTAATATTAGTGCTTCCGTTCTCTTCCATCAGAGTTTTTAATACGTGCAGGTTATTGTTTACTTCACGTTGTATATTCCCCTTTAGCATCTTAAGCAGAATACCGCTGGCACCGGAAGGCTTCATGATGACATGATTGGCAAGTATGGTTTTATTTTCAAATGTTGTGAGCTCATATTTAGATTCGTAATCAAATCTGCCGCCGGCTGCTTGCAAGTGGAGGAATTGGTCTGTCCGAGCCTCAATGACCGTAATGGTTTCTATTTCTTGCGAGTGGACTAAATCTCTTGTCAATCTGTAGGTATCTTTACGGTCTCCCGTCGGCTCTACGGTCATGACAGCATAATTCCAAGATGAAAAGTTCTCCACATTTCTTAAAAATTCATAAACCCGTGCCACAGTGCAGTCAATGATTACCTCATTGCTAAATGAAAGTTCCATTGTTAACTCCTCCTTTGCTCGTGCCAAGCTCTTCCTCTGAAAATATGTAAATAGAATTAGATGACACATCATTTATGTGTATAGAATAGATGATATATCATCTATTGTCAAGAACAAATCGGCAATCTGACTGCGGCCGCTTCCGGGTATTCTACCGGGGAGCGGTCGTTTCGTTTACCCCTGATTCGTCAGAAATACTGATGGATCAGGGGTTTTCTATTTGCGCCGCCCGCTTGAAGCACCCTGGGAATTTTCCCGTACATCTGATACTTTTCCCGGTTTAATAAGCGCTTTCCTAACTTCCTCCAAACGTATTGTTAGCGTTTTCTCAAGGTGATATCCTCTGTTCATGGCCATAAAGAAAACACTTACAAAAGGAGATTAGAGATATGGGTATCGTACTGGCGCGAATCGATCAACGCTTGATTCATGGAATTGTGGTAACGCAGTGGGCAGGACATACAAGAGCCAAACGGCTGATGGTCGTGGATGATGTTGTAAGTCAGGATGAAGTCCAAAAAACGGCGATGCGCATGAGCAAGCCTGCCGGAACCGGGATGTCGATCATTGATACGGATACGGCCATTACCAACTTCAATGCCGGAAAATATGACGATCATAATGTTTTGCTGGTTGTCCGGGAGCCTGAAACGCTGTTGAAGCTTGCTGCGGGCGGCGTTCAAATTCCGAAAGTTAATGTCGGGATCATCTTTGACGGCGAAGGCAAAACAACGGTTAAGAAGATGGTTTCTGTCAATGAAAAAGAAGTAGCCGATCTCAAAGCATTAAAAGAAAAAGGAATTCCGGTCACCTTTCACTTTGTGCCGGGAGATGCAGAAGAACCACTGGAAACCTATATCAAATAACCAAGCAGGAAGAGGATAAAACATGGAGATTATACAAGCGATACTCATTGTTGCATTAGCTTTCTGGATGGTTCTGGACCAGCAGGGTTTTGTTATCACTACCTGGTTCCCATCCATTATCGGAATGATTGCCGGAGTTATTATGGGCGATGTCCCTACGGCCATGGTCATAGCCGGGACTTTCCAATTAATGGCCCTGGGGGTAGCCAATATAGGCGGGTCCTCGGTACCCAATTACGGTCTTGCGACACTTGTCGGGATTTATGTAGCCCTCCGCACAACCGGTGATATTGAAAATGCGAAAGCCATTGCCTTGGCGGTCGGGGTGCCTGTCGGAATGCTTGGTATTCAATTGGATGTTCTGGGCAAGATCCTCAATTCCTATGTGTCTCATGCGGCTCAAAAAGCGCTGAACGAAGGAAAATTCGCCAAAATGAACCGTATTTTCTGGATTGGGCCCCTTATTTTTGGTTTAACCACAGCGATTCCCACCTTACTTTGTGTAATCTTCGGAGATAAGATCGTGAAGGTGCTGCTGGATGTTGTTCCGAAATGGTTTACAGACGGATTATCCATAGCCGGGTCCATGCTGCCGGTAGTCGGGATTGCCTTGTTGCTTCAGTTTATGCCAGTGAAGAAGTACCTGACGATGCTCTTGATTGGCTTTGTGATTTCCGCGTATCTGGGCTTGCCGATTCTGGGAATTGCCATTTTAGGCTTCGCCTTTGCCTATTATTTCTTCACCCAAAAAATAAATAGTACACCTGCGGCGGCGGCGGCGGGGAACGGCAATACCTCAGTTGAAGGAGACGAATTCGATGAGTAACACAGAACCGGCAACAAATCAGGTAACGAAAAGAGACATTCGGTCAGCAGCCATCCGGTATATGTTCATGGCTTGTAACACCTTTAATTACGAGAACCAGCAGGCTCCGGCGGTAGTGTTTGGACTGAACAAGGTTTTACGCAAAATCTATAAAAAAGATGAGGATTATAAAGCATCTTTAAATAATCATTTCAACTACTTCAATACCACGACCTGGATGGCCAATCTCCTCCTGGGAGCCTCGGTGGCGATGGAGCAGAAGGATGGCATCCAATCGAAGGAAGCGGTTCAAGCTTTTAAAACAGGGATGATGGGACCGCTTGCCGGTGTTGGAGACACGCTTATTTGGGTACTGTACCCGACCATCATGGGGTCAATTGCCGGATATATGGGGTTACAGGGAAATCCGACAGGTGCGATTATTTGGTTGCTGCTCAACATCGTCTTTTTCTTTTTCCGTATTAAATTGTTCGACGTGGGCCACACCTCCGGCTTGAAATTAATCACTGCCCTGGGCGACAGATTAAATGTTTTTACTGAAGCCGCCTCCATCATGGGGTTAACGGTAGTTGGCGCATTAATTCCAGCCGTTGTCAAAATGAATGTTCAGCTTAAATATCAAACGGGAGAAGTCACGCTACCCATTCAAACCGAAATTCTGGACAAGATTATGCCGGCGCTGCTGCCTGCGGTATTAACCATTATCGTCTATAAGTTGATCGGATCGAAGAAGATCGGCCTTACAAGCATCATATTTTTGATTATTGGTTTAGCATTAGTCTGCTCTTACCTTGGAATTCTGGGCGTTTAATTGATAAAGAAAGAGGAAGGAATCGAAGTCTATGCGAAAAATAATCATAGCCAGCCACGATCGAATGGCAGAAGGCGTAAAAGACACTTTGAATTATATCACTAAAGGTATCGGTAATGTTCATGCCCTCTCAGCATACCTGACCAACACACCGGTTAAGGAAGAAGTCAAGGGATTACTGGAGGATGTAGGGGAAGATGATGAAGTAGTGGTATTCACGGACCTGCTCGGGGGATCGGTGAACCAGGCATTTGCAGCGTATTTAAGCCGTCCGCATTTTCATATTATCGCGGGAATCAATCTGCCGGTTATCATTGCGGTACTGGTGCAGCCGGAGGATGAATATTTAACGGCGGATCAAATTCTGTTTGCCGTGAATGAAGCCAGACAGCAGTTAGTATATGTGAATGATTTTGTCGCCAATATGCCAAAAGATGATGAAGATGATGAATAATATGGCGAACGAAAAAGATTGGTGGAAGAAAAGTGTCGTTTATCAGGTTTATCCGCAAAGCTTTAAAGATACGACCGGGAGCGGCATAGGCGATTTAAACGGAATCATTGAAAAGCTCCCGTATTTGGCGGATTTGGGCATCAGCGTGATCTGGCTGAATCCGATTTATCAATCGCCGCTGGTGGATAACGGGTATGACATTGCAGATTACTACAAGATTAATCCCGAATATGGGACAATGGATGATTTTAAACGGCTGTTGGATCAAGCGCATCGCTTGGATATCAAGATTATTATGGACCTGGTGGTTAATCATACAAGCGATCAGCATGAATGGTTCAAGAAGTCTTGTGAATCCCGCGACAATGAATTTTCAGATTTTTACATTTGGAAAGATCCGAAAGAGGATGGAAGCGCGCCGACGAATTGGGGCTCGACTTTTGGCGGTCCGGCCTGGGAGTATGTCGAAAGCCGCGGACAATATTATCTGCATCTGTTTGCTAAAGAACAGCCGGATTTGAACTGGGAGAATCCCAAGGTTCGTGAAACGATTTATGATATGATGAAGTTCTGGTTTGAGACGGGAATTGACGGTTTCCGGATGGATGTCATCAGTTTAATCAGTAAACGTCAGGATTGGCCGGATGCGCCGGATGACGCGATCTATACCAAGTCTTATTATATCGGCGCCTCCAACGGGCCGCGCGTTCACGAATTTCTCCATGAAATGAATCAAGAGGTATTGAGTAAATATAATATTATGACCGTGGGCGAGACAGCCAATACCAATAGTGACCAAGCGGTTTTATACACAGACCCGGATCGCAAAGAATTAAATATGGTCTTCCATTTCGATCACATGCACCTGGACTACGGACCCTACGGAAAGTTCTCGGACATTCGTTTCAAGCTGAGTGATTTACGGGACGTTATGACGGAGTGGCAGGACAAATTGGAAGGCAGGGGGTGGAACTCCCTTTATTGGAGCAATCATGATCAGCCGCGTGCGGTTACCCGCTTTGGGAACGACACAACCTATCGGGTAGAATCTGCAAAAATGCTGGGAACACTCCTTCATATGATGAAAGGCACGCCTTATATTTATCAGGGAGAAGAGCTGGGAATGCGCAATGTCCGCTTTGCTTCTTTTGATCAGTATAAGGATATTGAAACCTATTGTATGAAGGAAGAATTTGAGGAAAAAGGACTTCCGGAAGCGTACATCAAAGAGTCCATCTTCTTGAAGTCACGTGATAATGCGCGCACACCGATGCCATGGAATGGATCGGATAATTATGGATTTACAAGCGGAACACCGTGGATTGATTTCAGCCCGGATAACGACTGGATCAACGTGGAGGATTGCATGGCCGATCCAAACTCGGTGTATTACCATTACAAGGAACTGATCCGTCTACGGAAAGAGCTGCCGGTCGTGGTTGACGGAATCTATGAGCTGATTAATCCGACGGATTCCGCTGTCTACGGGTATACGCGTACTCTGGATCAGCAGAAACTAGTCGTCATCTGCTCCTTCTCCGAGAGCAAAGTCAATTATAAATTGCCTGAGGAGCTGAAGCACTCATCCGGCAGACTGTTATTATCCAATTATCCGGATACCCGGAAAGAGCTGGGCAATCTGGAGCTTCGCCCGTATGAAGCGGTAATTTATTATATTGAAGAATGAAGAACTGACAAAAGGATTAGACTAGTGGAGCATCTCCTCTCACTAGTCTTTTTTTGCAGTATACTATTTTTAAAACTGATGATACTTAGTAATACTACATAACGAGGAGCAGCTATATGGATTTTGACTTGCGTGTAAAGATAAATTATGACGATTTGACCGATTCTGAAAAAGAAATGGTAAGATTCATAACCAATCGGCCCCAAGATGTCATAAGCATGAATATCGTCGAATTGGGCGAGGCATTGCTTAGTTCGAAAAGTTCGGTGCTTCGCTTGGCCAAAAAGCTGGGATATCATGGATTTTCAGAATTGAAGTATGCTCTCAGGTCGGACATGACCCTATCCTCACTAGAGCCAAGTGATCTGACTCAACTATTAAAACAGGATTTAGACCGGATTTTTCGATATGTGGAGCAAACAAATTTCCAGCCTTTCCTGGTGAAGTTGAAAAATGCACGCATGGTCTTTTTATACGCCACCGGTTTTTCACAGAATAATTTCACTAAAGAATTTTCCAAGGATTTAATGATTGCGAATCGACAAAATATATTGATTTCAGGCGAGACTAACTTGGCGATTAACAGCTCTATTATAACGGAAGATGATTTGGTTATATTTACTTCGTTTAGCGGCGAAACAGAAATGATAAAAGATGTTGTCCGGGAGTTAAAAATAAAAAACGTAACAATCGCAGCCATTACGAAATTCGGAAGTAATTTTTTGACCGAGCATGCCGACTATGCATTCTTTTTTGAAGCAACCCCATTGCCAAGTTATCAAAGGCAAGTCGTTTATTCGTTGATTGGGTTAGAAGTGATACTGGATGTCATTGCACGAAAATATCGTGAGTTTATTCTCTTTGATGAGTAATCATCTTGCAGAACATATTTAGGACAGAAGAAGACCCTTGATTCACCGGAATGAGTGACGAATCAAGGGTTTTTAGATTTTATGCCAAACGGCTGCCCACAGGCGCCCGGGGACAACGGGGATCTGGAGCATAGTGCTGATCCAATCCATAAGCTTTAAGGGCTTCCCTGACACATCTTCCGAGACCTTCATGACACTGCTGGAAATCAGAGCAATCCTGGCAAGGCCCGTTGGAAACGGCAGCCTGATCCGGGTAAGCAAGTTCCAGGGCTTTTGGTGAATTCCACACTTCAAGCAAAGTCTGTTTCGTTAAATCGCCGATAATAAAATGTTCATGATTATACAGCTCTTCGCAGATAGTTACCTTACCGTCAGGCAGCACAACAACCCCGCGCCGGTTAGCCGTACAATACGCTCTTTCCCAAAAATTTTTCTTCCTTATCGGTTCCTCTCCGGCATAGGGATTATCATTGGCGCCGCTGAAATTTACTTTGTCCGGAAATTCCTCTTTTATCTTGCTGAATTCTTCCTCGAAAATCTTGATATCCTCCGGCGAACAGAACAGGCTGTCGTCATGGCGATATAAGGAACGTCCGTAGCAAGTAAAGTTGCTCCTCAGCACATAAGGCTTATCCATCAAATACCGCGCCAGGGACACGGCATCCTTGATGTTAACCGGGGTTAGCACTGTGTTGGTGCGGACCTTGATCCCCGCCTCACCCAAGTAATCGAGGGTTTGCAGTATTTTCTCCCCATAGCCGGTAAGACCCATGAGACGGTCAATGATTTCCGGGTTAAGCGCGTCGATACTAACCTGGATGGTGGACAGTCCGGTTGCCGCGAGCCGCTGGGCCATACTTCTGGATAAAGGATACTTCGTGGGGATATTGAGATACAGACCAGCAGACAGAGTGCTCTCAATGAAATCAAAGGCATCCTCCCGGCAAAAAAAATCGCCCCCCGAGAACTCGACGGTTTCTATACCGCACGCACGGGCCTCTTTCAACAGGCGGCGGTACAGATTTAAATCCAATTCCTGTTTTCCTCTAAAACCCTCACGATCCGCATAGCAATACCTGCAATTGGTCACACAACGCATCGTCGGGAGTACCAGCAGGGTATAGGGCATCTTGCACCGGGTATCATCCATGTCAATCATCTCTTCTGGAACAATGAAAGTCTTGGGATCGTATATCCGTGCCTGATCCGGGTTGATACCGGAAGCTTCGATGATCAAGGATTCCATGGTCTGTTCCTCATTTACCCGCACAGCCAGTAGGGCATCCACTTGCCGAGACGCTGCTTCCCTATCCAGATCGAAGATATAGGCCACGGCTTCACAAACGTCAGTCAGGTCCCGTTTCCCGTCAAACAAGGAGAGGATTACAGCCTGCTGCGGGAATAGAAATTTAAACACATCCTGCCGGCTATCCCCCGGATTGGCGGTAAACAGGATTGATCTTCCCCCGTCAGGCCGCAGCTTCACCTCTGGGCTTAGAAGAAGTCCCATAACTATAACCTCCCTATTATTTAGCTACTCCTCCGTTGGAGCATCCTGGAGAACATGATGTGCAGCGCATGGAACATCCTACTGTGCATCTTAATACGTCCTCATCCTCCTCCGTTACAGCCTCAAGGATAAGTTCTCTTAAAAGCTCACGCTTCGAGAGACCTGTTCCGGAAAGAAGAGCCCTGATTTCCTTTAACCCACTCATTAATGTCACCTCATCCTCTATGATTTGAAGTCCTTAAACCAGCGCATCACTTTGCCGAAGGCCCAGTATTGCAGCTGATTTGACAATTGACACACCCGGCTTCACACTGGCTGCACAGTGCCCTATTATCCGTGACAGCATCAATCAACTCTTTTAGAAGCTGATGTTTTGAGAGACCGCATTCGCACAGAAGAGCCTTGATTTCCTGTAATTCACTCATCACTATCACCTCGTCTTTAGCTATATTGTACATTTTTTCACATAAGCTGATTTTTCATACCCTTTTTCTGGAAAAAGAAAACTCGGGTGTTCCGCTTCCCTCTGAAAAAGCATTTGGCATTCTTCCATCAAACCAAGTTAGGAATTAGGGCAATCGCTCTAACATCAAGGGACAGGTCAGGTTTGGTTATGATTTTAGTTCAGCATCATTGCAAAACAGCCGAAAGTGCAGCTTTTTTCGATCAAAAACGTTTTTTCTCAAAGAAAACCTACAATTATACAGGAATTTGAGGCTGTGCTGATTGAATTTGAGGCGGAGCGGAGAAAAACCTGTATTTCCGTAGGCATGTTATACATAGCTAATCTCAGGCGATCAAAAGATGCAGAATCTCAGGTTTTCTGATCTCCGGTTTCATAAGTTTTCTGATCTTCGGTTTCATAAGTTTTTTGACTTCCTCCGGCCTCTAAATAGCCCTTGGCAAATGCGCATATTTTTCTCTGCTGAACAAATCGTTCATTGGATTCCAGAAAAAAAGATGGGTCAACCCACCTAAGCGGGCTAACCCATCTTTCATCAGAGCAAAATTACAAAGTAGATACATCAATAACGAACCGGTAACGCACATCGCTGCGGAGGACACGCTGATACGCTTCGTCTACCTGGTCCGCGTGGATTACCTCAATTTTAGGGGCAATGCCGTGCTCCGCAGAGAAATCGAGCATCTCTTGCGTTTCCTGGATTCCGCCAACGAGTGAACCGGCGATGCTGCGGCGGCCCATGATCAGGGAAAATACCTGGTACTTATCCGGTTCGGCCGGAGCACCGACATTGACAAGCGTTCCATCGATGCGAAGCAGCGATAAATACGCATCAACGTCAAGATTTGCAGATACCGTATTTAAGATGAGGTCGAATTGATTGGCCAATGTTTTGAATGTAGCGGGATCGCTGGTTGCAAAATAATGATCGGCGCCAAAGCTCAGGGCTTCCTCTTTTTTACCGATAGAACGGCTCAGGACGGTGACTTCAGCACCCATCGCATGTGCATATTGAATGGCGAGGTGGCCAAGACCCCCCATACCCACAATAGCAACCTTCTTGCCCGGACCGGCGTTCCAGTGCTTCAAAGGAGAGTATGTCGTGATGCCTGCACACAGCAGCGGGCTTGCCACATTCAGCTCCAGACTGTCCGGAATACGGACAACGAATCGTTCCGTGACCACTATTTGTTGGCTGTATCCGCCGTATGTCGGATTGCCGTCATAGTCGAGGGAGTTATAGGTGGCGACAAAGCCTTTCGTACAATATTGCTCCTCGCCCTTAAGGCAGTATTCGCATTCTCCGCAGGAGTCAACAAAGCAGCCAACACCCACGCGATCGCCAACCGCAAATTTGATAACTTCTGTTCCTACGGCCGACACAACACCGGCGATTTCGTGACCGGGAACCATGGGGAAAATTCCGCCGCCCCATTCGTCGAAGGCGCTGTGGATGTCGGAGTGGCAAATCCCGCTAAACTGAATATCGATCAGGATGTCATGCGGGCGTAAGGCTCTCCGCTCAATCGTGGTTTTTTCGAATGGCGCTTTGGCGCTGGAGACACTTAATACTCGAGTTTGGCACATGTTTGTTCTCTACTCCTTTTCGCTTGAAGATATAAAACATTGATGCTTTAATGCACATCTGTCTAGTATTATAAACGTATTCATACGAGACGCAATTGTTAAATCCGCTGTATTTGTTTATTAATGAACAGATCATACATTTCTTTCTAATAAAGCCCCCAGTTGTCTGGCCAAAACATCCTGCGGGAACGGTTTTTCATTCATGAACCACCATTCAACCACCCCTACGTAAGCCGACGCAACGAACCTGACGATAAGCTCTTCATTTAATCCGTGATTTTTTCCTCCGGTCACGTCCACTTCTTTCCGGAATTCTTCAATTAGAAAGTTTAGAAACCGATTGCGGAAATAAGGAGCTCCCTTACTCGCCAGCATCAGCGAAAAGAAGGAATAATGACTTTCGAAGTATTCGCAGAAGATCAGCGTCGCCTCGATAAAATCCAATTGGCATGCCGATTCGCGCTCGTCAATATGTTCTTCAATGAGCTTATCCAGCAGATCAAATTTATCCATGTAATGAAGATAGATGGTTCCGCGGCTAACATTTGCTCTGTCGGATAGATCCTGTATCGTAATGTCATCAAAATTCTTTTCGGACATCAATTCAATTACAGCTTTTTTTAACGCTTCTTGCGTTTTGAGTATTCTTCGATCCACTTTGGACATTGGAGGGTCACCATGCTTTCTTAAAAAATAATTTACAGCTATAGAGCATCTGTTCAGTAATGAACAAATTGCGCTCAATTAACAATTGAAGTTGTTCTATATCCTCTTATAATTATAGACGGATGTATATTAATGTATCAATAATCAATATTTCCTGACAACGAATGAAAGAGGGAATCTTACATGTCCAATGAAAAAGAGCTTACAGGCGCACAAAAAGCGATTGGAGATTTCGCCCCGAAACTCGTGGAGCTTACCGACGATATTCTGTTTGGCGATGTATGGGAGCGCAAGGAGCTGGCTCCGCGCGACCGCAGCTTGATTACCGTAGCCAGCCTGATTGCCGGCGGGAACACGGAACAACTGGGATTTCATTTGAACAAAGCGAAAGAGAACGGGCTGTCGGAAGAAGAGCTTAAAGAAGTCATTATCCATCTTGCTTTTTACGCGGGATGGCCAAAAGCGATGTCTGCCATTATGGTAGCCAAAGAAGTGTTCTCAAAAGGGAAGTAGGGAGGTTCAATCATGAAATACCGCACAGTGGGAAAAACAGGGATTCAAGTCTCGAATTTATGCTTCGGTACGATGTCTTTTGGCGGCAACGCGGATGAAGAAACGTCCAAAGCCATGTTCAAGCGCTGCCGTGAAGCCGGGATTAACTTTTTTGATACAGCAAATGTTTATAGCGGGGGTCGTTCTGAAGAAATCTTGGGTGAGTGTATTGCGGATTGCCGGGATGAGATTGTACTGAGCACCAAAGTGTTCTATCCCATGGGAAAAGATATCAATGCCGGGGGGCTCTCCCGCCGTCATATCCTGCTCGAAGTTGAAAATAGTCTGCGGCGCTTGAAGACGGACCGCATCGATTTTTACTTTGTGCATATGTTCGATGAGAAGACCCCGATGGAAGAAACGCTCCGTGCGTTTAACGACCTTCAGGCTCAAGGCAAAATTCTCTATCTGGCAGTAAGCAACTGGGCCGCTTGGCAGATTGCCAAGGCACTGGGGATTTCCGCAAAAGAGCAGCTTGCCCGTTTTGAATTGATCCAGCCGATGTATAACCTGGTTAAACGTCAGGCCGAGGTTGAAATTTTGCCGCTCGCCGCTTCGGAACAAATTGGAGTCATTTCCTACAGCCCGCTCGGAGCCGGGCTTCTTACGGGCAAATATGGAGTGAACAAACGGCCGGAGCAGGGGCGGCTGGTTGAAGAGAAGAGATATACGGACCGCTATGCGGATGAAATGAATTTTGCCGTAGCTGACCGGTTTAATGCCTATGCTGCGGAGCGTGGCGTGAAGCCCTCGACGCTAGCCGTCGCCTGGACGATGTCGCATCCTGAGATAACGGCGCCGATTATCGGGGCAAGAAACCTGAAGCAGCTTGAGGATTCGCTCGCCGCGGCCGATGTGGACATGACTCCGGAATGGCGCGATGAAATCTCTTCGCTTTCGGTTACTCCTGCACCCGCGACGGACCGCGGTGAAACGCTGCTGCCGATATGGACATAACTCCAACAGTAGGCGAACACAATATGAACAACACCTGGAAAATTTACCTGCTGGCCTTCATTACCTTCATGACCGCTACATCGGAGTTCATCATTGCAGGCATTCTGGACAAAGTAGCGGCCTCCGCCCATATTTCGGTATCGTCGGCAGGACAGCTAATCACGGTATTCGCGATTACCAATGCAATCGGAACGCCTGTTGTAATGATGGCGATGGCTGGAATGGATCGGCGCAAGCTATTAATGCTTTCTCTGGGCGTCATTGCGCTCGGCAGCGTTTTGACAGTCGTCCTTCCCGGCTTCGGGTTTCTCATCTTCTCTCGCGTTCTGCTTGCTGTAGGAAGCGGGGTTTTTGTCACCATCGCCAAGACGCTCGCGTCAAAGCTTGCACCGCCTGAACGCCGGGCCGGGGCGATTGCCACCGTTATAACGGGGGCCAGTGCAGCCCTCATCGCCGGCGTTCCCATTGGCCGTGTTGTGGCCGCAGCATACGATTGGAAGGTTATCTTCTGGGGGATCGGTATTCTCAGCCTGCTGGCCATCTTCACTGTGGCTCGAATGATTCCGGCCACAAATGGCGAGGAAATCGTTCCTCTCGGCAAGCAGCTCACTCTATTGAAGAATCCGAAAATTGTAATCGGCCTTGGGATAATATTTTTCTGGCAATTAGGATATGCGGTACTCTTTTCATATATCGCTCCCTTCCTGTTAACAGTTCCACGGATGAGCGAACGGGAAGTGAGTGCTGCGCTCTTTGCCTTTGGCATCGCTACGTTGATAGGCTCCAAGTTCGGCGGATTCCTGACGGACCGGATCGGTATCCCCCGGACGCTTGTGGGCGGCATGGTTGTCCATGTCATCGCTCTTGTACTGCTGTCCACGATCGCCGGATCAGCCTTCGCCGCCATTCCGCTCTTGATGCTCTGGGCTTTCTCAGCCTGGTCATCGGGCCCAGGTATGCAGTATAACCTGGTCTTGCTCGCTCCGGAGGCATCGGGAATCATGCTCAGCCTGTATGGTTCCATCTTACAGCTCAGCATAGCCGCGGCCGCCGGAATTGGGGGGATTGCCGTGAGAAGCGCATCGATGCCGGCGGTCAGCTGGACCGGGGCTGCATCCGTTGCGGTTGCTCTATGTATTGCGGCCGTCTCGTTTAGCTTTGCCCGTTCGTCCCACAATAGTATAGCGATGAAGTGACAGGGGGGTTCTCCCGTGCTGTTACAGGCTACTGCCCCAAATGATCTTAATTCATTTGGGGCAGTTTTTTTCATGCGTCCAGCACGTGGTCATACTTTTCCTTCAGACGCTTGATGTCTGCTCTGGGAGGAGCGCCGAACATACGGGCATATTCCCGGCTGAATTGGGATGCGCTCTCGTAGCCTACCCGGAAGGCGACCTCGGCGGCGTCCGCCGACTCGGATAGGAGAAGACGCCGGGCTTTCTGCAAGCGCAGCTGTTTCTGAAACTGAATCGGGCTCATCGCAGTGACCTCTTTGAAGTGCCGGTGAAACGTAGAAATACTCATATTGGCTGTTTCGGCAAGCTCTTCAATGCGTAAAAGCGTGTTACAGTTATTAATAATTTGCTCGATAGCGTCCCGGATCCGGGACGTGCTGCTTCCTTCCATGGCGATTTGGGCGAGCGCCGGGCCATACTGCCCTTGCAGAAGCCTGTATAGAATTTCTTTGGTGTAGATAGGAGCAAGGAACGGGATGTCTTTCGGATTGTCCAGTAACCGGGTTAAACGGAGTATCGCATCCAGTATAGAACTCTCTATCTTGCCGACAAACAATGCCCGCTTGGCATTTTCTTTCGAAGCGATTTGAACGGCGGAGTCATTGATAACCTCCAAAATTTGACTCTGTGAAAATTCAAGCCTGAAGCTCAAATACGGAATATGGGGAGAAGCTTTGATGACCTGGCTGATCACCGGCAGATTCATGGATGAAATCAGGTAGTTTGTCGGACCGTATTCGAACCGCTCCTGTGCCAGCAGCACCTCTTTTAAACCTTGAGCGATGAAGCATAGGGAAGGGTTGTACACTCTGTGGGCCGGCCGGGTCAAATTAGAGTTGCGGAAAAAATATAAAGAGGGAATCGCGGTCTTGTGAACTCCGTCCCGGCCGGTATGACGCTCGATTCGTTTGACGAGTTCATCCCTTTGGTCTCGCATTTCCTCAGACATAAGCTCCTCCTTGTTGGCGTTCTCTTGCTCAATTATAATGCATCTGCGCAGGTAGAGTTAATGGGAGTGAGAGGATTAGGCAAGCATTTAAGACGATTGGGATAACGGTCTTTTTTCATTTTACCGGATAATAAGGGTGTGCCCGATTCGGGGCGGAATGAAGCCTATACCATACAAAGGAGTTGTCCCATTTATGGATTATGTCAAACTTGGCCGTACCGGTCTGGAAGTCTCCCGATTATGTCTTGGCTGTATGAGTTATGGGGTGCCCGAACGCGGAATGGCTCCCTGGTCGCTGAATGAAGAGGATAGCAGACCCTTTATTAAAAGAGCGCTGGAGCTCGGGATTAACTTTTTCGATACGGCGAATGTATACTCCGACGGAACAAGCGAAGAAATTGTCGGACGCGCCCTGAAGGAATATACCCGCCGGGATGAGGTGGTCATCGCAACGAAGGTATTTTTCCGTATGAGTCCGGGCCCAAATGGTGCTGGACTTTCCCGCAAGGCAATCCTGAGCGAAGTTGATAACAGTCTGAAACGGCTGGGTACGGATTACATTGACTTGTACCAGATCCACCGCTGGGATAACACGACACCGATTGAAGAGACGATGGAGGCGCTTCATGACGTCGTAAAGGCAGGCAAGGCCAGATATATCGGAGCGTCTTCCATGTACGCCTGGCAGTTCCTGAAAGCCCAGCATACTGCTGAGCGCAACGGCTGGACCAAATTTGTCTCCATGCAGAATTTCTACAATTTATTGTACCGGGAAGAAGAGAGGGAGATGCTCCCGCTTTGCCTTGAAGAGGGAGTCGGCGTCATTCCGTGGAGTCCGCTTGCCAGAGGCAAGCTAACCCGGGATTGGGAGGAACAGACCGCCCGTTCGGAGAAGGACGCAGCCGGACAAGCATTTTATTCAAAAATGGCCGATGCCGACCGCAAGGTTGTGGAGAGAGTAGCCGAGATTGCCGCCAAACGGGGCATTCCGCGCGCGCAGGTTGCGCTTGCGTGGGTACTGCAAAAGGAGCCGGTAACCGCCCCGATCATCGGCGCAACAAAGCCCCATCACCTGGAGGATGCCGCTGCCGCGCTGTCAGTGAAGCTGGATGCTGATGAAATGGCGAGCCTGGAAGAGCCTTATGTGCCTCATCCGGTTCTGGGTAATCTTAGCTAGGGCGGGCCATTATTCACATTATTTAGTTAAGTTCGGTTCAGAGAGACTTAGCGCCCCAAGGTCATTATTGATCTTGGGGCATTTTTTTCGTGGAACCCAAAAATATTGAACATCTGACAAAGAACTTAGAATTTAAAGCGCTTTCACATCCCCTTATAATCAAGTCAGGACACAAGAAAGGGGCCGCATACCATGTCGAACCTGTTTTACAAGCCGGAGGGGGCTTGGGTGGGAGATCTCATTCCCTTTTACAAAAACGGTACATTCCGGTTGTTCTATCTCCATGATTGGAGGGAGAATAAGAGCATTCACGGAGAAGGAACCTCCTGGTTCGAGCTCCGCACAAGCGATTTTGTACACTACGAGGAAAAAGGCGAAATGCTGAAGCATGGGAGCGTGAGTGAGCAAGACTTGAATTGTTATACCGGCTCCATCATTGAAGTCGAAGGCGAATTTCATCTGTTCTATACGGGCCTGAATCCGTACCCGAACTTCACTGAGGATGGCGAGCCGCTCCAATGCGTCATGCACGCCGTGAGCAAGGATATGGAGTCGTGGCGGAAAATTCCCGAGGACACTTTCTATTCGGACGGGATTCAGTATGAAAGGCATGACTGGCGCGATCCTTTCGTGTTCTGGAACGAAGAGGCGGAAGAATACTGGATGCTGCTCGCCGCAAGGAACAAGGAAGGCCCGTCCCGGCGCCGGGGCTGCATCGCATTGTGCGCTTCCAAGGATCTGAGGAAATGGGAAATCCGCAAGCCTTTCTGGGACCCGAAAATGTACATTACCCATGAATGCCCGGACTTGTTCCGGATCGGGGAATGGTGGTATCTGGTATACTCTACGTTCTCGGACCGGTTCGTCACCCATTACCGGATGAGCAAATCGTTAAGCGGGCCTTGGACGGCGCCGAGGAACGACGCGTTTGACGCCAGAGCGTTCTATGCGGCGAAGACATGGAGCGACGGAAATCGGCGGTACGCGTTCGGTTGGGACCCCAGCAGGGAGAACGAGGACGATTACGGGGACTGGCAGTGGGCCGGAAATCTGGTCGTGCACGAGGTCGTTCAAGAACCGGACGGAACGTTGACGGTGCGCATACCGGAGACCGTGTCCCGGCATTTTGCAAGTAAGCAGGCTGCGGAGTGGGGCTCACGGCTCGGGGAGTGGAAGGTGTCCGGGGAACGCATCTCTGCGGAGGCGGGCGAAACGTTCTCTTGCATTGCGGCCGGCTCCATGCCCGAAACGTGCATGATTTCGGCCCGGCTGTCCTTCTCCGAAGGGACGAGAAGCTGCGGCTTCATGCTCCGGGCCAGCGGGGATCTGGATGAAGCCTATTATGTTCGCCTTGAACCGATTCATAACCGGCTCGTCTTCGACATGTGGCCCCGGCGGGTGAAGGGCGAGGCGCAGTGGCATATCAATGGCGACCGCCCTCATGCGGTTGAGCTTGAAGTGCCGATTGAATTGCAAGCGGATACGGTATATGATATCCGGATCGTGGTGGAGAATTCCGTATGCGTCGTGTACTTGGCAGACCGGGTCGCGATGACGACACGCCTTTATAATTTGAAGACAGGGAGCTGGGGCTGCTTTGTCCAGGAAGGCCGGGCGCAATTCGAGCAGGCATCTCTATTGGTTCCAAGCGAACAGGAGGTCAAATAGATGAAACGTTACGGTAAATGGCTGGTTCTCGCGTTATCGCTTGTAGTGCTGACGGCAATAGTAAGCGCTTGCGGAGGCGGCAGCAATACAGGCAGCGCTGCGGAAAATGGTTCGGGAGCTCCTGCGAACGAGGGGAAGAAAGCGGACAAGAAAACCTACAAATGGTTCGTGGCCCGCGGCGTAGACAGTCCTCCGGCCGTTACCGTTAAGGAAATCGCTGATGAATTCTCCAAGACGCATCCGGAATTCGAGCTGGTTCTGGAAGGTACGGGCGACCGCCCATCCTATTTGCAGAAGCTGCGGACATTGATCGCGAGCAACGAGATGCCCGCCATGTTCGACACCGATCCCGACGCCTATGCTTCCAAGCTGGTGGAGAAGGGCAAGCTCGTGGATATGAAAAAACTGCTGCAGGACCTTGGCAAATACGACGCGTTCCGTCCGGTTGCCCTACAATATCAGCAGTTCGCGGACGGTAGCATGTACACGCTCCCGATCGAATACGGGATCGAGGTATTCTGGTACAACATCAAGATGTTCAAAGATCTCGGCCTGCAGCCGCCGAAGACGTTTGACGAGTTCCTTAAGGTTGCCGAGACGCTCAAGCAGAACGGGATTACCCCGATTGCCGTCGATGGCAAGGACAAATGGCCGGTTCTCCGGTACCTGGCGTTCGAGCCTTTCCGCATGACCGGCAATGATTTCATTGAGAACGTCAAGCAGGGAAAGGCCTCCTTCAAGGACCCGGCGGGCATGGCAGGTATTAACCTCGTTCACGAACTCGGCACCAAAGGGTACTTCCAGCAAGGATTTTCTTCAACGGATTATACGGCAGCTCGCGATTTGTTCTTGGCAGGAAAGACCGGCATCTATTATATGGGCTCGTGGGAAACGATGAATTTCGCCAACGATAAATTAAGCGCGGACATGAAGGACAATATCGGATTTTTCCGACTGCCCATGATGGAAGGCGCCAAGACGGCGGAGAATGATTATTTCATCAACTCAGGGATCGGTGTTGCGTTCAACAAGGAGACCTTCGACGATACGATGAAGGAATTTGTCAAGTTCCTCTTGGAGAAATACCCGGAAGCCTATACGAAAAAAGGCCAGTTCTCGCCTTTCAATTATTCGCTGGATCAGGCGCAAGGGATGCCGGAGGTGTTCTATAAAATCCAGGACGAAATCGCGAAATCCGGAAGCGTCTTCGCCGTCCCGTGGGATACGCGCCTCGACCCAGCCACCAATGAGCTGCTCGGCAACGAGCTGAATGCCTTGGCGCTCGGTGCGCATACACCGGATGATTTTGCCGACCTGATGGATCAGGCGATTAAAGAGAACGCACCGAAATACTTCAAATAACCGCGCTAAAGCAGCCGGCCAGCCGCACCATCGGTTGGCCGGGAATGCAGCGCAAAAATAATAGAGTGGGGAATGAGCAAGGTATGGATAAAATCCTCCGCAATCGCAAAGCCGTTCTCGTCTTCCTGCTGCCGGCATTGCTGGTGTATGTGTTCACCGTTCTGGCTCCCATCCTTTGGTCGATGTATTTCAGCTTCTTCTCCTGGGATGGGGTTTCCGACATGGTCTATATCGGGCTCGATAATTACACCAAAATGTTTGGCGGCGACAAGACGTTCTGGAAGGCGTTCAGCAATAACCTGATCTATGTTTTCATCATTGTGGCCATGCAGGTGTTTCTCGGTTTGTTGGTTGCCATTCTGCTGACCAGCATCACCAAAGGCAGGGAATTGTTTAAAACGCTGTACTTCGCCCCCGCGATTATCACCTCGGTAGCCATAGCGCAGCTGTTCACAAGCGTATACTCGTTCGAGCCGGTCGGCATGTTGAACTTTATTCTGCAGCAGCTCGGTTTGGGAGCGTGGAGCAAGCCATGGCTGTCCGACCTGAAGTGGGCGCTTGGCGCTGTATCGGTGCCCGAAGGCTGGCGTTATATCGGCCTATATATGATCATCCTGTATACCGCGCTCCTGTCCATTCCTTCCGATATCGAGGAGGCGGCGAGAATTGACGGGGCTTCTTCCTGGGACCTGTTCTGGTCGATAAAAATGCCGCTGATTAAGCCGGTGCTGACGGTTTCGATCATTATGGCCACTACCGGTGCTCTAAAAGGGTTCGATATCCCGTATCTCATGACGAATGGGGGGCCGGGGCGGGTGACGGAGCTGCTGCCGACTTATATGTACAAAACCGCATTTTCCAGTCTGGACTTCGGTTATGGCAGCGCAATGGCCGTATTTATCGTCATAGAAAGCCTCATTGCCGTCGCCTTTATCAGACGGATGATGGAGAGTAAGGAGACCTGACAATGAACTATTCCCGCTATTCCAAGGCGATTCTGGCGGTCATTTCTTTCGCTTTGCTTATTATTCAAGTGTACCCGCTCGTATGGGTGTTCATCTCCAGTTTCAAAGCGCCAACCGATTTTTCAAGCAGTAATCCGCTCAGCCTGCCCAGCAAGTTCACCTTCGAAAATTATCTCAGCGTGTGGCGGAAAGGGAATTTGGGCACTTATTTTTCCAATAGCCTCATCGTCGCCGTGACGACCATCGTTCTGGTGATTCTGTTCAGCGCCATGGCCGCGTTCGTGATCGAGAAGATGCGTTTTAAATGGGCCCAAAGCGTGCTGTTCCTGTTCTTGTGCGGTATCATGATCCCGATCCAGGTCGTGCTTATCCCGCTGTTCATTCTGTATAACAAAACGGGGATTATCAACACGCTCACTTCTCTCATTTTGCCCCAGGTGGGATTTGCGCTGCCGATCTCGATCTATCTGTTCGTCAGCTTTTACAAATATATCTCGAACGAGATTATGGAGGCCGCCGTCATGGACGGATGCGGGATTTATCAGGTGTTCTGGCGGATGATTTTCCCGCTGTCGCGCAATACGATCGTCACGGTTGTCGTCATGAATCTGATTTTCATCTGGAATGAGTTTATCTTCGCCAATACGTTCATTCACGACCTGAGCTCGCGGACGATCCCGGTTGGTCTGATGGATTACATCGGCCAATACGGCCTGACGGATTGGGGAGCGACCTATGCTGCTATCAGCATCACAACAATTCCAACCATGCTGGTCTACTTCATTTTTAACAAAAGCGTGATCTCCGGCATGACCGCAGGAGCGACCAAAGGTTGATCTACCATCTGCCCCCGGGCAAAGGTATACTGAAAGTACAGGTATTATACTTTTCTTCGGACAGAGGGACTTTTTCATGAAAATAACCCGGCCGTTCCTGTCGATCAGCATTCGGAGCAAAATCATCATTTTGTCCATCGGCTGTTCCCTGCTGCCGCTTGTCCTGATTGCCTCTTTAACCTTTGTCTATTTGAGCAAAGTGGCTGAGAACAAGGTGTCCGACACCACCTCCAATTTGCTCGGCTCCATCAACTGGAATATCCAGACCTTCGTGAATGACGTCGAGACGATTTCGAAGCTGATGCTGTCTTCCCGCGACGTTCAGAATTTCCTTTCTTATGACAAGCACGAATTCAAAAAAATCTATGACCTCCAGAATGACACCCGGAACCTGATCGTCAATATTTCCAACAACAAATCGTATATTCGTTATGTGTACGTCGGCAGTGAGCAAAGGGAGCTGATCATAACGAACCAGTGGGACCGGTTCACTTACGATCATATTTACCAGGCGGTCTCCCGGTCGAAATGGTATCGGCAGGTGAGCGACATGGGAGGCCGGGGATTGTGGCTGAACAGCGATGAGGTCCGTCTCGTCAAAAATAGTCCGGATTTGCTGCTGTACGGCAAACAGTTAAACAACCTGGATACGCTCGAACCGATCGGCATGCTGATTATCTCCATCGACAGGCGGGTATTCGACGAAATGTTCAAAGACATCACGAATGCGGAGAACGGGCATCTAATGATTCTGGATCAGAATCAAGTGATCTTTTACAATTCCCGGACCGCCGATTTGCAGCAGATCCCGCAAAAGGAACTGAACCTGCTCTATGATCTGCCTGAACGGGGCACCCGCATTGATACGATCAATGGAGAACGGTATGTCGTCACCTTCGATACGAATCCGGGGACCCGGTGGAAGGTGGTCAGCATGATCCCCTATTCCAACATCAATTCGGAAGTAGTCCTGATTCGCAATGTTACGCTTACCTTGACGCTGGTGGCTTTCCTGCTGGCGGCCTATGGTTCGTATCTGATCTCCAAACGGATTACCAAGCAGTTGACCCTGCTCTCTAACGTCGCCCGAAAGGCAGCCAAACGGGAGGAAATCGAAGGTATCCTCTTTGAAGAAAAGGACGAAATCGGGAAGATCGGCAATCAATTCCTGCGAACCTTCCGCACCAACAGCGAATTGTCCGACAAACTGATCGAAGCCAAGCTGAAGGAGAAGGAGGCCGAGCTGCATGCGCTGCAAAGTCAGATCAACCCGCATTTTCTGTACAATACACTGAATTCCATCTATCTGATGGCGGAGCGAATTAGCGCCAAGAATATTTCCAAAATGGTCATGTCCCTCTCCCACTTTTTTAAATTAAGCTTGAACAACGGGGATTATATTACGACTGTCGGCAACGAAATCGACCAGGTGAAAAATTATCTGGAGATTCAAAATATCCGCTACAACGGAAAATTTGAGGTGGCTATCGACCTCGAGCCGGGAATCGAGCGGATCCGCATGCTGAAGCTTCTGATCCAGCCGCTGGTGGAGAATGCAATCTTTCATGGAATCGAGCTAAAAGAGGACAAAGGCAACATCGCCATTCGGGGCCGAAGGGAAGGAGAGACGCTGATATTCGAGGTCGAGGATGACGGAGTCGGGTTTGATGCCGCAGGTGCGGGTTCGCGGCCAAGGGGATATGCTTTAAGGAACATCCAGGAGAGAATCCAGCTGCATTACGGCCAAGACCGCGGGATTCGCATAGACAGCGTTCCGGGCGCCGGAACCAAAGTTACCCTTGAGATCGGCATCATCGATTAACGTCTGGCTATGAAGGTGGGGGGACACATCATGTATAAACTGTTTATAGCGGATGATGAACAGCTTGTGGTGGAAACGCTATCATCTATGATTGACTGGAACGCATCCGGGGTGCAAATCGCGGGGACAGCCAACAACGGCAAGCAGGCGCTGGAACGGATTCTGCAGTCCGATCCGGACGTTGTCCTGACGGATATCCGCATGCCGGGCATGAGCGGGCTGGAGCTGATTCGCTCCCTGAAGGAAAGGGGCTGCAAAGCGGAGTGTATCATCGTGAGCGGATATTCCGAGTTTGAATACGCCAAAGAAGCGATTGAGCTGGAGGCGGTGGATTATTTGATCAAGCCGGCCGAGCTTGAGGAAGTGTCCCGGACCGTCTTAAGGGCGATTGAGCGTCTGGAGCGTAAAAGGGACCCGGCGGGAAACCGCCCGGAGCTGCGGATTGCCAAAGCGCTGGACCGGGCGGTGTTTACCGATCTTATCGTCCATGCCAAGCGTCCGTCGTTCGATAGGGTGCCGTACGAACGGTACGGCCAGTTTGCGGCCATCGTGATCGGAAGCCCGGCGGCGCTCTGGCTCGAACGGATGAAGAGCAGCGGCGTTACGGATGCGCTTCTTGGCTTTTTGGCGAATGAAGGAATCGAAGTGGAGCTGCTCTATGAGCAGCAGAAAGTCATCTTGTTATGCATGGCGGCTCTGGAGGAATCGGGGTCATTACCGGAAATTCTGATGGCTGCGGCCGCGGCGTTTTCGGATGACGGCTCCCCGGCCGCGGACAATCTGGCCCTGTCGTTTGGAATCGGCCCGGTTGTAAGCGGAATCATGGATGCGCATCTTTCTTTTCTGGCGGCGGATCAGGCTTGTCAGATGGGGCTGTTCTTCGGCGTTCCGGTAACTGATGGCAACGCTTGGCCGGAGATTGCCCGCGCTTCTGAAAGATGGCTCTCCGATTGGTCTGAGCAGATCGAATCTTTTACCCGTTACGAACAGAAACCGTTTGAAGAGCTGCTCGAATGCTGGACGGAGTGGGGGAGGGAGCGATGGATCGCTCCTGTTTCCCTGAAGAAGGCCGCCGCCCAATGGGCGAACCGGCTGCTCGATTTGATTGAGCGGGACTATGGAATCAAGATCGGTAGCGTGATCGGAGACCGTTCGCTGCTGATCGAAGGGCTGCTGGAAGCGCCGGATTGGGCGTCGTTGCAGAAGCAGTGCCACGATTGCGCGCAGGGTGTGCAGTTTTTTTTGAACGTGACGAAGACTTCCTTAAAAGAAAAAGTGGTTCAAGAAATCAAGGCTTATCTGGAATCGCACTATCATGAAAATATCCAGCTCGACCAATTGGCGGAGCGGTTCGACCTTAACGCTTCCTATGTCAGCCACTTGTATTCCAAATCGACCGGGCGGACGATTCTTGAATATGTTACGCTGCTGCGTATTCAACAGGCGAAACGGATGCTGAGGGAGAGCAGCTTCAAAATCTCCAAAATCTCGCAGAACGTCGGATACGATAACCAGCGGTATTTCTGCCAGGTATTCAAGAAGCATGTGGGCGTAAGTCCCGGCCAGTACAGAGAGGACCATATGATCAGAGTCGAAGAAAGCTGTTCGTCGTGACTTTATTTCAAGCCCCAGGGAAGACTTTCAGAGTGGAAAAAAGGCCTGCGGCCTTCGTTCGCTAATCAAGCGGACGCGGTCTGCAGGCTTGTTCAGATTCATCTTCTCTTTAAGAATTAACTGCATTCAGACGTTCTTTATCCGCAGAAGGTTTGGCGCTCCAGGCCGAAACGGCCGCCGCTGCGAGCATAATGACGGACAAAGTCCCGCATAAAGCGGCGAATCCGAAGGGCATCAACGCAGCGGCTAGGATAGGACCCAGACTTGCGCCGACGAATACGAAAAATCCATAGAGCGCCAGAGCCATGCCGCGTCCGGCCGAGCCGAGCAGGCCAATCCGGGAAATGATTGACGGAACGGCCGCGGCGATTCCGGTGACAAAGACAACCGTCGCGGCGATGAACAGCGCCATATTGACGCCAGACAGCGCCGCTTCCCCGGCCAATCCGGCCGCGGCGGTGAGAAAGCCCGCCACGAGGACGCGAACAGGCCCGAAGCGGCGGATCCAGGAACCGCAAAACAATGCGCACACCACTCCTGTCATACTGATCAGTCTGAGCCAAAGAATGCGCTCGGGAGACAGGTGCAGCTGCTGCACCGCGAATTCGTTCAATCCGAAGAACATGGCGACAAAGCTCATTAAAATCGTTATGGCCGCCCCGTAAGCGACGAGCAGCGCCGGAATCCGGACCAAAGCGCGGAAGACTTCGAACACGCCGGAGCCGGCTGCGGGGCGTTCGACATTCGGACGGTCTTTCGGCAGCTGCAAGGAAATGACGATCAAAATAACGTAGATGAGGCTTAAACCGGCGAACACCGCTTTCAATCCCCAGCTTGCCGCCACCTCGGCGGAGAAGATTTGTCCGACCACTCCGGCAAGCAAAAATCCGCAGCTCAGGTAAGCAATCACACTGGGACGCTGCGCCGGGGGGATAACATCGCTGACATAAGCAAGAGCGACCGGAGGAAATGAAGCGGCAAGAAAGCCTTGAGCAGCACGCAGCAAGAGGAATGGGGTAAAGGTTGAGACCAGTTCCACGGATAAGGTGCATATGACAAGCAGAATGAGTCCCGCGAGAATCAACCGCTTCTTCGGCACTCTGTCGGACAAGGTGCCGAAGAACAAATTCCCCAAGGCAAAAGCCATGCTGAAGATGCTGCTCGCCCAGACGGCCTGAGTCGGGGTAGCGGAAAATTCCGAAATAACGTAAGGAGTTAACGGAATCATGACGTAAAGCAGCGAAACGACAGCAATCCCCGACACCGTTAACAGCGCCGCCGTATAAACGAGACGAGATGTACTCATTTCAATCATTAGACATTGAACCTCCTTTTCCAACAATAACAGTTACGTCAACGTAATGGTTTGGGGGTGCAAACACGGATCGGACGCCGCTTAGTTTGACAACTCGTCAACCATAAGCTGAATCCGGGCCATGTTGCTTAGGATCTCTTGCCTGAACTGATCCAGAGCCTCCATCTTTTTGTCGGTTTCCTCCAGATGCTTCGATAAGATTTCAAGAACCTTCTGCTTGCCTTTAATCATGGACGGCTCTTCGAAGTACAGATCGATGACGGATTGAATTTCCTCCAGGCTGAGACCGAGATTTTTCAAAACGTCGATTTTGTTCAGCCGCTTGAGCGATTCATCCGAGTAATAGTGATATCCGTTGTTTTCCTGCTCGACATTCCCCAGCAATCCGAGCTCCTGATAGTGGCGAATGGTCCGGGGCGTCACCCCGGCTCTGCGAGCCAGTTCTCCGATCAGTATTTTGGATTCCATCATTTGCATCCTCCAACCATTACGTTAACGTCACAGTTAGTATAATGATCAGGGAGGCTGATGTCAAACGTTGTTTGCTGTGACTTCTGAATCGGGATCATCCCGATGTTAGAAGCGGGCAGCTTGCGGCTCGGCCCATTGGTCTTTTACCGAAAATTCCCCGTCAGGCATTACGCCTAACGGGGGCTTTGCTTATCTGACTAACGTCCGGCTCAACTTCCTCCAGCGGGATTTCGATCGTAAAAGTACATCCGGGATTCTCGTTCAGGGAGGCGTGGATTTCGCCGCCGTGCATATGAAGGACCTCGCGGGCGATCGCCAGTCCCAGTCCGCTCCCAGGGACGCCGCTGTTGCGCGCAGGATCGACCCGGTAGAAGGAGTCGAATACATGCTTCAGCGATTCCGAAGGTATGCCGATTCCGCAATCGCTCACATGCAGCAGCAGGGAGCGGGGCGCCATCCGGGCTTGAATAGTAATGGCAGAGCCCGGATGGGAGTATTTCACTGCATTATCCAGTACATTGTCGACTGCTCTGCCTAAATAGTGGACATCGGCGGTGACTGGCGTGTCCATGATCATCGGCAGCTCGTAGTTTAATGTGCGCCCCTTAAGTACGAGAGGGTCGTTCCATTTAGCAAGCAATCGTTCCAGCAGGGCATATACCGGCATCGTCTCCGGTTTCAGCCGGGTCTGTCTGGTCTCAAGCAAGCTTAGATCATACAAATTCTGCACCAGCTGATTGATGGTCCAAAGGCGGTCCGAAATTTTGTCCAGATAGCGCGGGATATGCGCCGGCTGAACTTTGCCGTCGATGATCGCATCAATGAATCCTCCGGCAATCGTTGCGGGAGTCTTCAAGTCATGCGAGATATGGGAGAACCATTTCTTCCGCCAGTTCCCCAGCCGTGTCAGTTCGTCGATTCGCTGCCGCAGCTCATCATTCGCCTGCTTTAGCGCAAGTGTCCGTTCCTCGACTTTGTGCTCAAGCTCCTCTTGAAGCTTCGTCTGCTGCTCCATCAGCTCTCCGATTCGGGCGGACATCAGGTTAAACGAATGCAGCAGCCGATGCACTTCCCGGATGCGCGTATCCTTAAGCATAAATCGGAACTGTCCGTTTCCCATATCGTGAAAGGCGCCGTCCAGCCGCTTAAGCGGTCGGGAAATTCTCAGCCACAGCAGAACAGCAAGCGCGGTGCAAAGGAGGAAGGAAATGATGGAGATGAGCGTCAATTGATGGAACAGATGCTTGCTTGTGATGGCCGCGAGCTCCGAGGAGGAGCGGGTCACACCGGCGAGCAGCCGTTCTTTTGGCAGCACGTAGCCCAAATACCAGCCCGTGGCGGGCACTTTTTTGGCAAACAGCATTTTGGTCTGGCCGTCCAGCACCGCTTGTCCGTACCCATTGCCCTCCGCAAGCGCTATGAATTCCTCGGGGTCAAGCTGACCGATCACTGCGGCGCCCTGACGTTGTACAGCCATCATCTGATGATCCGCGCCAAGCAGGAAGGCGAAAGCATCGCTGCTCTTAAAATGGGCGCCCAGGACATGAGCCACAAAATCATCAACCGTAACATCGGCGGCGACGACACCGCGAAGCGTACCGCTGCTGTCATAGATCGGCGCCGTCGCCGTGAAGACGCGTCCGTTCGGAGTGATGTCCCAATACGGCTTCGTCCAGGCTACCCTATCCTCGGAGCTCGAAATTTGCAGCGCATCCCGGTAAAAGGCATAGCCGGTAATCGGACCCTCCCCGTTAAAAAGACGGCCATATCCCGATTGAGAGCCGTAATACAGCGTACCGCCCAGCGGATGCATATAGTACATGGCAATCATATTCGGATTTCGGTCCAGTTCTCCCGCGAAAAAAGGGTTCAGATAGGTGCTGAGCGCCAAATCCCGCAGCATGGACCTCGGGAAAGCGCTTGAAGGCTCCTTGGTCAGCTTGATGGCCCATCTGCCGTGGTCCTCGACATAGGCTCCGTTTCCGAGAGAGGTAAGAGTGAGAGGCCGGCCAGGATATAGTGCGCCGTCGTCAAGTATGGCTTTGGCCTGGCTTCTGGCGGTTATTACGGCATGCTCAACCTTGCGCATTTCAGCGTCGATGGCATAAATCTGCTCCTGCAAGTACGACTGGTAGATGGTTACATAATCCCGTTCAACAAGACCCGTCTGCATCTTGGTATAGGTATCAAAATGATTTCGCGTCGACTCGTTAGTTAACCAGCCAATCAGCAGAAGCGGCACGACGGCGCTAAGCAGCATTACGCACAGCAGTTGGGCCGCCAGCGATTTTGGCGCGAACCGGTCCTGAAGATGCCGGCAGAAGTCAAATAATCGCCGCATGCTCGCAAAACTTATAGCCGACGCCGCGAATCGTTACAATTCGTTCTGGTCTGGCCGGATCGTCCTCGATTTTGCGCCGCAGGTTGCCGATATGCACCTGAAGCGTCTTGCTGCCAAGGCCCTTGCCGTATCCCCACAGCTTGTCCAGCAGCAGCTCCGCCGTCAGCACCTGTCCGGAATGATTCATGAAATAGGTAAGCAGCTGGTACTCTTTTACGGATAACTCCAGACGCTGGCTGTGCAAATAAGCTTCATGCGCGGAGAGGTTCACCTTCAAGGATTCCGAGGCAAGCATGCTAGCCTTTCTCGGCTCCTCCATCCGCCGCATAGCCATCCGGGTGCGTCTCAAATGGGCTTTGATCCGGGCAATCAGCTCGAGCGGGCTGAACGGTTTGCTCATATAATCGTCCCCGCCGACGCTGAGTCCGATGATTTTATCCATTTCCGTATATTTGCAGGTAAGAAATACGATAGGGGCATCAGTGACCGTGCGAAGCTGCCGGCAGAGCTCGTAGCCTTCAATGTCTGGCAGAAACACGTCAAGAATGATGATTTCCGGCGAATACGCATCCACCATCCGAAGCGCCTCGGCCCCGTTCATCGCCTGCTGGAATTGAAAACCGTCCGATACCGCGTACATTTCAATAATTTCTCCAATATCCGCTTCGTCATCGACGAGCATGATCATCTCTCCCGGCATTGTGTAACCCCTCCCAAGAAGATAGTCAAACGTGATTGAAATAATGTCAAGTTAGTTAACAATTAACGATATGAAGTACCGAGTCTAGTTCCACTTTACCTGAATTTATTAAAAATTTGAATCATTTTTACCTGGAACACCTTAGAATCTTTACTTTGGATGAGTACCATACGAATAGCAGGACGAACAGCCAAGCCCGATGCGTTAACATACATTACATTAACCGGGCTGGTTTAACGGACTGATCTTTCAGAATGGGGAGGGTGTTTGATGAACAAGAAAATAATCCTGGCCGGAACTGCGGCGGCCGCGCTGTTTTTGACAAGCGTAATTCCGGGATCACCGTGGAAATCCGAGGCGGCGGCGATTGTTGCTCCGAAAGTGGCCTATGATCCGCTCAATCCGCTGACGGAGCAGGAGATCAGGTCGGTGTCTTATATTATCAAGCATAGCTCAAAGTACAAGAAGGATATGCGCTTTACCGAGATTACGCTGAAGGAGCCGGACAAAAAGAAAGTATGGAACTGGGTGCTGCTAAATGATGCGGCCAAAAAAATGAAGGCTAACAAGCTTCCGCGTCAGGCGGCATTCGTTATCTCTGAGCAGCGTAAAGTGTACGAAGGGGTTGTCGACCTCGATTCGAAACGAATTGTGGAGTGGAAGGAGAATACAGCCGGCGGGTATGCGATGGTGAGCTTTGCCGAAGATCCGTCCGAAGTGGTGTACAAAAATCCCGAGTTCCTGGCGGCGCTGAAAAAGCGCGGGCTGGCGGGCAAGGTTAACAAGGTGAAGCTTGTCGGTCTTACCGTAGGCTACTACGGACCGGACAACGCCGATCCCAACCGCCGACTCTACAAATACACAGCTTATCTGGACACGGGGGACGGGAACTTTTTTACCCATCCGATCGAGAATCTGGTTGTAACCGTTGATATTGATGAGAAAAAAGTGCTTAAAGTCGAGGATGAAGGCGTGATCCCGGTGCCGATGAACGACCATGGATACCGGAAAGGCGACAAAGACAGCACACGTGAGCCGGCTAAACCGATCGTCATCACGCAGCCCAAAGGCGTCAATTATACGATCAAAGGGCAGGAGATCAGCTGGCAGGGCTGGAAATTCCACGTTATGCTGGACGCGCGCCGCGGTCCTGTCATTTCGGCAGCGACTTACAACGATCATGGCAAGGTACGCAAAGTTATGTACAGCGGCGGACTTGGAGGGATGACCGTTCCGTATGGCGATCCTGGCTTGAACTGGTATTGGAAGACGTACATGGATTCCGGCGAATACGGCGTTGGGAAGCTTGGGCGTCCGATGGTGCTAGGCGCGGACGTGCCGAACAATACCACCTTCATTGACGCCACGCTTAACGACGATAACGGCAATCCTTACACGTCTCCGAAGGTTATCGGAATTTTCGAGCGCTACGCCGATTCCGACTGGACGCATAGCGAGGCCGGAGTGACCGATAGCCGGGCCCGTCTCGAGCTTGTCGTCCGGTTCATCTCCACGGTCGGCAACTATGACTATACGTTTGACTATGTGTTCCAGCAGAACGCGAATATCAAGATCAACGTCGGCGCATCCGGTATAGAGGCGGTGAAAGGCGCGGCGGCAACGAGCGTAAAGAGCACGGACGAGCACTATATCGATCCGAACAATGCGGAAATCCGCAATGGCACACTTGTTGATAAGCATACGGTGGCCGTGTATCACCAGCATATTTATAATTTCCGCCTCGATATGGATGTGGATGGCGAGAAGAACACCGTTCTGGAGCTTGATCCAAAAGCGGCGCCGATTACGGGCAATCCGAGCAAGAAGACGGAGATGGTGCTTGAGCAAAAGACCTATCATACGGAGCTCGAAGCCGCGCAGAAATTCGATCCGGACAAAGTTGTGCTTGTTACCAATCCGGAGAAAAAGAACAAATTGGGTTATCTGACCGGCTACCAAATTATTGCGAACGCGGGCGGCACTCATCCTTTCGCGGAAGATCCGCTGTTTGGGGATGACGACTATCTGATCAAACGTGCAGGTTACTTGAAGAAGCATATCTGGGTAACTCCGTATTCGCCGGACGAAGTCTATCCCGAGGGCAAGTACATCAACCAGAACCCGAACGATACAGGACTGGCGGCATGGGCATCACAGGACCGGGATATCTATGAAAAAGATGACGTGGTGTGGATTACGACGGGAACAACGCACATTCCGCGTTCAGAGGAGTGGCCGATGATGTCAACCGAATGGGCATCAGCGATGCTGAAGCCGTTCAATTTTATTGACCGGACGCCGACTCTCGATCTGCCGGCACCGGCGGAAAGCGACACGAAGAAAAAATAGGGTTAGCCTATTCGGATACGTATTCTTATGAGCTGTATACGAATGCCTACAAGGAGGCAGTCTCTGTCTGTCTGCGACAGAAGCTGCCTCCTTGCCCGAATGTTTACGCAGTGGAGGAATGGAAATGAAGCTGAAGGTTAACCGCTTGTCCGTATTCATCCTTGTCATTACGATCATGCTTTCCGGATGCGGGGCTGCCTCTCAAGAGGAGCTGCAGGACCCGTATTTGGACCCGATGTCTTTGTCGATGGGGCATGTCCATGGTGGCTCCGCTGCCGAAACGTCTGCCGAGAAAGGCATCAAGGCGGTTTGGTCATGGCCGGAAGGCAAGCCGGAAGCGGGCAGACCGGCCAAGCTAAAGCTGCAGCTTGCGGACGGAGCCAGGAAGCCGCTGACCAAGCTGGACATTGTCCATGAAAAAAGGCTGCATCTCGTCGCCGTAAGCGGTGACCTGCGGCATTTCCAGCATATTCACCCCGATTATCTCGGTGACGGGAGCTTTGAAATTGACATTATTTTTCCAAGCGGCGGTTCGTACACGCTATTCGCTGATTTTACGCCAAGCGGGTACCATACACTGACTCGCAGCACAATCGTGGAAGTTTCCGGCGAGAAGCCTGCGCTGCAGCTGCTCAAGCCTGACACACAACTGAGCGGCGTGTTTGAAGGCATGGAGGTTTCCCTTCATTACGACCATCTGATGGCTAAGATGAACACCATGATGACCTTCACCTTCAAAGATTCAAGGACGGGCAAGCCCATTCGCGATTTGGAGTTATACCTGGGCGCAGTCGGCCATGTGATGATCGTCGACAGTACAGCGAGGACGTTTCTCCATATCCATCCGTTGAATTGGGGCTCCTCCGGCCCGCAGGCCGCCTTTTCCGTTACATTTCCGGAGAGCGGTATCTACAAAATGTGGGGGCAGTTCAAACGGAATGGCCGGATTGTCACCGTACCTTTCACGATTGAAGTTCCTTAAAGCGTCCGCAAGCTTGTCCTAAAACACCCGCCGCGCCGTCACGAGCCGTTTCTTCCAATAGTCGCTGAAGGCTTCGGTGCGGACGCCGTATTTCTCCGAGTAGGTATGCAGCAGCTTGTTATCCCCCGCGTAGATGGCGACATGCCCGATGTTCAAATCGCGGGCGCCGAAGAACAATAGGTCGCCCTTGCGCAGCTCGTCCAGCCCGATCTCCGTGCCTGCCTTGGCCTGGTCGGAGGATACTCGCGGAAGGTCAACCGCGAGCGTATCCTGAAAGACGCGCTTCACGAAGGAAGAGCAGTCGAAGCTGGCTGTCTGATCCGGCGATGCTCCGAACACATATGGCGTGCCGAGAAAGGTCTCGCCGTAGGCGATCAGCTCGTCCGCCTGCTTATCGGTCAGGGACGGGCTGGCATAGTCGGTGTACTTTGGCTTCGCTGATATGTATCCCGTCCGGTTATCCGGGGTCCGGACCTCAAGCCAGAAGGCGTCCACTTCGCGTACGACGTGGACTTTCGATCCCGTAGGCAGCAGCTCCAGAATGTTCGAGCCGCTATCCGTATCCGGCGAATTAGCGGATGAAGCTGATGAACCGCCGCCCGAGTTCGGCACACTGGTAGCTGAAGCTGGTGAACGCCTGCCCGTATTCGCTGAACGGCTAACCAGCGTGAGCGAAGGCGTTGCCTTATCCGCCGGCCCACTGCCTGAATCCGGCGAGCTGCGCAGATTGACGCCCCACCGGATGGACGTCTCGAAGGTTATCGTCGAGACGTGGACGGTGCGGACGGCCTGGTCCCAGGTCACGGTGCTGCCAAGGGCTTCGCTGACGAAGCGCAGCGGAACCAGCGTATATCCGCCGGATATTTGCCCGGGGGCATTAAGCGGCACCGTCCGGTCGTTCACCGTGGCGGAAAGCTCCCCGATGCGGTAGGTCAGCGTGATCCCGTCTTTCGTGGCCGTAACCATCTTGTCCGTATTGTTCCAGGACAGCTTGGCCCCCTGCCCTTCAAACAGACGGCGCATGGGAACGAGCAGTGTGCCGTTCACATTCACCGGCTCCGCCTCGGTTTGAAGCAGCGAGCCGTCCAGATAGATGGATACCGGTGCGGGAACGGTCAGGGCCGGCGGAGCGGCTGTGTCATCCTGAGCGGTGGGGGCGTCCGTAGCCGTCTGAACGGGTCCAGCGGACTGAACGGTCCCGGTGGCTTGTCCGGTTCCGGCCATCGGCGAAGCCGCTTCAGCCGGCTTAGTGCCCGGCTTGGCGGCTTCCTCCGCCTGAGCGGAAGCCGAGAATAACAGGGACATAGTCAATGCAGATAGGATCGCGTGCTTTCGAATCGTCATGAGTTCATCACCTTGTCGTTGGATTGATACGGTTACCGTAACTCTTCTTGTATAGTTAGACTGACAAAATGCGAAATGGTTTTGCTTAAAGTGCGGACTTCTTTCATTGACGATTTCCCTGAAATCAACTAGAATCGACGTATTCATACAGGGCGATGGAGTTCGCCTTTAACCGCCGCAAGGCTGATGACTCCTACCAGAGGATCTTGATCTCCCTGGTAGGAGTCTGTTTTTTTTAGTTATCAACGAAGGGGGAAGAAAAAAAGATGAACTCAGTTAGACAGAAGTGGACCCGGTGGGCCGAACAACGCGTGTTTGCCGCGCTGGTTGGCACGCTGCTGAAATGGGTGGTGCTCGGGAGCGGCGTCGGCATCCTGTCCGGCACGGCCTCGGCTTTTTTCCTGAAGAGCCTGGACTATGTAACCGACGTAAGAATAGCCAATCCGTGGCTGCTGTTTCTGCTGCCGCTCGGGGGGGCGCTGGTCAGCTTCCTGTATATGAAGATCGGCAAGAACAGCGGGAAGGGCAACAATTTGATTCTGGAGCAGATCAGCAACGGAGGCGAGACGATTCCGCTTCGAATGGCGCCGCTCGTCTTGTTCGGAACGCTTGTTACGCATTTGTTCGGCGGATCGGCGGGCCGGGAAGGGACAGCGGTTCAAATGGGCGGAAGCTTGGCCGAATGGTTCGGGAAAATCCTCCGCGTCGGGCCCATCGACCGCAAAATCCTACTGATCTGCGGCATTAGCGGCGGGTTCGGATCGATCTTCGGCACACCTTTGGCCGGCACGGTATTCGGCCTGGAGGTTCTGGCGATCGGTCTGATCCGACATGAAGCGCTGATCCCGGCTTTTGTGGCCGCTTTTACAGGCAATCTCGTCACCTCCTCGTTCTGGGGCGTTTCCCATATCCACTATCATATCGGCGCGGTGCCTGCGTTAACGTGGATCGTCGTTCTCAAGGTCGTATTCGCTTCGGTCCTGTTCGGGCTGACGAGCATCTTGTTCAGTGAATTGACCCATGCTCTGAAAAAAGGGTACACCAAGCTCTTCAAAAACCCTGTGCTCAAGAGCGCCGTGGGGGGCGCCGTTATTATCGGTCTCGTCTACCTCCTCGGAACCCGCGATTATTTGGGACTGGGCATACCGCTGATTCAGGACTCTTTTACGGAGGATGTGTCTCCGTTTGCTTTTTTGGGCAAGCTGGTGTTTACTTCCCTTACCCTGGGCGCCGGATTTCAGGGAGGCGAGGTGACTCCGCTGTTCGCGATCGGGGCCACTCTGGGGAATGCGCTGGCCGGTGCTTTGCATCTGTATGCTCCTTTTTTGGCGGGGCTCGGGTTTATCGCCGTCTTTTGCGGCGCGACGAACACACCGATTGCGTGCTTCCTGATGGGGGTTGAATTATTCGGATCGGACGCTGCCGTGTACATGTTCATGGCTTGTCTGGTCAGCTACCTGTTCTCGGGGCATACGGGCATTTACACTTCCCAGCAAATCGGGATATCCAAAAGCGAGCATCTGCCGATTCCCGAGGGCACGACCTTGTCGGCGGTCAAAAGCTTGATGAAGAAGCAGGACGGGGCCGCTCCGGGGGCGGAGAAGCGATGAAGGCGTTCATATCGGCCGTATCGAAAACAAGGCTGCGGATGATATAATAAAGGGAAGCCTTAGAGGAAAGGGAATCTACGATATGGAAATTGCGGAACGTAACGGACTTGTGGCCGGTTGGCTGGCGCTGACCCATATTCAGAGCAATACGGCGGTCAAGCTCGAACAGGCGCTGCAAGAAAGGCACCGGATATCCCTAAAGGAATTCTATATGCTGCTGTTCCTGTCCGAAGCCCCCGGCAAAAAGCTGCGTCTGCAGCAGCTCGAATCCATGGTGGGCCTGAGTCAGAGCGCGATGTCGCGGCTGGTCAGCCGGTTCGAGGCCAAGGGCTGCGGAGCGATGAAACGGCATATTTGTGAGGAAGACCGCAGAAGCGTCTATACCTCCTTGACTCCAATCGGGCAGAAAAAAGTGGATGAAGCGTACGCCACCTTTCAGTCCGTCCTTCTGGACGCCCTACCGGCGCGCGAGCTTGCCGGTCTATTGCAGCAGCTTCTTGAAGCGAAGGGCCATTCGGCGGATGCATGAAGAATACCGGCGCGTGGCGGACAGCCGCCAAGGTAAAGATCAGCCCTTGATTCATCAATCTCCTGATGGATTAAGGGTTTTAATAATTCAGATCATGAAACACATGATCCTCTGAAGCGATCCTTTGGGAGGGAGTTATGAAAGAGGCGCAAAGTGAATCGAAATATACGCAGCAGCATCTGGCGAACGAACGGACGTACTTGGCCTGGATTCGTACGGCGGTCGCGCTGGCAGGTCTCGGCTTTCTGGCGGCCGGCATCGTGTTCCGGGATTCCCGTTACAGCGGAGTCGGTCACATCGTCGCGGCGGCCGCAGGCATTGCGGCGGTGCTGCTCGGCGGCGGTGTGGTTGCGGCGGCTACCGGCGATTATATGCGAAAAAGAGAAGGCATCAACAACGAGCAGTTCCGTTCGTCTTCTTCGCTCATTCGGCTGGTGTTCGTCTCGCTCACCATTATCGAAGTGCTGCTGATCGTGCTAGTTGTGCTGATGCTGTTGTCCTCTTAGAAGGGCTGAGGCAGAAATACAGGATGATGGCGGTTTGCGCCAGAGGTCCAGTGAAGGAGGAACACCTTGAAGAACAGAACCGGCCTGATGGTGGCCGTCTCGATTATCCTGATTATCGTTAGCAGCCAATTGAACGCCGCCGAATCCCGAATGCTGGGCGCGCTGCAGCAGCTCCTTCTCGGGCTCGGCCTGGTTGGCTGCCTGCTCGCCATGTGGAAATGGATGAAGGGCAGCAGGACCAGGAAATGATCGGCGGATAAAAAGTTAGCATCGAAAGCTTTGTAATCATTGTAAGCATCGTAGGAAGCGTAAGCATCGCCGCGCAGTCAGCCCAAATGGGCTGGAACGCTCTTGGGACTTATAAAACCTTCTATAAACCTTCCCTCCGGGAAGGTTTTGTACTTACTAGATTTGGATGAACGGGAAATCCTCCCGTTTATTCCTCTCAAAAATCGATTTCTTGCCCACGAAAGGGAAAAGCTCCTGCTTATTGGACAAATCAGCTTCGTTTCAGGCAAAACCGGCAGATTAAACGGGAGAAATTCCCGTTTAGTGCTGCCGAAGGGTTGTTTTCATGTAAATAAACAGGAGAAATTCCACTTCGTCCGTTCCCGGATTACGGCTGGCCGCTTCCTCAAATGGAGCGGCTTCTTCGGTAAGTCCAGCGGCTTTTAGGTTTGTCCTGCGCCTAAGGTTTGTCCAACGCTTCCGATTTGTCCAACGCTTCAGGTTCCGAACCCCTGCCGCCAGATCGGTTACACCTGTTGGTCGGCTCCGTATACAGTCCGGAGGCCTGGCTCCGGTTCGTCCGGTTGTACCGTTTCCCGCCCTGTTTTCCGGGACCAAAGGTGAAGGAGGAAATAAAGAATCAGCGCCAAAACGGAAATCGTTCCGGCAGAGAGATACATCGTCCGGTAATCCGTATGGGCCGCGATGATGCCCAAAATATAAGAGCCGAGGCCAAAGCCGAGATCGAACAGCACAAAATAGGTCCCGGTAGCAAGCGCGCGCCGGTGAACGGGAGCCGCCTGGATGGCCAGCGTCTGAAAGCTGGGAAGAATGGCGCCATAGCCCAGTCCGATCAGCCCCGCCGTGGCCAGAAATTCGGGAGCGGAAGAGATCCGGCTGAGCCAGATCATGCCCGCGGTGAACAGGAGGATGCCCGGATAGACGAGCACGTGGGGGCCTCTGCGGTCGAACAAACGGCCGGTAAAAGGCCGGGAAATAAGCACCAAAGCCGCGAATACGATGAAAAAGTAGCTGGCCACCGCGCCCATTCCGATCGACTTGGCATAGACGGAGATGAACGTCGATAGCGATGCATACGAAAAAGCCAGAACAAATCCGGACAGGGACACTGGCACGGATTTTGGCTCGATATACCGCTTGATGCTCCAGTTGCCAAGTGTATTCGGCCGCGGCGTATGGGGAGGAACGGGCGTCAGAATGCCACAGACACAGGCAAGCAGCGAAAAAGCGCTGATCGTCACGAACAGCAGGCCGAAGCCGGCGTGAGCGGTGATCGTGAGGCCGATGAACGGGCCCATAACCATCGCGAGGCTCATGAACAGGCTGAAATAGCCGATGCCCTCGCCCTTGCGGCGTTCCGGAATGACATCAAGCACGATGGCCGAGGTGGCGGTCGCCCCGATCCCGAAGGAAATGCCATGGATAAAACGCAGCAGCAGCAGGGCAGTGTAGCTGTGAATGAACAGGTACAGCACGGAGCAGCCGGTAAACAGCAGGAGCGAGCCGACCACAAGCGCCTTGCGGTTGAACTCGTCCAGCCATCTGCCCGCCAGCGGCCGGAATATTACGGAAGCGATGACGAACACGGTGGTCACCAGCCCGATGTTTTGCCTTTTTCCCTGCAAATTTTCCAGCACGAACGCGGGCAGCGTCACCGTCAAAATATAAAAGGTCATAAAAATAAAAAAACTGCTAAGGCATATAGTCAAAAAATGACGGTTCCACAGACGGTCCTTTTCCAAATCCAATCTCTTCCTTCCCTAATAGTTGTTATAACAAATATATGGAGAGGCAGTAATCTTGTCAATCTGACAATATCCATAGTTTGCCGGGAATTCGTACAGGCAGCGGCCGGTGATTTTCTTTTGGAAAAAAAGGAGTTGACCCTAACACTAGTGTCAGGGTTTATAATGAACGCAAACATTCTCATCATCCGGAAGTGAGATGCAATGAAAATAGGCGAGCTTGCCAAACTGACCGGCGTAAGCGTCCGGTCACTTCGATACTACGAGTCGCAAGGTTTGATTTCGCCGGTCCGTCTGGCCAACGGCTACCGCGAATACTCTCCGCTTGCCGCGGAGACGGTGGAAACGATCCAGCTGTATTTGAATTTGGGACTTACTACAGAGCAAATCGCGGGCTTTTTAAACTGCGTGCTGAAGAACAAGGAAGCGTTCTGCGCGGAGGTGATGCCGCTGTATGAATCCAAACTTAAGGAAATTGACCGGCAGCTGCACCAGCTGACGCAGATCAAGCTTAATCTGGAGGAACGAATGGCTTCCATCCGCCGGGAGCGGGAAGGGTCCGGCGCGGAAAATCCAAGCTGAAAAGAGAAAAGGAGAACTTAAAATGGCGATTAAACATGCGGAAACACCCGAGGTTTTACGGGAAGCGGTGGCTGGCGGCGGCGTAGTGCTTGCCGATTACGGCGCGGCCTGGTGCCCGCCCTGCAGAAATCTGCTGCCGATCCTGGATGAACTGGCCCGGGATTACGGAGACACGGTAACCGTTGTTAAGATAGACTGCGACGAGCAGCCCGAGCTGGCCGCGGAAGCGGGCGTCATGAGTATGCCGACTGTAATTATCTATAAGGGCGGGCAGCCGGTGGATAAGCTGGTCGGCCTAAGCCCGAAATCGGTCTACACGGGCGTGCTGAGCCGGCATCTCGCGTAAACCCTATCCGTCGATAATAATAGATGGAGCAGCGCGGAGTCATCCCGTGAAAAAGCATCAATGCCAACAAGCGGCCTTACACCGGTATTCGACGGTGTAAGGCCGCTTTGGCATGACCTGAATTGGCATGAGAGGGTGAGGGTTACGCCTCACCTCGGGTTTGAAGCGCCGGCCTAACCTTTTTATACTGTCATTGACCAAGAGTGGCCTTTACGGTACCTGGACCCTGTGAGAGCTTGAACGAACGATTATGCTTGCTCAAGGCCGGAACTTGAAGCGAACGGGAAAACCTCCCTTACATTTGCCCGAAAACGGCCGTTTCGGCCAATAAGCAGGAAAACCTCCGGCTTATTGGCGGGTTTTTCAGCATTCCCGGCTGATTGGCTGAATTAAACGGGAGTTTTTCCACCCTATGCTTATTCCAGGCCTCCTTATAAAAAAATAAAAGGGAACAATTCCGCTTCGTCCATCCGGCTGTAGCCCGGTAGGGCCGGAGTTTTTTTCGCTTAGGATATATGAATGGTTCACGGCCAGTACCGGCGCTCATTCCAGTGCGGCGCTGTAAGTGAGAGCTTCCGGCACGTCGACGACGGTGTTCCGGCGAAGCGCCTCCGTCAGCTCGGCTTGAAGCTTACCGACGAAGGCATTCCACGTATCGCGGCTGGCGCCCAGCTCCTTGCGGCCGATCTTCTCCAGCCTATCCAGCCACATGCGTTTGTCGGTGATTTCACCGAGCTCTGACTGGATGTCTTTATATATCGCTTCATTCGCGTGAAATTTCTGATCCAGTGCGAAGGACGCCGCGTTTGCGGTGTAACGGATACGCTTGGCGAGCAGCCTTAGCTTGTGCAGTTCATCCAGCGCCTCGCTGGATGCCGGGTCTTCCTGCCCAAGCAGCTCCTTGCACCGTTTCTTCTGCTGCTCAAAAGCGACCTCAAGCTCGCGCATCGCGACATTGACATCCTGTTCGGCAACGAGGGCGGGCAGACGTTCCTTGATAAAATCATTCCATTTGCCGTCCTTCTCACCATTTAGCATCCCGGGCAGCTCATCAGCCAATTTCCCGCGCTGCCTTGTGCGCTTCTCTTTTTGATGCAGAATAACCGCTTTCAACAGCTTGGCGGTCTTCTTGTCGCCTTCGAGCTTCGCTTCCTTCCGCCGTTCTTTGAAGGATTGGATGAGCACGTCGGCATCCCTGACTTGGCCCAGGCGCTTCTGGGAACGCTTGAAATACGCGCGGAGGCCTGATGCATCCTCAGGATCGAGAATGGACAGCAGTGTGATCAGCTTGCGGCTGCTCACCCGCGCCTGGTGAACAGCTTCGTCGTCGAAATCCTTCAGCGCCTTTTTTCCAAAATCCAGATAGCTTGCATATAGCTCCGACATGGCCTGCTCCCATTGCTGCGCCCGGCTTGCCTCGGCGCCTTGGACTTCTGTGCCTGTTGTCATTAGGTATCACTCCCGATTTTATTGTCACCTGCTGGACCGTGCTTCAGAGGATTGAGCATAGCGGTAATAAATGGTGTGTAACCTTTTGTGTATTCAGAGCGTCTTAATTTTAGAATACCGTGATTATAGTCACATTACAATTCATGCGGGAGAAAGGGTGAGACAGATGTTGAAAAAAATAGCGGCACTCTGCATCGGCCTCGGGCTGACCGTTTCGATAACCGGAGGGGGGCCAGGCGGAACGCCTTCTGCGCAGGCGGCCGTCCCTGCCGGAATGGTGGCCGTGACGATCAATGGGGTAACCCTGAAGCTTCAGTCTCAGGCTTATGTCACGAAAGGAAGAGTGATGGTCCCCCTTCGCGAAATGGCGGCGGGGATGGGTGCGCAGCTGTCCTGGAATGCGACCGCCCGCACAGCGACGCTCCGGAGAGCTCCGCATCTGGTCAAAATTACGGCCGGAAGCAGCCGGGCAGTGAAGGACGGCGGAACCGTCCTGCTGGATGCCCCGGCCGAAATTCGCGCCGGCCGGGTGTATATTCCGCTGCGCTTCTCGGCGGAGAGCATGGGCGGGACGGTGACCTGGAACGTGCGGACAGGCACGGCCGATATTGTGCTGCCGCTTGACCCGGCAAGCGCGAAGGCGGTCATTGCTGACCGCGCCAAAGAAGCGGTGCTGGCGCTGAAGAAGAAAGACTGGACAACTCTTTCTTCCATGATCCATTCGAGAGGCGTCCGCTTCTCACCCTACGGCCATGTCGACACCGCGAAGGACATTGTCCTGAGCTGGAGCGAAATCGCCGCGGCCGGCACGGATCAGACCGTCCGAACCTGGGGCGAATATGACGGGACAGGCGATCCCATCAAGCTGACCTTTGCCCAGTACTATAATAAATTTATATACAGCGCCGACTTTGCGGATGCCCCGGAAATGGGCTACAATCAGACCATCGGCTTCGGCAATTCGCTGAATAATGCGCGGAATGTATACCCGGATGCCATCTTGGTCGAATACCATTTCGACGGATTCGATCCGCAGTATGCCGGGATGGACTGGCAGAGTCTGCGGCTTGCATTCGTCAAGGAAGGCGGGCAGTGGATGCTTGCAGGCATCATACATGATCAATGGACGATATGAGTAAAATCAGTCAACCAAACGGATCGGACGGGCTTCATTCCGATCCGTCAGCAGCGCTTCCCGGGCGTATGGCGCTCTTCGAGCACCTGTCCGGCAGCGCGGCGGAAAGAGAAGGGGGCGGCGATATGCTGATCCCCTTCGCCTTTGAGGAGACGCTGTGCCGGGATGTCGGCGCAGGGCTTGCGCCGCCTTCGGTGCACCTGTGGAGCCACCCCGGCGGGGTTGCACTCGGCCTGCGGGACAGCCGCTTGCCCTTCGCCGGGCAGGCGATGCAGAGCCTGGAAGCGCGCGGCATCCGCGCGGCGGTCAGACATTCCGGCGGCGCGGCGGTTCCCCTTGATCAGGGAGTCGTTAACGTCTCCCTGATCCTGCCCAAGAGCCGGGGAACGCTCGACTTTCACCGCGACTTTCGCCTCTTGGCTTCCCTGATCGCGGAGGCAGCGGGCTTCTCCCATCCTTCCGCCGCCGCGCAAATCTTGGCGGGAGAAGTCAAAGGCTCTTACTGCCCCGGCGATTACGACCTGTCCATCGGGGGCCGGAAATTTTGCGGCATCGCCCAGCGGCGGCAGAGCCATGCGTACTTTGTGCACGCCTTCGTCGTGGTGGGCGGCTCCGGGCAGGAACGCGGCGAGCTGGTGCGCCGCTTCTATGAGGAAGCGGCCCAAGGCGCCGAGGGCCTGGATTATCCGAAGGTGCAGCCGGAGATAATCGGCGCACTGGGCGAGCTGGGCGGCCCGGATTCGGCGGCCGTGTTCGCGGACGGCATTCGAAGAGCGGTAACCGCCCGGGGGACGGAGCTGGTGAAGGCTGCCGATCAGGCGGAGGAGACTGGCTACCGTCTCGGGTACGGCGATCCAAGGGTGCTGGAAGCGGCCAAAATGCTGCGCGAGCGGTACGCCCAGTGAGCCGCGGTATAGGTATGCGGCTAAAATGCTAAGAAGCGAGCAGGTCTCCGGGTTACTGGGGACCTGCTCGCTTCTGTTTTGGGGCTGCAGCCGTTGAGGCGATCCCTAAGTCATCTGCGATGACTTTTGGGACAGCCTCGCTGATTGCTCTATCCGGCAATTCCCGAGCCGGACCCCGGGTAGGAACCCGGCAATCGCACCGACCGCAGCGGACAAGGTCAGGCTCATTGCGGTTTTCGTTTTGGCGCCCTCCCAAACCGGCCTGAGTGCAGGTTTTTTCACCCAAAGTGTATGATCCATAAGCAAATCCTGCCATCGTACAGGAATTTCAGGCTGTGCCGACTGAATTTGAGGCTGTGCGAAGAAATTCCTGCATGATCGCAGGCTTGTCATACACTGGCTGTTCTCAGGCGGCCCAAAGATGCACAATTTCAGGTTTTTGCAATGGTCCGATATCATTCAGGTAATTGTATGGCCCGAATTCCATTTGGCTTGGTGCACACTCCATATCTTGTTGGGCATACCCTTGAATACGGAGGATTACCGTGTAAATCAGCAGGCTCCGGACTCCCTTCATACGAAGCCTAAGGCAGGGTGACTGTGAAGCTGTCAAATTTGATTTTTCCCGACGCATGATGAGGAGTGAAAGTTAAGGTTTTTGTTCCGGGTGGAAGCGGATCGAACAGCTCGGTGCCGGTGGAATAATATTTGCCATCCCGGAATTGACTGCTGGTTCCGCCGAAGTGGGAACCAAGCCTATGCCCTGATTCATCCGTCGCACCGACGGTTATATAGTCGACCGAATCTTGGTCCTCGGACACCGCGCTATAGGTAAGCCGCATACCCGCTGGTCCAATCACCAGATCGGATACCGTCAGTTCAACGCCGCCGGATTTCTGCTTATGGCCGATCGCGATGAGCTTGGTGCCGGGCTGCTTGGCCACAGGTATGGCGAAGTTCCACTTTTTCTGTCTGTCCTCCGTGCTGAGAGTCAGTCCAAGCTTGAACCGGTCCGGCAAATCCGCCGGTGAGTCGACTTCCAAAATCCCCGTATGATAGGTCGGGGTAATTTCGGTTAGATTTCCCCCCGTCGAGAAATTCGCTGGCGTTCCGTTGACGGTAAACTCGTTTCTCATAATGATATATTCCTCTCCCATCGGCTTCTCCGTCTCCAGCGAGTATCCGATACTTAAACGCGTCCCGTCGTAGAACACCTCATTGATCGTAATCGAGTCGCCGCCGGATACCTTGGTTATGCCAACCGCTGAAGTTAATCCGTACTCGCTGACGTTCTTCAAGCCGCTGTCCCCGATCTGGCTGAACACCGAGCCAATGACCGGAATTTGGGACACAATGCTTGCCATTGCGGGAGACAAGGCCGCCGAACCGAGCAGAAGACCGCAAGCAACCGCCGCCGCCCCCGCTGTATACCCTATTTTTCTAAGTATCTTCGTTCTCTTGCCTGCACCGGCTTCCTGAACCGTCTTCGTAATGATGGCGTCCAGCTTGTCGTGGGGTACCGGAATCGTGTCGATTTCTTGTTTAAAGGAATGAATTTCTTGGATCATCGCCAGCGGCTCCTTTCAGCTTTTTTCGCAAAATCGATAGGCCCCGGTGAATATTCGTCTTGACCGTTCCTTCCGGGCAGTCCAGCATTTCGGAAATCTGTTTGACCGAGTAATCCTTGTAGTAGCGAAGCAGCAGCACCGTCTTGTATTTCTCCTCAAGCGTCTCCATGGCCTCAAGAAGATCAAGCTGATCCTCCAGCTGAAGCTGATACGAATCCCCGATATGTTCAAGCGCTTCCGGACTCATGGCGGTAATCTTGCGGTTTTTTTTCAAGGAAGAAATAGCTGTATTAATCAGAATCCGCGTGAGCCAGGTGGAAAAATAACGGCTGTCCTGCAGCGAGGATATCGACTTGAACGCCTTATACACGGTCTCCTGAAAAACCTCCAGCGCATCCGTCTCGTTTCTCATGTACACATAGGCCATTCTGTAGAGCTTTTCTTTTTCTGCATGAATGAGCGCCTGAAACGCATCCGGATCGCCGCGCATGGCGCGAGGGACCAAATCTGCCGTTGTACTCATTACCCCGCCTCCTTTTCTCCTTAATTAGAGATTTCGGGCCCAAAAAACGTTTCAGCTTCTTTCTTTTTACATCATCGCCCGCAGGTGAAGGAACGGCTTGTAATATAAATCATATAAAAATGATTCTATTGCAATTTATATAGGAGAAGAGCTTCCGAGATTGAACGCAGAGAATTTGGATTTTTTTATAAAAAGGAGAGAACTACTGATGAACAAAACGCTTAACAAAGATTTTACCGAGATTGTTGCCGGGCGGCGCTCCATTCGCAAATATGACCCTGCCGTAAAAATCAGCAAAGAGGAAATGACGCAAATTCTGGAGGAAGCGACGCTTGCGCCTTCTTCGGTCAACATGCAGCCCTGGCGTTTTCTCGTGATCGAAAGTCCGGAGGGAAAAGCGACCTTGGCCCCGCTCGCCATGTTCAACAAGGTGCAGGTGGAGACTTCCGCGGCGGTGATCGCCATTTTCGCGGACCTGAACAGCTTCGACTATGCCGAAGAGATTTACGGCACCGCCGTAGAGCGCGGCTGGATGCCGGCCGATGTGAAGGAAAGACAGATCGCCGGGCTGACCAAGTATTTCGCTACCCTGCCGCCGCAGGTCAACAAAGAAAATGTGCTGATTGACGCCGGTCTGGTCACAATGCAGCTGATGCTGGTCGCCCGCGCTCACGGCTATGATACGAATGCAATCGGCGGCTATGAAAAGGACAAGGTCTCCGAAGTCTTCGGCATGGATAAGGAACGCTATGCGCCCGTTATGCTGCTCTCGATCGGGAAAGCTGCGGAGGAGGGCTACACTTCGGTCCGGCTGCCGGTCGAAAGAATCGCAGAATGGAAATAACTAGATTCGGAGAGTAAAATATAGAGGAACACGACAAGGAGGGAAATCGAAATTATGATCATTATTCATGCTAAGTTCTACGTCAATCCGGAAAAAAGAGAAGGCTTCTTAGCCGAGGTTAAGCCGCTGATCGCGGAAAGCCAAGCTGAAGAGGGCAACATCTACTACGACCTGTACGAGCAATCGGAGCAAAAGAATGTGTTCATTATGGTTGAAGCCTGGCGTGATTCCGAGGCTGTAAAGTTCCATAACGCAACCAGCCATTTCACGTCCTTTGCAGGCAAAGCGGGAGAATTCCTGTCGGCGCCGCTGGAAGTGAAGTTATATAACGCCGAAGAAACAAACGTGTAACAAGCGGCCGCGAAGGGCTTTACGAAGCGTTCGGCTTATCCAAAAAGAAACGGCTGCACCGTACCTTAAGGGCGGGGCAGCCGTTTTTTGCAGCCGTTTTTTCATGGAAGAATGTATAGCGGAAACGGCATTGCCTTTGTAGGCGGGATGTCGTTTCTTTGTTATGGGCTGGAGAAGAAGGGCCGCTCCATCAGGTGTACAGCTCGGGTCTCCGGTCGGCGAATACCGGGATTTGACGCCTGGCTTCCCGCACTTTGGAAAGATCCAGCTCGCCGGTTATAATTTCTTCTCCTTCGCCCGCTTCGCAGAGGATTTCTCCCCACGGATCGATAATCATCGAATGTCCGGCAAAAACATTGGCGGGATCGGAGCCCGCCCGGTTGCAGGCAACCACATAGCATTGGTTCTCGATCGCCCGGCTGACGAGCAGCGCGCGCCAGTGGGCAAGGCGCGGCAGCGGCCATTCGGCGGCGGCGAACAGCACCTCGGCCCCGGCAGTCATATGGGCGCGAATCCACTCCGGGAACCGGATATCGTAGCAGATGACACCGGCGGAGGAAATCCCGTCAAGATCGAACAGCCCTTTGGATGCGCCGGGCTGGAGATACAGATGCTCATCCATCAGACGGAACAGATGCAGCTTGCTGTATTCGAGGACAGGCTGGCCTTCGCGGTTTACGGCAAACATGGTGTTCGTTGTCCCGTCCGCGCGCTGCCAGGCGGTGGAGCCGGCGACAATGTTGATGCCGTATTCTTTGGCCAGGCCGCCGATAAACGTGAGTGCCTCTTTTCCTTCGGGATCGGCCATTTCGCCGAGCCGCGTCAAATCGTAGCCGGTCGTCCACAGCTCGGGCAGCAGCAGACAGTCCGGCTTACCGGCCGCTGCAAGGCGGATAACGCGCTCCGCCGTGGCGTAGTTGGCCTCCGGCTGGCCGAAAGCGATGTCGAGCTGAAGCAGGGAAACTTTCATTGGGCGGTGCACCTCCTTATGTATAGCACTATACGTTCCCTCGGGGGCCAAGGCAATACCGCTGTCCCTTGGAAGTCTTTTCACTAAAGTCGCGCGATATTGACAAAACCGGCTGACGGAAGGTAAAAAAAGAGGAGATAACAGAAGGAAAGAGGGGGCCGACATGAAAATAACGATAATCCGCGCCGCAGAGCGCTATGGTGAAATCTATTTCTCCACGGCCTATGGCGAGGGCAAGGGGCAATGGCTCGGCGCTTCTCCCTTTGTTGGCGGAGCGGAATACGAGGCCGAGCTTGAGCTTCCCGAGCTCTTTATCAAATGGGTCGACCTCGTCCCGGCGCCCGGGCAGCCGCCCGCGATCTCGACTCAAGGGGACAAGAACGTTCTGACCGGAACGCTGGAGGATATCGAGGAGGACGGAACGGCCTATATGCGGCTCGGAGAGTCGCTCATTATGTTCGAATGCCTCGGCGAGCCTATGGCGATTGGCGGCACGGTGGAGCTTACGGCCGGGATCTTGCGCATTTATCCAGCCGTTTACTAGCGCAGAAGGGGAAGCCATTTCGAAGTCCGGCGATGCGGCGTCCGCAGGCGGCGGGGTTGTGCGGGGTGGCTTCCATGGGTATGCTTATATAACGGACGTTATGCTTGAAGCGAAGATTGAAAGAAGCTGTGAGGAGCGTAAGCAATATGAACAGTGATATTCAACAATTTAAAAGCGAGTTTTTCAAGGCGCTGGCTCATCCGATGCGCATCCGCATACTGGAGCTGCTGAGCGAAGGGGAGAAGAACGTCAACGAGATGCAGGCGATTCTCGGTTCGGAGGGCTCCGCCGTATCGCAGCAGCTCGCTGTTCTGCGGGCGAAGAATGTGGTGAACAGCGTGAAGGATGGCACCTCGGTCATCTATTCGCTCCGTGATCCGCTGATCAAGGACTTGCTGGCCGTGGCCAAGCAGATTTTCGATAATCATCTGGTCAACGCCATTTCCCTGCTTGAGGAGATCCGCAGCGAATAAATGCTGCGGTTTCCGGCAAGGTGAACGGGATAGCGTCTTCAGGCGGTATTGCTGCCGGGCGCTTATTTTTAGCATTGACAACAAAAAAATACAGGAGTAATGTGTCCTATATATTCAAATAATCAGATATTCAAAGAAAAGAAGGTTATGACATGATCGGATGGAGCCGATTTCAGGACTACAGCTTGAGTTCTCTGCGAAAAGACCTTGTTTCCGGCATGATTGTCGGTGTTATTGCCATTCCTCTTGGAATGGCTTTTGCTATTGCATCGGGCGTCAAGCCGGAATACGGCATTTACACGACGATTGTTGCAGGCATTCTCATTTCGCTGCTCGGCGGATCAAGATTTCAGATCGGAGGCCCGACAGGCGCTTTTATCCCGATTCTGTTCGCCATCGGGGCGAAGTACGGCTACGAGAATCTGCTTATAGCGGGCATGATGGCCGGCATCATTCTTGTCCTGATGGGCGCGCTCCGGCTCGGCGTCCTCATCAAATTCATTCCGAAGCCCGTGACGATCGGATTTACCGCTGGGATCGCCGTCATCATTTTTACTGGACAAATCGCGAGCTTCCTCGGTCTGAAGGGGATTGAGCGGCATGAGAGATTTGTGGACAACATGCACGAAATCGGCCTTCATCTCTGGACGATGAATCCGTACAGCCTACTGACCGCCGCAATCTGCCTGGCGGTTATCCTGCTGACGGCCCGGTTCGCGCCCCGGGTTCCAGGCTCGCTGATCGGCCTGATCGCTGCCAGCGTGGTGGCGGCACTGCTGTTCAGCGGCAAGGTCGCGACAATCGGCTCGGCTTACGGAGACATCCCGAACACGCTGCCGAGCTTCCGCTTCCCTGAGATTACCTGGGAGCGGATCGGGTCACTGCTGCGGCCCGCGTTCCTGATCGCGATGCTGGGCGCAATTGAGTCTCTGCTGTCGGCCGTCGTGGCCGACGGGATGAGCGGCACCCGGCATGACAGCAACCGGGAGCTGATCGGCCAGGGCATCGCCAACATCGCGGTGCCGCTGTTCGGCGGAATTCCGGCGACCGGCGCGATTGCCCGGACGGCGACCAATATCAAGAGCGGGGCCGCTTCCCCGGTGTCCGGCGTGATTCACGGCGCCGTCGTATTCCTGATTCTGCTGCTGTTCGCTCCATATGCTTCAAGCATTCCGCTGGCGGCAATGTCACCGATTCTGATGGTGGTCGCCTGGAACATGAGCGAACGGAAAGCTTTTCTTCGATTGCTCAAGACGAAGACGGGAGATTCGCTGGTGCTGCTGATCACCTTTCTGCTCACGGTCTTCGCCGATCTGACGGCCGCCGTGGAAGTGGGGCTGGTGCTCGCCGTTATCCTGTTCGTGAAACGGATGGGCGAGGTGCATCTGGTCTCCAAGGTGCTGCCCGATCCGGAGTCGGTCAAAGTGGGGCCGCACATGGTTTCCGAGGAGCATGACTGCCCGCAGATCGGCATATACAACGTGGAAGGCCCGCTGTTCTTCGGGGCGGCGTACCGTTTTGAGAACACGATGCCCGGCGCCGGGCCGGATCAGCCGAGAGTAGTTCTCCTGCGGATGAGCAAGGTGCCGCTGATGGATACGACCGGCGAGAGCAATCTGGCGGGGCTTGTTAGGCATTTGGAGAGTTCGGGCGGCAAGCTGCTCATCTCCTGCATCCAGCCCCAGCCGCTTGAGCTGCTGCGCAAGACCGGACTCTACGAGCGGATCGGCGCTTCCCGGTTCTACGAACATACGGGAGAGGCCATCAATGAAGCGCTCCGGACCGTCTCCAGGGAGCAGTGCATCGGCTGCCGTCATGCCGCCTTCCGCGAATGCGCCGCCTTGTCCGGCTATGAGGAAGCGCAGAACCGGCTTGGGTTCAAGGCACGCTCCAAGGCGGAAGCCGTACGCTGATTAATTGGCGGCGGCAATGTGAAGATACATCAACAAAAGGTCCGGGCGAACAGCGCCTGGGCCTTTTTGGGTGGACGCGGGCCTTTCTTCTTTTATACAATGGGGGAATATACATTATCGCTGATAAGGAGAATGCAAACCGATGAAGGAGCTGAATTATCCGAAGGTCTTTCTGATGCTTGCCGGTCTGACTCTGGCAACGCTTGCCGTGTATGGCATCGTTTCGCTGCGGACCGATGACTTCTACAAGTTTCTGATCTGGAATCTGTTCTTGGCCTGGCTGCCGTTTCTGTTCTCGCTGGCGGCGCATGCCTTATATAAGCGGAATTCACGCAGTCTGCTGCAGTTTCCGCTTGGGGCGGCCTGGCTTGTCTTTTTTCCAAATGCCCCATATATTATGACTGATCTGCTTCATCTGACGATTCGCAGCGGGATTTATATTGTTGACGGCGTCGTCCAGAGCCGGTTCTGGTATGATCTGGCCATGCTGCTGTTGTTCACCTGGACCGCTTGGCTGACCGGATTTTTCTCGCTGTATCAATTTCAGACGGTGATTTGGCGCAGAAGCGGCCTTCTGGTGTCCTGGCTGTTCGTGCTGGTTGCCTGCGCGCTGGGAGGGTACGGGGTGCTGCTGGGTCGGGTATACCGCCTGAACAGCTGGGATGTGCTGACCGACAGGCACCGGTTGTATCAGTTGATGCTGGACAGTGTGAACCGGCAGTCCGTCTTTTTCAGCCTGTTCATCGCCCTTGTGCTGCTGGTCATCTACACGACGCTGTACAGTCTGCTGAATGCGCGCGGAAGCAGGGACACCCTCCGGTGGCGGAACTAATCCAGCGGGTCCGGGTCGTGGCCGAACCGCTTCAGGTCTATCGTTCCGAGGTCGTCGAACTCGACGCCCTCGCCGAGAAGGTAGAGCCGCTGAAGCTCGCCCGCTTCTCCGTCCTCCAAAGAGATCCTTCCCTTGGCATTGATAATCCGGTGCCAGGGAAGCTGGTGGCTGCGGCTCATGGAATGCAGAATCCGCACGACCTGCCTCGCTCCCCGCGGGCTCCCCGCTGCGGCGGCGACCCCTCCGTATGTCATGACCCTTCCTTCGGGGATGGACTGCATGATGCGTATGGCTTTTTCGGTAAACGGCTTCACTTTTGTACTTCCTTCCTGCCATGGTGATGTCCCTCAATTATAGCAAAAAAAGAATAAATTGCTGGATGATCGGCTGCCCGTGAGGGGAGCCGATTTTTTGGCGTGCAGGCCCTGCGGATTTCCACCGCCTGTTCAATACAGGTATAATAGGAAGCATCAGGGCGATAGGCCCGGTTTTACGCGATCAATCGTTCTTAGGAGGCGGCCGGGAAAATGGCGGATAAGGTCATGAAGTACATAACTTTGCCTTCGCATTGGGGCAGGGAAGTCAGACATAAATACTACTCGCAGGAATCGGACACGCTGGTTGTCGTGTTTCCGGGGAGAAACTACCCGGCGGAACTCCCGCTGCTGCATTATGCCGGCAAGTCTGCGCTGGAGTACGGCTGCGATCTGCTGCTGCTGGAATATGGCTACCAGAGCGCGCGGGTCGATCTGAAGCGTGAGGAAATGGGGATTATCGAGGAAGAGTGTGGGCAGGCGCTGTCGGCGGTCCCCGGGTACAAACGGCTGCTGTTCATCGGCAAAAGCATCGGCTCGGTCATCGCGGGCAGACTGGCTACCGATTACGATCCGTCCGTGCAGCTGGATTGCCTGTATCTGACGCCGCTGCCGGAGACGATTCCGTATATCAAGCGGACGGGCGGGACCGTGATTTACGGCGGTGGCGATCCGCTGTTCAGCGAAGAGGACACGGCTGGGATCCGTGGGCTTACGGATGTGTCTCTGTATAGAATCGACGAGGCGAATCATTCGCTGGAGGTCGGCAGCGTCAACGAGTCCTTGGCTGTTCTTATTGTCGTTAATAATTTAGTGCATGAATTTTTTCGCGGAGCGCTGGGCTCGTGAGGAGAAGTTACAAAAACGCAGAGAGAGGCGGATGACCATGATACTCGAAGCGGCTATGCTTCACATCAAGCAGGGAATGACGAAGGCGTTCGAAGACAGCTTCAGGAAGGCTTCGCCCCTCATTTCCTCCATAGACGGCTATTTGGGCCACGAGTTGCAGCAATGTCTGGAAGACGATCACAAATACCTGCTGCTCGTCCGCTGGCGGAATCTTGAAGATCACACGGTCGGATTCAGGGAATCCCCGCAGTATGCGGAGTGGAAGGCGCTGCTGCATCACTATTACAGCCCGTTTCCGGCAGTGGAGCATTTTGCCCGCATCAGTCTGGAATAAGTGAAGGAAGTAGGAGGCGGCCCTATGGGAAAATATATTGCCCTGATTCGCGGCATCAACGTCGGAGGGAATAAAATCGTCAAAATGCAGGATTTGAAGACAATGCTTCAGTCGCTCGGTTTTCAAAACGTAAAGACGTATATTCAGAGCGGCAACATCGTGCTGGACGGCGGAGATGCGGATGCCGAGGCCATAAGGGGTTCTATTGAAAAAGGCATCAGCGATACCTTCGGTTTCGACGCCTCCGTGATCATCCGCACCGAGGAAGAGGTGAAGTCGGTGATCGCGAACAATCCGTTCGAGCTGACCGAACCGGAGGAGTTCAAGCGGTTGTACGTTTTATTTCTGGCCGGAGAGCTGACGGAAGAAGCGCTGGCGCGGCTTGGGCCTTATGAGGACGGAGAGGACAAGCTGCGCGTCATCGGCAAGGAGATGTACATTCTCTACAGCACCAAGGTGAGCGACTCCCCGCTGTTCAAGGTCCCTCTGGAAAAAATCATGGGCGTGTCCGCAACGTCCCGCAACTGGAACACGGTAAGCAAGCTTGCGGTGATGGCAGCGGAAGGTTGATTTGAAGAAAAAATAGCGGGGGGATTTTGCTTAAATACTTCCCGGATCTCCGGGTATGGATTGGGAAATAAGCTGCTTCCGGCACGCTGCCGGTGGCAGCTTATTTGCTTTGATATACAACGAGATTACGAGGCTGATTATGAGTCGTATGCCTTGAAGCGGCGGTAAGCGGGACAGCCGTTTCTACCCGAAAAGCCTCCGGCGAACCGGTCTACCATGAGCGTTTCGAAGGAGGCCATCGGAGAGGCAGTATACCGAGGGCGTTTCGGAGGAGCCTTCGGTGAGGCAGTCTACCGTCAGTGTTTCAAATGAGGCCTTCGGCGAGCCAGTCTACCGTGAGAGTTTCAAAGGAGGCCCTCGGAGAGCCAGTCTACAGGCGGCGATACCAAAGCGGCCTGCAGCGGCGCGAGTTTGCGAAGAATTCCGTCGTTTATGCATCTTTTTTTCTCGTAAATCCCTCCCCCTGATTCAATTCCTGCAAATGCGCAGGTACTTGGCATCCAATCTCCCCATAGCGGCTGTTCAAGCAAAAATACCTGCACAATGGCATCCATTTCTTTCTCCTTGGGCGAAACTCATCGCGAAACATGCAGATTTGCAGGAATTGCTGCCTGCTCTACCTGCTCTACCTGCTCTACCTGCTCTACCTGCTCTACCTGCTCTACCTGCTCTACCTGCTCTACCTGATCTGCCTGATCCACCTGCTCTACCTGATCTACCTCTGCCTGAGCTGTCTGCTCTACCTGCTCTACCTGATCTGCTTGATCTACCTGCTCTGCCTAATCTATCTAATCTACCTAATCTACCTATCCCGGAACAGACCGCACAGGGGTCCGAACAGACCGAAGCAGACCACACAGATAGAAGCCGACCGGACAAAACGAACTAATGAGCTGTTCCCTCAACCCTTTTTCTGCACGAAGATAGGTGGTATGACTTGCCGGCTGCCGACCTGTTCCTTCAGCAAACATTCAGCCCGGATTCATTATGAGTTAAGGTAGGGGTGCCATAATACATTACGGAAGAGGAAGCGGCAAGCCCTGCGGCGGGCCGGAAGAAACAAGAGCGGACGGAGAGTGGTAAAGATGAAATTTATCAGGAAAATGGGGTCTGATCCCGTTCTTTTGGCCATATTGCTGCTGGCGGCATTTTTGTACGGCTACGGGATCTGGAACGACAAGTACGTGAATTTGTACTATACAAGCGCGGTAGGGAGTATGCTGCAGAGCTGGCATAACTTCTTTTATGCCTCGCTGGACTCGGCAGGATCGGTGACGGTGGATAAGCCTCCGGTTGTGTTCTGGATACAGACGCTGTTCGCGTGGGTGCTCGGACTTAAGGGTTGGAGCGTGATCCTTCCCCAGGCGCTGGCCGGAGTGGGCTCGGTCCTGTTGATCTACCTGCTTGTAAAGCCCACCTTTGGCAAAACGGCGGCCCGGTTCGGCGCTCTGGCGATGGCGCTCACGCCGGTGGCGGCGGCCGTCAGCAGAACGAATAATATTGATGCCATGCTGGTGTTCACATTGCTGCTGGCGGCGTGGTTTTTGTTCAGGGGCACGAGAAGCGGCAACTTTGGCAGTCTGATCGCCGCGTTCGCTTTAATCGGCGTGGCGTTCAACGAGAAGATGCTGCAGGCATATATGGTGGTTCCGGCTTTCTATCTTTTTTATTGGCTGGCCTATAAGATTAATTGGAAGAAAAAAACAGGCATCCTGGCGGCATGCACCGCCGTTATGCTGGTCATCTCCGTGTCCTGGGCGGTAATCGTTGATTCGATTCCTGCGAGTGAGCGCCCTTTTATCGGCAGCAGCACGACCAACTCGGTCATGAAGCTGGCCTTCGGTTATAACGGCGTGTCGCGTCTGACCGGCGACCGCAACAATGGCGGCGGAAGCTTCCCGCGCGGCATGAATGGCGAGATGCCTGCATGGAACGGCGCCATGCCGGGAATGAACGGCGGCACGGACGGAACCTCAGGGGCCTCGGTGAACCCGAACGGGAACGGCACGGGCGCTCAAGGGGCAGGCCCCGCGTCCGGTATGCAGGACGGCACCTCGGGCGCCTCGGTGAACCCGAACGGGAACGGCGCGGGCGCTCAAGGGGCAGGCCCCGCATCCGGCGTGCAGGACGGAACCTCGGCGGACGATGGCCGTCAAGGTAGAGGAATGGCCGGGCAATTCCCGGGGAATGGGACGGATGACGGCGGCCGGCGGGCGTTCGGTCAGATGGGGGATGGCCGCGGAGGTATGGGCGGCGGGATGTTCAATACCGGCACGGCGGGGCCGCTGCGTCTGTTCCAGTTGGAGCTGTCGGGACAGGCCAGTTGGCTGATTCCTTTCATCCTCTTTGGCTGCATCGCCATCTTCGCTAATCTTCGCAGAAGACATTTCACTCAGCAGCATAAAGAAGCTATTTTTTGGCTGGCGTGGCTGCTGCCGGTTGCGGGATTTTTCAGCATCGCGGGCTTCTTTCACCAATACTATCTCATTATGATGGGTCCTCCGATCGCGGCGCTGGCCGGGGTGGGCTACGTCAAAATGCGGGATCTGTACCGCGGCCATTCGGGTTGGCTCTCCTGGCTGCTTCCGGCGGCGGTGCTGGCAACGGCAGTATTCCAATGGTACATTCTGCATCCGTATAACGCGACCATCGGGGCCGGCTGGTCCATCGGCGTGCTGGCCGCGGGCATTGTTCTTGCGGCGGCCCTGGCGATCCCTAAGATCGGCGGAAAGCCGATCGCCCGGTTCGTGGCGGCCGCAGGACTGCTCGTGCTTCTGATCGGCCCGCTGTACTGGTCGCTTACGCCGATCGCCTACGGCCTGAACAGCATGACCCCGGCAGCGGGGCCGGACAGCCGCGAAGGCATGGGCGGCGGAATGAGAGACGGCATGGGCATGAACGCAGTCGCCCAGGCCCAGGGCGCACCCGGCGGAACGGCCCCGGATGGAGCGGGTACCCCGGACGGCGCTAATGCCCAGGACGGAACGGGTACCCCAAGCGGTGACGGCACCGGGGACAGCCGCAGTGCCGGCGGCCAGTTCGGGTTCGACCGGAACGGCGGCGAGAGCGTCGATGAATCGCTGGTGGCCTATCTGAAAGAGCATAACACCGGTGAGCAATATCTGTTCGCCACGATGAATTACAGCACGGGCGGCCCGTACATCATCGAAGGCAACAAGGTTGTCATTCTCAACGGCTTCTCCGGCTCAGATGTGGTCTACACGACGGACAGCCTTGCGGCGCTGGTGAAGAGCGGCCAGGTCAAATACTTCTATGTCTCCGGCGGCGGCATGGGCGGCGGACGCGAGGGGAACTCGAGCCTTACGACATGGATCACCGAGAACTGCACGGAAATTCCGGCCTCGGAGTGGCAGGGTACAGGCGGCACAGCAAGCGGCACGCTCTACGAGGTTACCCTGAACTGACCGCCAAACAGCATGTATTACGGGCGGGCGCGCCGAAGACCTGACTTCGGGGCGTTTGCCCATCTATTTTTAACAAAGGGGGAGCTGCTCATGAATACCAACGTGCGCTATTCCGTAATTATTCCGATGTACAACGAGGAAGCAGTGATTCAGGAGACCTACCGGCGGATCAAAAAAGTGATGGACACCACGAATGAGCCGTATGAGCTGATCTTTGTCAATGACGGCAGCGCCGACAACTGCGCGCAGATGATCGAGGAGTACAGCTGCTGGGACGAGAGCGTGAAGCTGATCGACCTCTCCCGCAACTTCGGCCACCAGATCGCCATTACCGCAGGGATGGACTACGCCCTCGGGGATGCGGTTATCATTATCGACGCGGATTTGCAGGACCCGCCTGAATTGATTTTGCAGATGATCGGGGAATGGAAGAACGGCTATGAGGTGGTGTACGCCAAACGGGTGAAGCGAAACGGCGAGACATTTTTCAAAAAATGGACAGCAAGTCTGTTCTACCGGGTGCTCGCCTATTCGACCGACATCAACATTCCGGTGGATACGGGGGATTTTCGTCTGATCGACCGCAAGGTATGCGATGAGCTGAAGCGCCTGCCGGAAAAAAACCGGTTCGTGCGGGGGCTGGTCAGCTGGGTGGGCTTCCGCCAGAAGGCGATTGAATATGAACGCGACGAGCGGCTGGCCGGAGAGACGAAATATCCGCTGAAGCGGATGATCAAGCTGTCGCTGGACGGAATCACTTCTTTTTCATACAAGCCGCTGAAGCTGGCCGGATTCCTTGGCGCTCTGCTGTCGGCGTCGGGGTTTCTGTATCTGCTGTACGTGCTCTATCTGGCCATTTTTACCGATTCCGCCGTCAAGGGCTGGGCTTCGGTCATCGGAATTACCCTGACCTTCAACGGCTTCATCCTTCTGATGCTCGGCATTCTGGGCGAATACGTCGGCCGCATCTACGATGAGTCCAAAGGACGCCCGCTGTACATTGTGCAGGAGGTATACCCGGGGAAAAAGAAGCCGCAGCCGGTTGGTTTAAAAACGGCACAGTATGAGTCGAAGTAACGTTTTGGCCAGCTCGGGTGAAAGGGCTGAACTGTAAGATTAGATGCAGCATTCAGAAGTATCTGAAACGGCTGTCTCCGTACGTACCGGCGTTTAAGATTCAGCGCGGCGAACCGTATCACAAGTAGCGGCAAGTTTTTTTGGAGTAAAGCTCGCAGAAGCCTATATTCACAGCATACCGGCCGTAGGAGCAGGGCAGGCCGCACTCCGGTTGGAGTAAAACGTAGATATTTTTCCTGAGAGATTGTTTATGCTACAGAATGATGATTTCCTTGAAGGGACTTTTGCCGGTCTTCGGTGGGTCTTTTGGTATGGTCGAAAAAGCTTCTGGCTGAGACTATACGATGATTATTGCGGATATGCGGCCTGGAATGTTGTCATGGCGGGGATGGCCGGGTAATAGAGATGATTAGAACTTTCGAATTTGGCTGGAGTGAAGCCAAGGAAACGGAGGGACAAATCATGGAGGCACAGACAGTATCAGGCATCAGCCCAGTACAAGCCATTGCAGCTTACGGAGGCACAGAGAGCGATGTCAGTTCCCTGGAGAAACAGCGAAACCGGCTGATGATGGAGCTGGACAAGGCGAATGCGGCGCAGGGTAGCGAGATGCAGACTCCTTATCGCCGGGAGCAGCTGCAGCGGCAAATCCGGCTGCTGGAGGCCCAACTGGTGCAGAAAAGCGGGAGCAGCACCCCGGTCCATTTTGTACCGGCTTCTCCGCTTCAAGACCATCTACCGCTCTGGCGGACTGAAGGAAAGGTAGGCCTTAAAGTCATCGGTCTAACCGATCCCCGGACGGCGACGGTGAACTCGGAGGGCCATTTCGACGCGTTGATTTAGACCAGAAAGCGAAGGTACAGGAAACCCGGTAATGAACCGGCTTTTCCGTACCTTTTTGCTTTAAGAGGCGGCAGTGTATCGATTCTACTGTACTAAACTATCCAATTCCGGCTTCAATTTGTTCCGCAGAACATACAGCATGACGGCACAGACAAGGAAGGCGACGGCATCCGCAATGACAAGCGACCAGACCACCCCGTGGAAGCCGTTCATGTGATTGGCGATATAAAGCACAGGAATCAGCGTAATTCCTTGAATAATTGACATGATAAACGCGGCCGTTCCTTGCGCTGTGGCTTGGAAGATCCCCGTAAACAATGTGGTCATCCCTGTAATGAACAAGGATAAGAACGTTACATGCAGAATGTAGCTGCCCATTTCAATTAATTGCGGGTCATTTGTAAAAAGACCAATTAAATGGTCGGAAATCAAATAGACGACAATGCCGAATACGGCTGCTAACACCACGATTGCTTTACTCGTAAATCCAATGGTATGCTTCATGCGCAATTTATCCGCTGTAAAAGAGAAGGCAATAAGCGGCACAACTCCCTCGCATAAACCCATCAGAATAAACTCAGGAAACTGCAATAAACGTGATGAAATTCCGTAAGCCGCTACGGCCGAATCCCCATATTCGACAAGGAAATGGTTAAAGATGAGCGACATTGCGCCCAAAAAGATGCTCATAATAAAGACGGGAACCCCGATTTTGAATACATTGCCCAGAATGTCCTTGGTAGCCTTGAACCATTTTACGGAGACCGTTAAGAATTGGCTCTTATACCCCATATGGAAGGCGTAGTATACACTCGCAACCAAGTTAGAAATGACCGTAGCCGACGCAACGCCGATCACGTCCCATTGGAACACGAAGATGACGAGCGCATCGAGAATGATATTTACAACAACACTGAGAATCATACCGATCATAGACGTGATGGCTGCACCCTCTGAGCGCACGATATTCTCCAGCGTGAAGAATAATACGACGAATGGTGAACCGATAAGCATAACCGTGACATAGTCCTTCGTGAATTCGAAGGAGTCAGGCGTTGCCCCCAGGCCGTGTACGATTAGTTCGATCAACGGGAGACCCACGGCCATCAGGATAAGTCCGAGAACTAAACTGCTGTAAAAAGCGAATGAAGATACATGCTTTACATCATCATATCTCTTCTCTCCCAGCAAACGGGAGATGAATGTGCCGCTGCCCATGCCAATCAAGTTGCCCAGCGCCATAATGATTGCGAATAGCGGCAAGGTTAGTGCGAGTGCGGTTAACATAGCAGTATTATGGAGTGTACCAAGGAAATAGGCATTCAAGATGGAGTATATGACATTCATTGATGTGCCTAGCATCATCGGTACAGCGAAATGAGCTACGGCCTTTGCGACCGGTGCTTTTTCAAAGTAATAGAGGTTTTCTGCATCCATGTTGGATCACTACTTTCTTTGTTTTTTCTAGTCTAACAGTGTTAGATTGAACCTTACAGTGTTAGATGATATCATGAACCTATAAACCTGTAAAGCATAAACTTACACTGTTAGATAAAAGGGCGGATAATGATGAAAAAGCAACAGCCTCAAATTTCGGAGGACAGGATTCTGGAAGCCTCATGGGAGCTTCTCGGAGAGGAGGACATTGAGAAATTCAGCATGAGACGATTGGCCGACAGGCTGGGGATTCAGGCTCCCTCCCTGTACTGGTACTTCAAGAGTAAACAAAATCTTTACCAGCGCCTGGCCAATCAGGTATCGAAGGTGATCCTGGAGGAGTTCCACTCCGAGGGGGATTGGAAGGAGCAACTGACAGGGCTTGCCGTAACAGTACGGAGCGTGCTCAGCCGATATCCCTGCTCCACTCAGCTCATGATGATGACGCTGCCCCACGAACCGGACATCATCCGGTTCACCAACCGTATGCTGCTCTGCGTGGAATCGACTCCGCTTGAGCAAGCGCAGAAAATGCAAGTGGTGACTACGCTTGTGAACTATGTTTTCTACTTCGTTCTGGACGATTATCAGCATGAGCGCAATGTCTCCGCGATCCTTAAGGACCAGGGAGCGCCTCCGGGTGAGGAGATGATTCGCCTTCTGGACTCCATGAGCGAGACGGATGCGGGACTGTTTCGGAGGATGTTCACGAACGGGCTGTTCGAGCTGATGGGGACCGACGGGGCATTTGAGTTCGGCTTGAAGCTGATTCTGCTCGGGATTGAGCAAGTGATCAAGGAGCAGGAGAAGTAGTATGTAAAAAACGCTCATTCGGTTATCGGATAGGCGTTTTCAATGAGGAATATATATGATATGAGGGGTTCAAGCCCAACAGCCTATACTTTTATTTCCAAGTCACCTATATTGAAAAGGATATCCAGACGCAGAATTAGTTAAATAAATTATGGCCTTTAATACGCAGAGTGGCTTTCGGATTCTCAAAGAATATATAGGAGAAACAGGGCCAATGGTAATGCCCAGCTTGTTGCTCATTTTGAAAAGGTGGTCTCTCAAAAACTTGCCGCTTCAGCCAGCGCGGCGAACTGTATCATAAGTAACGGCAAGTTTTTTCGGAAAATCCCGCAGCGGGCTTGGAAAGATGCTTTGCCACCCATGGGTCTGGGATGGGCCACTAGGGGCGGAGATGCCTCCGCAAACGCGCTTCTGTGAGCTTTTGGGGGACCACAGAACGATGCGGTATCTGGAGGGGGACTTTTGCTTGCGGAAAGCAAAAGTCCCCTACCTCGCCAAGGTCGAACTTTTCGACGAACTCGACTGCGCGGCAGAGAAGTTCGTCGCCGTTGCAACTCAGTCCGGCAAAGTTGAGGATGCGCAGGTCGTCGCCCGCTTCCAGATAGACGATCGGCCCGTGCTGGTCGAGGCAGAACACGTCCTCTGTTTTGTCTCTCAACTCGCCCTCAAGTTGGTGAAAGTACCCGTCAATGTGGTCGACAAGCGTTGCGGGTGTGGTTCCGTCCCGGCGCAGGACGCCAAAGTCTTGCTGTGTCTTGATGATCCTCATTCTTATGTCCCCCCTGAAAATGAAAATGCCCCCTTGAAAAAGGGATCGTGGTACTGGGTCATGAATATGATATATGTCTGAAAGTTTGCTTGAAGCGGTTGACGGGCAGAAATGCTCAATAAGATTACGCATTGTAAGGAGGAATGGGAACGAAATGAAGTTCGACCTTCGAAAATTAGCGTTGTTTGCAGAACAGGCTGTAACAAAAGCGGGTGACAGAATTTCCGAATTACGCAGTCGGGAAAAAATTGAAGTGAATTATAAGGATTCGGGTGAACTTGTGACATCCGCTGATTTGTTATCGGAAAGAATCATTCAAGAAGCCATAATGGGTAAATTTCAAGGTCATCGAATTCTTTCGGAGGAAAGTGGGGTACACAACTGGGATAATTTCAAGTTTGCAGCGCCAGCGCCCTGCTGGTGCTCCGCCCTTGCGGCCGGCCCCGCGTCGGCCGTCGCTTTCCCGCCGGCCGCCAAGCCTTGCCGCTCCCCGCCCCCCGGCCACCTACAGAGCAAACAGCCGCTCCATATCCGGCTCCTCCTCGCTCTCCGAGCGGTGGCGCCAGCAGTTGGTCGCGGGGCTGTAGCGGTAGTCGGCCTGCCAGACCTCCCGCTGGCTGACAATCGCCTTCAGGGCCAGGAGGATGAAGGCGACGTCGCCCGAGGTCATAACGGGATGCAGCGACAGGCGCACCCAGCCCGGCCGCAGCGATTGATCGCCGGCACGGATCGCCTTGCCCATCTGGATGGAGGCTTCCTTGTCGATCGAGAGCAGGTAATGGCCGTAAGGGCCGGCACAGGAACAGCCGCCGCGGGCCTGAATGCCGAAGCGGCGGGAGCATTGAGTTGCAATGTACAAGTGGTGCCCGATGGCATCCCTAATGAACTCTATGGTGAAGAGGTCGTATTCACAACACCTGGAATCTTCGATGATCTCTTGACATTATTGCGGATGGAATCAGAATAAAAGGTCCAGTCTTATTTCAACATTGTTGCACATGCGGAAACGTTAGCTTAGTAAGGCATGTTCTTCAATGAAAAGGCCCTCCTTTTCAGGATGGCCTTAAAAACTTGCCGTTTCAGACAGCGCGGCGAACCGTATCACAAGTAGGGCGAAATGTCGCGATCATCAACTATAGCATTCGTTATTCACAAGTGGCAGACCTGGTGTTATAGTAACCTTATGCAACAGTAGATGGCAGAAAGGCGGAATGCCCATTCGATTGAATTAGTGCTGCGTCATTCAAACAGCATAATTCGATACGGAGAAGTAGGATAAAATCATGAGCAACCTTAAAATGGAAAAATTCTGCAGAGATGTTTATTTGCTGATCCATTTTATGGCGATATGATTTTATTTTACTCTCGGAGCAAGGGAACCGTCGTTAAGAGCGGAGCCGTAGAGTAAATCTGCGGCTCTTTATTTTTGCCATCCATACTGTTGCATTTGGATTAATTGTCTTTCCATCTACAAGAACAGGAGCTGAGCTTATGACAAGGCCATATGTCAATGTCAGCAGTGAAAATAAAATCAAGGAGTATATGAATGTGTTTGAGAGTTTTTCCAGAAGACTTGAGTCCCTGGAGGGCGTGATTGGAATTACGCTCAATGGAGGATTGTCACGGGGATATGGAGACGAACTGTCGGAAATCGACCTCGTTATTTATTTGGACAGCAAAAATTTCGATCGATGGAATGCAGGTCAATGTCCTATACCAGTCGGCATTGCAAAGATCGAGGGTTATCTCTATGACATCAAGCTGGTGAACATGGACGTTGAAAAACGGAAAAAGTGGGAGCCTGTCGCTTTATGGGACTTATCCTACGCCCGCATTCTGTATGACCCTTATGGAGAGGTGCATGCTCTGATTAAGGATAAGCTGGAAGAAAAACCGTCACCTTTGGGAGCAGAAGGCTCTCTTTTTAGCTGCTGGTGGTACTTCCGGCTGGCAGGCGACATTTGGATTCACAGGGGAGATGTCGCCCAAGGGCATTATCTGCTGAATATTGCCGTAACCAAATTATTAGAAACTCTATTTGTCGCAAATGGCGAATATATCCCGCATGAAAAATGGATCGTTCATTTTAGCAGAACGTTGTCCTGGACCCCTGAACAATGGGAAACTAGGCTTTTTGAAGCCATGAGCACCGGGGATTTTTCACTGGAAAGCCTCGTAACAAGGCAAAGCGCAATCGAGAAATTATGGGAGGAAGTCGATCGTTACATTGTCCATAAGGAGTGCCCGGATTTGAAGGTGAAGCTGATGCAAAAGTACTTCTACGAAATGATTGCGTGCTTGCTTCGGGAAGAGAAGCTTTGTCTGGAGGAATGGGAGCAAAAAGCCGGCCTGTCGCTGCTCTCGACCCAGCCGTTTTGTAACTTTGTCACAATTGAGGATGGACAAATCCTGGTGGACTGGAATAAAGCTTTATCGATCCGACCGGAGGAAGTATACGATTGGCATTACAGCGTATTGGAGCAAGTGTTGGCAGATATGCAGGAGTAGGTTCCTTTTAACTTAATGCCGTGTATAGGGGAGGAGCAACATATAGTGATAATCACTCGTGTTGCCCTGCTTTAAAATTCGCCATTTGAGTGTTACGCTGAACCCTACCATAAGGAACGGCAAGTTTAATGGCGGTGATCGGTATGGATTGCATGTGCAGCATTGAACAGATTTAGTGTCGCAGTCCCCCGCCTCTAAGCCAACAGCGAAGGTGGGGATTAGACACGTCCGCTTTACCAAACATACGTTCTCGTGTTATGCTAGACTCATAAACCTTTCGATGGAGGCGTATCTCATGAAGGTGGTCAAAACACTCAAACATTCGATTACGTCTCATCACCGCATGCTAGATGCGACTCTCCATGTGTATCAGGAGGCGCTGTCCTTCTTGATTACGGTCATTCAAGAGCAGTTTAAAGCCTTGGAATCGTTATCCACTCAAGCGGTTGTGACGGCGGTAGAACGGCTGACTCACCGTACCGAGCTCAATCCGAATCCGCTCTACGCCGAGTTTGATCAACGCTTTTATAAGTTTCCTTCGTACTTCCGCAGAAGTGCTATTGCCGAAGCGTTTGGCATTGTGAAAAGCCATCATTCCCGTTTTCAGCTTTGGCAAGCCGAGCGGCAACACGCCCAGCAAGAAGGGAAATGCTTTTCGAAGAAACCTCCGATACTCCAAGCCCAGCATCAAGCGTTCCCTTGCTTGTACAAAGGAAATATGTTCATTCGAACCTCTGATACGACAGCCAACATCAAGGTGTTTCATCAAGGTGACTGGGTCTGGCTCCCCATTACCTTTAAGGGGCAAGACCTATTTAAACGTAACGTGTGGAGCATGAAAGAATGCAGCCCCACATTGGTTCGGAAAGGAAAACGCTATGCCCTTCATATCGCCTATAAGGGGGATGTGAAGTTGACTCAGACGGAACATTCCAAGCAGCGGGTGTGTGCCGTAGATTTGGGGTTAACGAATTCCGCAGTCTGTTCCGTGATGGACGCAAGCGGCACTGTCTTGGCGAGGACATTTATCAACCAAGCCAAAGAGAAAGACCGGATGCGCCAAATCACAGGCAAACTGAAGCAAGCCCAGCGAAAATCCGGTATAGGTGCAAAACCGAATTTCTGGCGGCGGATAAATGGCTTACAGACGCATATCGTCCACGATACCGCACATCGAATCCTCGCGTTTGCCCAAAAGCACCGCGCAGATGTCATTGTCATGGAGTATTTAGGGAAGATGCGTCTGCCTAAAGGAACGTGGGGAGCCAAGCGACTTCGTGCCAAACTCCAGTTTTGGGCCAAACGGCGCATCCAAGCGAAAGTGACCGAAATGGCGCATTTCTTGGGGATGCGGGTTTCCATGGTCAATCCTGCAAATACAAGTGCGTTTGCTTTTGACGGAAGTGGATTTGTACAACGCAACACAAAGCGTGATGTTGCTGTATTCGCAACAGGCAAAACGTATCACGCGGACCTCAATGCCTCGTATAACATCGGCGCACGATACGTGCTACGCAGTATACAAAAATCCACATCTGAAAAGACGTGGTTGTCCTTGGAGGCCAAAGACCCTTCATTGGCAAAACGATCGTATTGGACGTTGGCTTCCCTCATTAGGGTGCAACAGGCACTGAGTCTTTAGATCATGAAGCTCGCAGCGTGTGCAACCCTGTATCGATGCCAACAGAAGCCCCCACTTCAAGCGTAAGCTAAGTGGGGGAGAGTTCACTTCGTGCACGAGCTCTTTTGTATTACCGATTGGTGGAGTAGAGGAACCTCTCAAAACATTAGGCATACGCTGATATATGTCGATTTGAGAGGAGGATTGTGTATGTTTCCTTATCACCCGCAAGGTTATCCATTTCCATATTTTAATTACCAGCGTGTGCCTCACGGTTATTATTATCCCCCTTATAGCGAAGGAGGATGGGGCTGGTGGCATGGCGCACTCGAATCGGACGAAAGCCGCCGGCTGCCTGAGCAGCAGCGGCTTACATTCGTGCTTGTGCATGGCTCTTGGGCCGACGCTCACTTCTGGGACGGCATAGCGGTGGTGCTGCGCAGTCAAGGGCATGCCGTCTATACGCCGGAATACGCAGGTCACGGCACAGATCCGAACAAAAATGTCACGCATGCGATGATCACGAAGTCCGTCGTCGACTTTATAATTAAGCTGAACCTGCGAGAAATCGTTCTCGTTGGGCACAGCTTCGGTGGATCAGTCATCCAGAAGGTTGCCGAACAAGTACCAGACCGCATCAAGCGCCTCGTTTTCTGGGACGCGTTCGTACTGAAAGACAGCGAGTCCGTTGCGGATGAGTTACCGCCTCCAACGAGGCAAGGCTTCGAGCAGCTTAGAGCTGGATCGAAGGACGATACAATCATGCTTCCGTTTCCGCTGTTTCGGGATTTATTCGTCAATACGGCAACCTTGGAGGAAGCCAAACGGTTTTATACGAGTGTCAGTCCGGAACCGGCGAAACCACTTTTCGAGAAGCTGGATCTTAAAGCGTTCTATATGCTGCCTACGCCCAAAAGCTATGTCTATTTCTACCAAGACAATGTATTGCCACAAGGAGAGGGCTTCGGCTGGAATCCGCATATGTCCACACGACTCGGCCAATTTCGCTTGATTGTCGGCGACGGAGACCACTTCACGGATACACGCACAAGGCCGGACATGGTGGCGAAGAAGTTGTACGAGGCGGGACGGGATTGATCAGTTGAATTCATAAATTGACCGAAAAGAGGCAATCCCGTACGGGATTGCCTCAAAACTTGCCGTTACAGACAGCGCGGTGAACCGTATCACAAATAGTGGTAAAGCGGAGAATTGAATTGAAACTGGAGGCGGCGATGCTAAATTGAGTAGGCTGGCCGGATTCCTTGGCGCTCTGCTGTCGGCGTCGGGCTTTCTGTATCTGCTGTACGTGCTCTATCTGGCTATTTTTACCGACTCTGGGCTGGGCTTCGGTCATCGGAATTACCCTGACCTTCAACGGCTGCATACTTCTGATGCTCGGCATTCTGGGCGAATACGTCGGCCGCATCTACGATGAGTCCAAGGGGCGTCCGCTGTACATTGTGCAGGAGGTATATCAGGGGAAAAAGAAGCCGCAGCCGGTCGGTCTAAAAACAGCTCAGTATGAGTCGAAGTAACGTTTTGGCCAGTTCGGAAGGATACTGCTTATATGGTTTGAACCGTTCCTTAGGGGGAGCGGTTTTTTTGTTTTCCAATTATATCTATCCATTACAATGTATTTCTTGTTTTATAATAGACCGAGATGGAAACCACGGAAAGGAACATCCATGTCATGAAAAGCAGCATCCGTAACCGCTTATTGGTCATGCTTCTCGTATGTATTATTGTGCCCTATTTCATTTCGGTACTGGCTATCTATTTTCATACCAAAGAAAAGGTAGAGCAGCACGAATATCGGATCAGCGAGGTTCAGCTTCAAAAGGGCAGTGAAGAGCTCGGACAATATTTTCAGGATATGGTGAATTTACCGTATATTTTATACCTTAATCCAGGTTTATTCCGGATATTCGAAAGAGGCTTTGACAAAGAAATTTACTCCAACCAGCTTGAAGTTGATAAATGGTTTCAAGCCTTTTATCTGATGCGCAGAGAAATTCATCAAGTTCGGTTTTTTATCGTAAAAGACGGGGATTCTTTTACCGTTTACGATGCTAAGGTGAGTGCCCGTAAGAAGCAGCCTGATCTATCAGAAAGTCCTCCCATTCGGCAGCTGATTAAATCCGGCTCCAATTTTTTGATTGAACCGCCGCATTTGATCCGGAATTATAATGGAGCTGCCGTGATGCCAATGTCGGATCGGACGTTAGTGCTGACGATTCATCATAAAATCAAAAATATACTCTCCAACGAATTTTTAGGTGTTGTCACCATGGATATCGACTTAAGCCGCCTTTCCACCATTTGTAGCCGTTTTCTGAAGGAAGGTGAATTGGTTATCCTTACGGATGGGAGTGGAGCTGTCGTCTATTCAACCGAGCAAACGCTGATAGGTACAAAGTGGAGGCCTGGTTCCGGATTGTCTCTCACGAGTGGAAGATCGGGCGATATTACGATGTCCAAGCCGCTTCCGGGTGAGTTTGGGGATTGGCACTTGATCAAGGTGACTTCGAGCGATAACTTATACCGCGATGTGAGGCAAACGGCGTATATCAGCGCCTTTTTTGGTGTGGCTGTTGTTATTTTGGGACTTATTATGGTCCATTTTATTTCAAATAAGATCACTCGACCTATTCAATTATTAAGTAAGAAAGTCCGAAAGATTGAAGGGGGGCATACGAATATATGGTTTAATGATACCGGCCGTGATGAAATCGGTCATTTGGAGAGGCATATTAAGGAAATGATGGAACGAATCAACCTGTACATTGATAGGGAATATCGGCTCGAACTCGAGAACAAAACGAACCAATACCGTGCAATTCAATCCCAAATCAACCCGCATTTTCTGCATAATGCGTTACAATCCATCGGTGCGGTTGCCCTTCGTTCCCAAACTCCGCAAATATATCAATTAGTGACTTCCTTGTCGAAAATGATGCGGTATACGATCCGAATGGATAATTGGGCTTCGATACGCAGTGAAGTGGATTACGTGAAAGCATACTTGGACCTGCAAAAAGAACGTTTTCGGGTGGAATTGCGCCACTCCATCTCTATAGAAGATTCCATAATGGATATGTCGGTCCCGGTCATGATCTTACAGCCGCTCGTTGAGAACTTCTTCAAGCATTGCTTTGAGGAAGGGCATTACGGTTCGCATCTCAGCATTCGGGGATGGCTTGATGACGGGGATGTGAAACTGGTTGTGGCGAATGATGGACCCGGCTTGTCCCTCGAAGAGTTGAATGAACTGAGAAGGATATTACACTCAGTCGGCCATGACGCAGCATCGCCTAATAACCGGATTGGTCTGAAGAATATACATGATCGGTTAATCTTGAACTACGGTTCCCGCGGAGGCCTGGAGGTGGATTCAAATCCCGGCGGAGGATTTACCGTCCTTATTACGATTCCAACCCAATCCAAGGAGGACGATAATCATGAAAGCTCTTATTGTGGATGATGAATTCAATGTGCGTGATGTGATTCGGTATTTGGGGCAATGGGACCAACTGGGCGTGACGGAAATATGGGAAGCCGACAACGGGGAAGAGGCTCAGACCATTATTGAAAGGGAGCGGCCCGAAATCATATTTGCCGATATCAAAATGCCCAAAGTTACCGGTATCCAGCTTTTGGAGTGGTTAAACCAACAAGCCTACCCGGGAAAAGTGATTATTGTTTCGGGGTATGATGACTATTCATATATGCGGAAAGCCATCCAATGCTCCAGCTATGATTATTTACTGAAGCCGGTTGAAGAAGACGTATTAAATACGGTCTTGGAGGGTGCCATTTCTGCCTGGAACAGTGAGGAAGCCGAACGGCGAAGCGACTCTGTCGTTGCTCAAGAAGCCGAAAGGCTGCACAGGAACCGATTAATTACGGCGGCCTGCGAAGGAGACCCTTGGAATGAGGAGGACCTGGCGAGGTACCTTCCGAAGGCGGATGCCTACGATCTTACCTTGCTGTATTTTTACCATACTCACAGCGCCGATACTTACATTAATCGGCTCGCTGAGGAGATGACGGCACAGGAGTGGGGCAATGCGTTTGTTCTGCAAAATGAGGATTGCACCGGTCTGTTGATCAGTCCGCGAGGCAGCAAGTTCCCGGTAGAGCAGTGGATTTCCAACCATTTTGATATTCCCGTACGATTGGCCGGCGGCGATCCGCTAACGTCCTTGAACGATCTTCCGAATGCGTATCAATCGGCCAAAAAAGCGATGGAGCTGCAGAATTTCAGGACCATTCATCGGCTAAGCGATTTGGATGACGCGCGGCGAATGAATGACATCGTCACCTATTTGGAGGAGCATTACACGGAGGAGCTTTCTTTGGATAAATTGGCCAATCGTTTCTTTCTAAGCCGGGAGCATATTTGCCGCCGGTTTAAACAAGAGCAGGGGATCAACCTATCCAATTATTTAATCCAATTAAGAATTGAACAAGCCAGACGATGGCTTAGTCAAACGGAAGAAAGAATGTACTCGATTGCGGTGAACCTCGGGTATCAGAATGAAAAGTATTTTTCAAAATTATTTAAGAAAGAAGTAGGCATGACCCCGGCCCAATATCGCAGCCTTTACGGAAAACAAAATAAAAAGAAGGGAGGGGAGATTGGTGAACAAAGTTACGAAAATAATGTTGACAGCAGTGATGGTCCTATCGCTTGCGGCGTGCGTGGAAAGGAATGAGGAAGGCCAAACCGGTCAACAAAAAGTTAATAAGATCGTTCTGAGCGTATTCAATCCCAAGGTGGAGATTGCCTCCCAGTTTGAGCGGCTAGTCAAAGAATACGAGAAGGAACACCCTGAAGTGGATATTCACATTCGGACGGTCGGTGGGGGCGCGGATGACCGCGCAATGCTGATGACCCAATTTGCTGCCGGGAAAGGTCCCGATATTTATACGAACGGCGGATACGAGGAAGCCAGACTGTGGAAAGATTACCTGGAGGATTTGTCTGATCAGCCTTGGGTCCGACATGCATATAAACACGCATTAGAACCGATGGAAATGGACGGTAAGATCTACGGCATGCCGATGAATGTGGAAGGCTACGGTTTTGTTTACAATAAAGATTTATTTGCGAAAGCGGGTATTAGGGAAACACCGAGGACTCTGAGCGAATTAAAGGATGTGTCGGAAAAGCTTAGGGCGATGAATATCACTCCTTTCTCGAACGGGTACGCGGAAAAATGGCTCCTTGGCGTATTCATGATAAACATCGCATTTGCGCATCAGAACAACCCTGATGCTTTTATTAAGGGATTGACGGACGGAACGCAAAAGTTTAAAGGAAACGAACCCTTTATAGGAATGCTCCGATTGCTTGATCTAACCGTACAATATGGCAGCAAGAATTCGCTGACCATAGATTACAATACGGCAGTCACCGGATTTGCAAAGGGTAAAACAGCGATGATCCTGCAAGGAAACTGGATACAGCCGATGTTGGACAAAATCTCACCGAACATGAATATAGGATTCTTCCCAATGCCGATCAGCGATGATGCGGCAAAAAACGATGCACTCGCAATCGGCATTCCCAACAATTGGGTCGTAAATAAAAAAACAACCGCTGTGAAGAAAATAGAGGCTAAAAAGTTCTTAAACTGGATGGCTTCTTCGGAACAAGGTAAAAGATTTATGACCGAGCAATTTAAGTTTGTTCCCGCCTTTTCCAATATAGAGATTAAAAATTCAGGTCCGCTTGCCGCTGATATTATCAAATATGTAAAGGAAGGCAAAACATTATCATGGAACTGGTTCAAATATCCTGCCGGAGTGAGCGATGAGTTTGGGCCTGCCATGCAAGCTTATATCAATAAACAAATGAACAGGGATGAGCTTCTGCAGGAATTTCAAAAATCGTGGAACAGATATTCGGAAAAATAAGTTAAACGGGCTGAGAATTAACAAATTCTTAAGCCTTTTTTATTTGTAAAATACCACCATATCAAGCATGAAGTTGGATTCCCTTATCCAAGACCTATATTTATATTGATGCAGCTTCACTTGTTCGCATGGAGGTTAAAAGCCTTGATTTCGCGTTCATGTTGGCCCTTTTACCGGATGATTTGTGATGTCCATATAGAGGACAATATCAATTTAGATACGTCCCGCCGCTCCTGTAACATGCGTTGACGATTTGAGTCCTTGTCGCTATTGCTCGAAATCCGCTCGTTAACCTAACATGAAACATGAAATCGAAATACAAATATTCGCTTGAGCAGAGAGGGGGAGAGCGTAAGAACGGGCTAAGCATGACCAATTCATTAACAAGGAGAGAAACCTAATGAAACGAAAAAGAACGAAAAAAGCGGTAACCGCACTATTAGCAACTGCTGTTCTACTTTCAGGTAATGCCGTTTCACAGTTCTATCTCGCTCAACCTGTATTTGCGGACGATTTGGTTTTCCCGGTAGAAGCATTTAGACCGACCGATGACAGGCCACTTGATAAAAGCCATCTGCAGCAGCCTATGACGGTGCAAAGCTTCGAGCAGTTGGACAATGGCGTAAAGCTTAATTTAGGCGCACAGGAGGCTTACATACGGATGCTTACATCCGATATGGCCAAAGTGTCGCTCTTGAACAAAGGAGACAAGGAATATACCTCTGTTGGGATCGCCAAAACGGATTGGTCTGCTCCTAAATTCAAAGTGAAGGAAGACGACAAGAGGATCGTCATTACTACCGACAGCTTGACCGTAGACATCAAGAAAAGCCCGTTTGGAATCAAATATATGGATAAAGACGGCAATGTCATTAACGAGGACGGGGATCAAGGGATCGGTTACGAAAACGGGAAGCCTTACGTGTTCAAAAAGACCGATAACAACGAGAATTTCTACGGGCTGGGCGAGAAAACCGACGGTCTGAACAAACGGGGCAAGGAAGAGGGCATATGGCATCAAGACCCGTTCCCGTATGAATCGAAATACATTTACCAATCGGTTCCGTTCTTTATCGGTTTGAAAGATAAAAAGGCGTACGGCATTTTATTCGACAATACGTACCGCACTTACTACAACTTCGCCAAGGAAAGCGACGATTACTATTACTTCTACGCCGACGGCGGCAAACTGACCTACTATTTCTTCAATGGGCCGCAGATCAAAGATGTCGTAGACCGTTATACCGATCTGACCGGCAAAATCCCCCTGCCCCCTGAATGGTCTTTGGGCTTCCATCAATCCAGTTGGGCGTATTCCCAAAACGACATGGAAGAAGTAGCCGCAGGGTATCGCGAAAAGAAAATTCCGGCGGATGGATTGTTTTTTGACATCGAATATATGGACGACTATAAAGCCTTTACGTGGGGGAAAAAAGTTCCCGATCCTGCAGGGCTGGGCAAACGTATGGAAGAGCAGGGTTTCCATCAAGTGAATATCTTCGATCCGGCAATCAGGGCCTTGCCAGGCTACAGCGTTTATGATGAAGGGACCGCGAAGGATCTCTGGGTGAAAAACCCTGACGGCACCAACTTCCTCGGCAAGCTTTGGCCTTGGGACCCTTCGGCACCGCCTTCTTCCGTATATCCGAATTTCCTGAAAAAAGAAACCCGCGACTGGTGGTCCATGCAATACAAGCCGTTTTTTGACACAGGCATAGACGGCATCTGGAACGACGTTAACGAACCGGTCAGCTTTATAGCCAAAGACCACTGGACGCTGCCTCTCGATGCTGTCTTTGAAGATGACAACGGCGTCAAACATACACATGAAGAGATTCACAATACGTATGCGCATATGGAGGAAGAAGCGTCTTACAACGCATTCAAAAAACTCAAACCGAACGTCCGTCCGTTCGTGTTGACGCGTGCCGGATATACGGGAACGCAGCGTTACGCTGCAACCTGGACCGGTGATAACCACAGCACTTGGGAACATCTCAGAATGTCGATTCCAATGAATTCGAATGTCGGACTGGCGGGCCACCCGTTTGTGGGCAATGACATCGGCGGATTCACCAAAAATAAACAGTTGGGCGAAATATGCACGCCGGAATTGTTTGCACGCTGGCTTGAGCTTGGTGTCTTCCTGCCGTTCGCTCGGGACCACTACAATAATGACGGCGACAGTCCGTCGGTTAAGCAGAACATTAATAGACAAGAACCGTGGCAATTCGGCAAGGAAGTTGAGGATATCAGCCGCAAGTATATTTCCATGCGTTACGAACTGATGCCTTACCTGCAGAACGCGTTCAAACAAGCGCATGAAACAGGAAACCTGATTCAGCAGCCGCTCGTGTTCCAGTTCCAGGATGACCCGAATACCTATAACAACGAAGATCAATTCATGTTCGGCGATTCTCTGATGATTGCGCCGGTTGTGGAGAAGGGCGCAACGTCCCGCAGCGTGTATTTGCCGGCCGGGGTGAAATGGATCGACTACTGGACCGGAGAAGAGTTTGAGGGCGGCCAAACGATTACCAAACAAGCCGATCTCGGCACGCTTCCGCTTTACGTGAAGCAAGGCTCGATCATCCCGCGCCGCGAAGTCCAGCAGTATGCCGGCGAGAAGAAGCTGACGAATCTGACTCTCGACACCTATCTTAACGACAAGGCTTCCTACAGCTACTATCAGGATGATGCAACTACAGAGGATTATACAAGAGGCGAATTCAACGTAACCGACTTCCATGTGGAAAACAAAGGAAACCACGTCGAATTCGAACAGGACAAAAAAGTTCAGAATTACGCTTCCGACATTCAGTCCTATACGCTGAAGCTTCATAATGCTGTAGAACCGAAAAAAGTACAAGCCGCTAACAACAAGTATGTCGAAGCCGGCAGCGTGGAAGAATTGAATGGGCAGGAAAGAGCTTACTACTTCGATGCGAATGAACATGTGCTGTATGTCAAAATCCCGGTAAGCGAGAAACAGAAAGTGAAGATTCAAACTCAAGACGATGTAGAGGGAAGCAAATAATACCGCTGTTGGAACTGCAACTATCAATTACCGGGTTGGAGACTCTTGTCTCCAACCCGTGTTTACAATGTCATTATGAAGGAGAGAAACCAAATGAAGCCAAAAAAGAAATGGGTGCCATTAATTTTAGCAGGTGCAGTCCTTCTCTCAGGCAATGCTCTTTCCCAGCTTTATTCTCCCCAAACCGCCTATGCGGAAGTACAGCAGCCGGCTCCTGATACGCCTTTGGATAAAAACAAGCTGCAGCAGCCGATGGCCGTGCAAAGCGTCCGGCAGCTGGACAACGGCGTAAAGCTTGATTTGGGCGCAGAGGAAGCTTATATCCGTTTGCTCACTTCCGACATGGCCAAGGTATCGATCTTAAACAAAGGTGAGGAAGAGTTTGTCTCCCCAGGGATTGCTAAGACGGATTGGGGAACTCCCAAATTCAAAGTGAAGGAAGACGACAAGAGAATCATCATCACTACCGACAACCTGTCGATTGACATTAATAAAAGCCCGTTTGGAATCAAATATCTGGATAAAAACGGGAATGTTATTAATGAAGACGACATTAAAGGTTCCGGTTATGAAGACGGAAAGCCATACGTGTTCAAGAAAACGGACAAGGCCGAAAACTTTTACGGTTTCGGCGAGCAAACCGGCGGTTTGAACAAACGCGGTTATGATATCGGCATGTGGAATACGGACGCGTACTCCTATACGAAAGACACGAAATATGTGTATGCCACCATTCCGTTTTTTATCGGCTTGAAAGGCCAAAAGGCGTATGGCCTCTTCTTCGATAATACGTACCGTTCCCATTTCAACATGGCTAAGGAAAGTGACGATTACTATTATTACTACGCCGATGGCGGAAAGCTGACCTATTATTTTATCAACGGTCCGGAAATCAAAGACGTCGTTGACCGGTATACCGATTTGACCGGCAAGATCAATTTGCCGCCGGAATGGTCTCTCGGTTTCCAGCAAAGTAAATGGGGTTACTGGCAGGATGACATTGTTCGGGTGGCCAAAACATTCCGCGAAAAGCAAATTCCCGCCGATGCAATGTACGCGGACATCGATTATATGAATGACTACCGCGTATTTACCTGGGGACCGAAGTATTCCGATCCGGACAAGCTGAAGGCAGATATGGACAAGCTGAATTTCAGATATGTTACGATCAACGACCCGGGTGTCAAAGTTGACGAAAGTTTCGATACCTATCAGGAAGGAACCAAGAACAATTTCTGGGTTAAAAATGCCGACGGCAGCCCCTATGTCGGTTATGTTTGGCCGGGCGACTCTGTTTTCCCTAACTTCCTGAGATCGGATGTCCGCGACTGGTGGGCAAAAAAGCACAAAGCGCTGTTTGACAAAGGGGTATCCGGTATTTGGAACGATATGAATGAACCGGCCGTGTTTGGCGGTCCAGGATGGTCCATGCCGCTGGATACCGTCTATGAGGCTGATGACGGAAGTAAGAAGCAGAACAAAGAGATTCATAATATCTTTGCCCATCTGGAAAATGAAGCGACGTACGAAGGATTCAAAGTGAACAAGCCGAACATTCGCCCGTTCGTGCTTACTCGTGCTGCGTATGCGGGAACCCAGCGTTACGCCGCCATCTGGACCGGCGATAATACAAGCAACTGGGATCATCTCCGCATGACAATCCCGATGAATTCGAATCTCGGATTATCAGGCGCAGCGTTTGTTGGCAACGACATCGGCGGCTTTGCCAAACCGACAGCGCAGGATCAGCCAACGCCGGAGCTTTTTGCCCGGTGGATCGAAGTCGGCGCCTTTGTGCCTTTCTCCCGGGACCATTACAGCTGGGATAAGGAGCAGGAACCGTGGGCATTCGGCAAGGAAGTCGAGGACATCAGCCGGAAATATATTTCCTTGCGCTACGAATTGCTGCCTTACCTGTACAACCAGTTCAAGCGTGCGCAGGAAAGTGGGCAGCCTGTACAGCAGCCGCTCGTCTATCATTTTCAGCATGATCCAAATACCTATAACAACGACAATCAGTATATGTTCGGCGATTCGCTAATGATCGCACCTGTAGTGAATCAAGGAGCAACGTCCCGCAGCGTGTATTTGCCGGCTGGCGTGAAATGGGTCGACTACTGGACAGGTGAAGAGTTTGAGGGCGGCCAAACGATCACGAAGCAAGCCGATCTCGGCACGCTTCCTATCTATGTGAAGCAAGATTCGATCATTCCTCGCCGCGAAGTTCAGCAGTACACCGGCGAGAAAAAGCTGACAAATCTGATTCTTGACACGTACCTCGAAGGCCAGGCTTCCTACAGCTTCTATGAAGACGATGCAAATACAGAGGATTACACGAGAGGCGAATTCAATGTTACCGACTTCCGTGTAGAGCAGAAAGGAAATCACATCGAATTCGAACAGGACAAACAGACGCAAAACTACGATTCTGACATCCAGTCCTACACGCTGAAGCTGCATGATGCCAAAGAGCCGAACAAAGTTCAGGCGGCTGAGAACAAATACGGCAAAGCAAGCAGCTTTGACGAACTGAACCAACAAGCAAGCGGCTACTACTTCGATGCTGCAGCGAAAGTTCTGTATGTTAAAATCCCTGCAAACGAAAGCCACAAAGTAAAAATCGATTAATCGTATGGCGAGCATCAAATGAAAAACGGGCTGAGAGACATTGTCGCTCCAGCCCGTTTTTTACGTTATTCGTATCCATTTCTATCCGAACTGAAAGATTAGATACAGCATTCAGGAGTATAGGAACGGCTGTCTCCGTAGGTACCGGCGTTCAGATTCAGCGCGGTGAACCGTATCATAAGTAAGGGCAAGTTTTTAGGGTGAAGCTCGCAGTAGCCTGCCCTTTCCACCGTTTCGGCAGAATTCCTCGATGCCATACCAACGTATGACGAAACGTTGCAACTCACTTCATTTGAAATTAACTCTGTCGTTAAAGTTCCTACACCCTGTTTCTTTCCATCCATGCGGCTGCCCAGTCCACCAGCGGCCGTTGCTCCAGAAATCGGACTTCAGCGTTTCCGATTCTATGAATCTTGATATTCATTTCTTTATCATAGTCGTTTCCCAAGCGGACAAAATCCCCGTCGTCCACAGCTTGGGTTTCGTAAGTCACCCATTTGCGCGTTCCTTCCTCCATAATTGCACTGCTTTCATGGACAAATTTCTTGGCAGGAAAGTTAGCTATAGTTTCAGCCAGATGCAGCGACGTGTTTTTATTATAGCCGACGCCTATTAGGAGTACGTAACCATTTAGATGATACAATTTATCCAACGGGGAGTTCTTCCCGAAGATATTGCATAAATCATGGTTTTGCGTTAGATATTCCGCATGCTTGCCTACTGCGGCAATTGACCGTGCCGGGTGATTCGACCTTTTGGCTCCCGTCCACTTACGAAACATTTCAGCCACGACGCCCATACCGATCGCAGGGGTTATTTCTTTATCGTAGGGTGGCCAGTATTCGCGAATAATCGGCCACCATTCCGTAGGTGCTTCACTGTGGACTCCCGTTGAAGGGTCGAGATTCTTCCATGTCTGGGAAGGCATCATCAAAGTGCCTTCTTCACCGATAATTTCCAGAAGAGATCGAATTAAGGTTTCGGCTCCGCCTACAACAAAACCCAATTTGCTTAAAGAAGTATGAACGAATATGTGTTGACCTTCCCTTAATCCGCAGTTTTTAAATGCATGGATTAGATCTTCTTTCGTTAAGATAGCTCTTGTTTCTTGTAGTTCGGTCATGTGGGATCTCCGCCTTTTCTTATATTAAAATAACCCACTATAATTAGCGGGGTTGTCTCAAGAGCGGCCAAAACAGTAGTGCCCTTCATTCATTTCCCAAATTATACCAACAATATTCATTTACAACAATAGCTCCAGCAGAATAACTTGCCGCTACAGACAGCGCGGTGAACCGTACGGGGCAAGTTTTTTGGGGAAAAGCCCGCAGTAGCCTTCAAAAACGCGGGATGAGTTTGGTATGAGCCATGCGCGGTGTAAAAGTTTTCGCAAACGGAATTCTTCGTACCGGGCAGCTTAGTAGGGTTAAGTCAAGCGATTGACAATAAGCGGGAAAAAATATACTCTTATAATGAGTGAGTTACTCACTCATTATAAATTCAACATTCGTTTTTAAAGGAGATGCAAAAGATGAGTAAAACGAACATCCTGCCGGATTTATTACTGCGAAAACGTAATCGACGTAAAAACACAAAGCTGCTTCAGATTCATACGCCGAATCGTATCGTTGAAAGCCGTTACGTTAAAATCGGCGATATCGACCAATGGGTAACTATACGGGGAGAGGATTACCATAATCCCGTTCTATTGTTCATCCATGGCGGACCAGCTTCCCCGTACTCCATTTTCAGTCCGTTATTGCGTTCGTGGGAGAAGCATTTCACAATCGTTCAATGGGATCAGCGAGGCGCTGGAAAAACGTTCACCAGGAACGGAAAAGACGGAAGCGGTACGATCACCTTCGACCGCCTTGCTCAGGACGGCATCGAGTTGGCGGAATATCTGTGCAACAAACTCCGGCATCAGAAAGTTATACTCATCGGCAGTTCAGCAGGCAGTCTGATTGGAATTATGATGGCTAAACAGCGTCCCGACCTGTTTTATGCTTATGTCGGAACAGATCAAAATGCTCCGGATCCTCAGCATCAAACGTACAAAGTGATGCTAGGTGCTTTCCGCAATGCAGGCAATGCGAAGGGAGTTCATTTGGTGGAGAAAATGGGGCCGGACCCCACGCGATGGAGCCGGAAAGATTTTGAACTGAGGAATCAGTATCTGGTAAAAGTGATTAACGATGTGCCAAATATGATTATGGATCTGATGCTGCCGTCTATGCTCTCTTCCCCTGAACACAAGTTCAGTGATCTCATCCATATTTTTAAAGGGATGAATTACACCCTTGGCCACCTGTTTGACGAGTTAGTGGCTTTTGACTTCGACAAGGTTGGACTGTGCTTTGAATTGCCTTTCTTTATTATGCATGGCGATCAAGATATCATAACGCCAACGGAAACGGCACAAGCATACTTCGACAAGATTGAAGCTCCTTTCAAAGAATATGTGCGGATTCGGAATGCCGGCCACCTTGCTTGTTTTTCCCGGCCTGAGCAATGCTTAGAGGAACTTATGAAACGGGTACGTCCTTTAGCAGCCGGAACAGAGAACGAATTGCAGATGGGTTAAATTTAGAGATTTCGTGGTACTATGAGGATAATTCCTTAATAAGATTGGAGATTGAGGCTCATTGTCCCCATTAAATAAACACCAGTTGAATCTGATCCGCGACGAGCGTAGAGAACAGATTAAGCAAGCGGCGCTTAAACTATTTGCCCGGCGCGGATACTCGGGAACGAAAACGAGTATGATCGCTGCGGAAGCCGGTATCAGCGAAGGCCTTATTTTCCGGTATTTCAAATCCAAAGAAGAGCTATTCACCACACTCGTTCAGGAGTTAATGGAAGAAGCGAAGAAGGAAACCGAGAACCTTCAATATTTGTCCGGCTCTCCCTTTGAACAAATCAAGACTTTAACCCAAGGCATGCTGGACGAGAGCAGCAAATATGCATTTATGTTCATTCTAAGGGCACGCAAGACGGGTGAAATTCCAGAGGCGGCGGTACGGATTCTAGAACAACATTCAGTAGATGTTGTACTTGACAGGCTGATTCCAATCTTTGTTCAAGGGCAGCATGCTGGAGAATTCTCCTTGGGAGATCCACGGAAGCTGTTGGCCTGGTACTTTTACATCATCAATTGTCTTATTTTGGAGGAAGTTGAGAAGGAAGAGTACAGGTTGCCGGATGTGGACTTCTTAATGCGATTATTGACAAACGGGAAACGCTAGTCCAATCTTTCAAATGATAGAGCCATCATGACGCTCAAGTGGAAACCAGTCTGGGATATCTATAATAAATTTCCAAAGCGAGTCGGGTATAATCAGCTTTTCCTGGTCTTTAACGGACAGGGTTGTTTTAATTTCTCCTTCAACTCCTTGCGCAATCTTCTCGATCCAGTCCGGTTCCATAATGATCTCACGTCCTAATGCAATAATTGGAACGCCTGATTGCAACGCTTTAACGGTATTTTGAGGAGTACGGATGTTTCCAACACCGATAACAGGAACCTTATGGCCGACTCGTTCTTGAATAATTTCCAAGCGAGAGCGGGAATCATCGATACCTCGACGTGGAACAGACCAAAAATCATTCAACGAAATATGCAGATAATCAAGCCCTTTAGATACAAGAATCTCTATAAATTCAAGCGTGTCGGCCATTGTAATTCCTGGCGTTACGATAGCGCAACACTCCTAGCGATGGTTCGTGAAGGACTTGGTATTACGCTGTTGCCGCGTATGATGCTACCTAAAAAGCTGGAGGGAGTCGTTGCGCTTCCGCTCAATCCTCCACAAATGTTACAGATCGGACTCGCTGTCAGGTCGCAGGAAATAGCATCGCCAGCAGCCGTGCTGTTTGTTCAAACGGTATTGGCCTGGATGCAAGAGGTTGGGGAAATCTCATAACAGCTTGCCCAGCTCAGTCACCATAGAATTTTGGATTGCCGTGAGCGTCCGGACTCGCTATAACATTCGGGTTTGAATTTGAGTTTATCCGAATGAAACGAGGTAAAGAGGCAGCCTTTTTGGCCCATTATGTAAGCGCTTAAATTTTGATTGCCATCTGCGATTTCCCTTGTTATAATGCAGTTGAAAAGGTTTCCAAGAACCCCGTCAGAAGAACGAAAGCAAGAAGAAAGAAGACCTGAATATGAAAGCAACGATCCGAGATGTGGCCCGATTGGCCGGAGTATCCATCAGTACTGTATCCCGCGTGATGAACGCGCCCGAAACCGTCGTAGCCAGCAAAAGGGACCGTGTTCTGGAGGCGATTCAGCAGTTGCAGTATCAGCCGAACGCGTTTGCGCGCGGGCTGATTTACAAGAAGTCGTTCACGCTGGGGCTGCTCATTCCCGATATTGAGAATCTGTACTTCGCGGGGATCATCCGGGGCATGCAGGACGCCTGCATCAAGCTGGGGTACAGCCTCATGATCTGCAACACGGACCGCGACAAAGAGCGTCTGTTGTCTTACATGGATACGTTCCGCGAAAAGCAGGTCGACGGCATCGTATTCGCCAGCGACAAGCTGCACCCCGAGTATTACGAGAAGCTGGTCGGATGCCGGATTCCGTTTGTCCTGCTGTCCTCCCACTCCGACGAATACGAGATTCCGAGCATTGAGGTGGACGATGAGGTTGCCGCCTACGACGCGGTAAAGTTTCTGATTGAACTCGGACACCGGGAAATCGGGATGATTGGGTTCGGCCACAGCGATTCCATGTCGGGACCGCCGCGGTATGACGGCTTTGTCAGAGCGGTCACTGAATCGGGCCTCGGCCACAACGTAATCAGAGTGAAATATGCGAACCACCGTTTTGAAGACGCTTATCAGGCGGCGCATGAATTGTTCACCGACCATCCGGGACTAACCGCCGTGTTCTGCGTGGCCGACGAGTTCGCGATGGGGACGATTTCCTACCTGAAAGACCGGAATGTGCTGGTGCCGGGGCAGGTATCGGTTATCGGATTCGACAATTTGCGGATGGCGAGCATGTTCATTCCAAAGCTGACGACGATCGCCCAGCCGATCTATCAGCTCGGATACCGGGCAGCGGAGAAGCTGCATGAGCTGCTGTCGACCGGAAGTGTGGAGGTTCTCCGGGAGAAGATGCAGCATAAACTGATCGTGCGGGAATCGTCCCGGGAAAAGTGAAGCCGATGGGTTTCACCTTATGTCTTTGAAAACCTTTTCAGAGACGAATGGAAAGACTCTGGCGAAGCGGGCTGGCACGAGCAACGTTTTGAAAACCCTTTCAAGGAGGTGATCCCGCTTATCGGACGGTTGGCCTCAAAAAACAATTAAAGGGGATGTATGAGAAGATGAACAAGAAGACGGGACGCAAGCTGTCTACTCTCGCTGTACTCGGTCTGTCATTCTCCATGCTCGTTACCGCCTGCGGCAGCGGCGGCAACAACGCTTCGCCAAGCCAGGCACCGGCGGCCACGTCCGGGGATCAGGCGAAAGCTACTGCGACCGCAAGCGTGGCCGACACGCCGCTGCAGAAGGCGATGAACGGCGAATATAAAGGGACCAAGGTTACCATGTTCGGCCCGTTTGTTGACGCTGACCAGGTGAAATTCGAGACGAGTATCAAGGATTTCGAAGAGAAGACGGGCATCGACATCCAGTACGAAGGCTCCAAGGAATTCGAGGCCACCATTAACGTTCGCGTGGACGGCGGCAACGCGCCGGACATCGCCGACTTCCCGCAGCCGGGTCTCCTGGCAGCTATCGCGAAGACCGGCAAGGTGATCGATCTGAACACGGTACTTGACCCTGAGAAGCTGAAATCCAACTACAACAAGAGCTGGCTGGACATGGCGACGATGGACAGTGGAAGCGGCAAGATCATGGCTGGCATCTGGAACCGCAGCAACGTGAAGAGCCTCGTCTGGTACCCGAAGAAGCAGTTCGAGGAAGCGGGATACCAGGTTCCCCAGACCTGGGATGAAATGATGGCGCTTACCGAGCAGATTGCCAAGGACGGCGACCCGGCCTGGGCGATCGGCATCGAGAGCGGCGCTGCAACGGGCTGGCCGGCGACAGACTGGGTCGAGAACATCATGCTGCGGACGACGACGCCAGAGAACTACGATAAGTGGGTAAAGGGCGAGCTGCCGTTCACGTCGCCTGAAGTGAAGAACGCGGTCGAGATTATGTCGAAGATCTGGATGAACAAAGATTATGTCTATGGCGGCACGAAGTCGATTGTCACGACGGCCTTCGGAGACGCGCCGAAGCCGATGTTCGAGAACCCGCCGAAGGCCTGGTTCAACCTGATGGGCAACTTCATCACAAGCTTCTTCCCGGAAAACGTTAAGGTCGACCAGGACTACGACTGGTTCTATCTGCCGCCGATCGACGAACAGTACGGCAAGCCGGTGCTGGTAGCCGGGGACATCTATGCCATGTTCAACGACCGTCCTGAAGTGCGGGCTGTCATCGAATTCTTCACCACGGGCGAATCGATCAAGAGCTGGGTGCAGTCGGGCGGCGTGATCGCGCCGATGAACGACGCTCCACTCGACTGGTATCAGTCGGAATCCGACCGCCGGATGGCAAAGCTGGTTCAGGACGCGTCTACGCTGCGCTTTGACGGCTCCGATCTGATGCCGGGCAAAGTGGGTGCGGGCAGCTTCTGGAAGGGCATGACCGACTATGTCAGCGGCACCGCCACGCTCGAACAGGCGCTGGAGCAAATCCAGAAAGGCTGGAACAACTGAGTCCGCGGTTCAGGGGTGAATCAGGCTAAAGTTGACCGGGGCAGGCGGAGCGTGCTTTAAGGAGAACAACCAAAAGGGGGCAGCGGGCAGGAACGGCTCTGCCCCCTTTTGTCATGGTAAGTACAACATTTAGGAGGAGCGCATATGGGGACACAAGCCAAACCGGGAATCCGTCTGAGAGCCGTGTTGATCTCCTTGGGCATACTGCTCGCCAATATTTTGGTCAACGGCCTGATTTTCCTGTTTTTCCGGGATTCGACGCTGCATCCGCTGCTGACAGCGGTGCTTGCCGTGCTGTGGGGCGTCTTGGGCGTCTATCTGATTTATTATTCGCTTACCTTTGCGGCCGAGCAGTTTCCCGACAAGATTCGCGGCAGGATCCTCCCGTTCATCTTCGTGGGACCGGCGGTACTCCTGCTGGGCTGGCTGCTGGTGCTGCCGGCGCTGCGGACGCTGTACCTCAGCTTCTTCAATGCGTCGTCCGACAAGTTCGCCGGGCTGGGCAACTATGCGGCCATCTTCAGTGACCGGCTGCTGGGCACGGCGCTGCGCAACAATCTGCTGTGGGTGTTCGTCGGCACGCTGGCGTGCATCTCCTTCGGCCTGCTGATCGCCATTCTGGCGGACCGCAGCAGCTACGAGAGAATCGCCAAGTCCATCATCTTCATGCCGATGGCCATTTCGTTCGTGGCGGCGGGCGTAATCTGGAAATTTGTCTATTATTATCAGCCGGGCGACGAGCAGATCGGTCTGCTCAATGCCATCGTAACGTACTTCGGCGGACAGCCGCAGGCCTGGACCAGCATGATTCAGCCTTGGAACAACTTTTTCCTGATTCTCATTCTGATTTGGATGCAAACCGGGTTCGCCATGGTCATCTTCTCTGCGGCGATCAAGGGAGTGCCCGATGATATTCTGGAAGCGGCGCGCGTGGACGGGTCCGGCGAGATCCGTATCTTTTTCCGTATCATCATCCCGTTCATTTCGACCACGATCCTGACGGTCACTACGACCATTATTGTCTTCACGTTGAAAATATTTGACGTCGTCATGGTCATGACTGGCGGTCAATACGATACAGAGGTTGTCGCGACGCAGTTCTACCGGCAGTTCTTCATGTACCGCAACTTCGGCTACGGCTCGACGCTGGCCATCGTGCTGCTGATCGCGGTCCTGCCCGTCATCATCGTCAATCTGCGCCAGTTCCGTAAGCAGGGGGGATTCTAAATGGTGGGCTCCAAGAAAAGAAAAGGCAACAAGACGGTCGTCAATCTCGTGCTTGGGATTATCTGTTTCATCTGGCTGGTTCCGACGCTAGGCTTGTTCATCTCCTCGTTCCGCCCTGCCGCGGACATTCTGCAGACCGGCTGGTGGAAGGTGTTCCCGCATCAGGAATGGAAGGCTTCGGATGATGTGATCCGGCTGTCCAAGGATGTAGACCTGCGGGGACCGATCGAAGTGAACGGCAAGACCTACACGGACGCGCAGCTCAAAGCGGGCGTGGTCGAAGGCGGAAAACGGCTCATGTGGGAGAACCGCAGAGCGCGTATGATCAGCGTACAGACGGAAGGCTGGGTGACGAAGCCCAACCTGACGACGGATAATTACAAGAACGTGCTGTCCGGCAAGGAGTATAAGCTGAAAAAAGCCGACGGCAGCGAGACGGTGCAGAAGGGCAGCGGTCTCTCCCAGGCGTTCTGGAACACGCTGACCATCGCGGTGCCGGCGACGATTATTCCGATTCTGATCGCATCCTTCGCGGCGTATGCTTTTGCCTGGCTGCGTTTTCCGGGACGCAAGACGATGTTCGTGACCATCATCGCGCTGCTGGTGATTCCGCTGCAGGTCGCGCTCATTCCCGTGCTTAAGGATTACACGGCCCTCGGGCTGAACGGCAGCTATCTCGGCATCTGGCTGGTGCATTCGGCGTTCGGCCTGCCGCTGGTAACGTATTTCATGTACAACTTCATCAGCCAGCTACCGAAAGATCTGTTCGAGTCGGCGTTCATTGACGGGGCAAGCCACTTCACGATCTTCAGCCGGCTGATCCTGCCCCTGTCGGTGCCTGCGCTGGCTTCGATCGGCATCTTCCAGTTCCTGTGGGTCTGGAACGACTATCTGGTGTCGCTGATCTTCATAGGCAACCAGCCGAATGTGCAGGTCATGTCGATGAAGATCGCCGATCTGGTCGGTTCGCGGGGCAACGACTGGCATCTGCTGACCTCGGCGGCCTTTATCTCGATGCTGATGCCGCTCGCCATCTTTTTCCTGCTGCAGAAGTATTTCGTCAGAGGTTTGATGGGCGGCTCGGTCAAAGGCTGACGCGTCGGCGTACGTCCTTATTGCGAGCAAGGTCCGCTCAGGGCCTACGGCCCGTCTGTTCGATAGGTAATCCAGGCGGAGACAGACCGCCGTACAAAGGAGTGCGGAGTATCCATGAAGATGAAACCCTACGTCCATCCCGAGCCGCTATATCCGTACCGGGAATGGAGCCTGGAAGAAGAGAGCTTCGCCGACGGCGAGAACCAGCGGAGCGAAAGCCTGTTTGCCGTCGGCAACGGCTATATCGGCATGCGGGGCAATTTTGAGGAGGGCTACCACGGCACTGAAGGAACGTCGGTTAACGGCAATTACCTGAACGGCTTCTACGACGCTGAACCGATTATCTATCCCGAAGGCGCATACGGTTACGCGGTGCGGAACCAGGCCATGCTTAATGTCACCGACGCCAAAATCATCGGCTTGTCCGTCGAAGGCCACGCCTTTCACCTGAATGCCGGCACCGTGCATCGCTACAAGCGAACGCTCGACATGCGCAAGGGGGTGCTGCGCCGCAAGGTGGACTGGGAATCGCCTGGCGGACACCGCGTGTCCCTCGTCATCACCCGCCTGGCGTCGTTTGGGAACAAACACTTGGCCGCCATCCATTACGAGGCGACAGCGCTCAATTTCGACGGCGCGATTACGCTCTCCTCGGCAATGGAAGGCTCCATCGCCCGGCCGCCGGCGACCGACGACCCGCGGCTCGGGGCGGGAAGCGAGCTGCCTAGCCTGCTTCCGGAGGGCATGGACCACGACGGTGCGTTCTCATGGATGCGCCAGCGGACCCGGCATACCCGGTTCGCACTGCTGTCGGCGATGAGCCACGTTCTGGAGACCCCGGCCGGCTACGGGACGAACCGGAAGGCGGCGGACCAGCGGCTGACGGAGGAATTCTCCGTGCCGCTGCGCAGCGGCGAGACGGTCGCCCTTACGAAGTACATCTGCTACCATACCTCCAAAGACTACCCGGAGGAGGAGCTGATGCCCCGGACCGAAGAGCTGCTGCGCGGCGCGGTGCACGCCGGCTTCAGGCAGCTGCTGGCGGAGCAGGAAGCCTACCTGGAGGAGTTCTGGAAGCGGGCCGATGTCGAAATCGCCGGCGATCCCGCGCTTCAGCAGGGCATCCGCTTCAACGCGTTCCAACTGCTGCAATCGGTCGGCAGGGACGGTGAGACCAACATCGGGGCCAAGGGCCTGACCGGTGAAGGCTACGAAGGCCATTATTTCTGGGATACGGAAATGTATATGCTGCCGTTCTTTACATTTACCCGGCCGGACATCGCCCGGTCGCTGCTGGAATTTCGTTACCATACGCTCGGCAAGGCCCGTGAGCGCGCGGCGATCATGTCGCAGAAGGGCGCCCTTTACCCGTGGCGGACTATCGGCGGAGAGGAGAACTCGTCCTATTTCCCGGCAGGCACGGCGCAGGCCCACATCAACGCGGACATCGCTTACGCCATCCGTCAGTATGTCCTGGCGACGGGAGATACGGATTTTCTCGTCAGCCAAGGCGCGGAAATCCTGTTCGAGACATCCCGGTTCTGGGTCGACCTCGGTCATTTCAATCCGGCGCGAGGCGGGTCATTCTGCATTGACGCGGTGACGGGGCCGGATGAGTACACGGCGATTGTAAACAATAACGCCTACACGAATTTGATGGTGCGAAGCCAGTTGGAGTACGCTGCCAGCACGGCCGACCTGCTCCGCGGCTCATATCCGGAGCACTACGAAAGGCTGGTCCGGGCCATCGGGCTGACGGAGGAAGAAGTGCGTCTCTGGCGGAAGGCGGCGGCCCTTATGTTCGTGCCTTCAGATGAACGGCTTGGCATCATCGCCCAGGACGATACATTCCTGTCGAAGGAAAAATGGAATTTCGAGCAGACGCCGGAAGACAAGTACCCGCTGCTGCTGCATTTTCATCCGCTCGTCATCTATCGCCATCAGGTGCTGAAGCAGGCGGATGTCGTGCTGGCCCTGTTCCTGCTCGGCGAGCAGTTCACGCTGGAGGAGAAAATCCGCAATTATCAGTATTATGAGCCGCTCACAACCCATGATTCCTCGCTGTCGCCCTGCATTCACAGCATCATGTCGGCGGAAATCGGGGATCTGGAGGGGGCTTACGCCTATTTTGACCGGACGGTGCGAATGGATCTCGACGACATCAACCGAAACGCCAAGGACGGCTTGCATACGGCAGCGATGGCCGGCTCGTGGATGTCAATCATCAACGGCTTCGGCGGCATGCGGCTCCGGGATGGCCTGCTGTCCTTTCAGCCGCGCCTGCCAAGTCAGTGGGAGAGCTGCCGGTTCCGAATCGCGTTCCGCGGCAGCCTGTTGGAAGTGCGCATCGGCCGGGAGAGTACCCTTTACACGCTGCTGGAAGGCGACGCGCTGGAGCTGCTGCACATGGGGCTTCGAGTCTCGCTGTCTCCGGGACAACCGGCTTCCTTTTCCCTATAAGTCAAAAGCAGACGGCGCTCCGTCCCTGAAGTTGGGGAAGGAGCGCCGTTTATGCGCTATTTGGCCGGTGGTTTTTTTTGCTCCGAGGCGAACATGTGTGCTATAATGGAAAAATCCTGCATGTAAGGAGGCTCCATGGCATGTTGGTACACAAAGCTTGCGATTCCGGCGTTGAAGGTATGCGCGAAACAAGAACCATGAATGACAGCACGGACAGGAGTAGATCAGAATGAAAATAGAGGAGATCGTAGAATACTGTTTGTCTTATCCTGGCTCGTTTGAAGATCAACCCTTCGGAGAAGGATGGACGGCCATACGCCATAAAGAAAACAAGAAGTTATTTGCCTTGATATTTAATCGAGATGAACATCTTTGCGTTAACCTTAAATGTGATCCTGAACGATCCGATTTCCTTCGACAAGCATTTAAGGAGGTCAAGCCGGGATATCATATGAATAAAGAGCATTGGAATACGGTCATTTTAGATGAAGGACTTCCGGAAGATGATCTTCATGATATGGTAAAGCACAGTTTTGAACTAACGAAACCTAAACGTAAAACCAAGAAATAACACAGATAAACGGATTCTCCTGCTCGGGGTCCTTGTATTGCAATTTTAGCGATCTCTTTCGCGCCCTGCCGGGCCTCTCCCGGCGCAGCCCGACACTCCATATTTCACCGGTTCAGCGTAAACAGATAATTATACTTGCTTGCATGCTTTAACTCATCCAGAATAATGCCTCCCACCGTATCCCGGTAGATGCCGACGGGAAGGCCGAACCATATTTGCCGGTATTTTTCCACTGCAGACAGTTCACCTTGCAGCGCCCGCTGTATCCCGGTAGTATAGGATTCTACTCGCTGATACTGCTCATTGCTGATCCCCCGGATGTCCTGCCCCGTCAACTCTTTGTAGATCCCCCGAAACATACGGTTATGCTCCCGTTCATCGTCGCGGATGGAAGCAATGATCGCAGCTTGCTCGGAGTTTGGGGCGAGTTTAATCAGTTCGTCATAGAAGAGCTCGTCATTTCGTTCTCCCTGAACCGCTTCTTTGATCATATCCAGGGCTTGCGGGGTAGAGGTGGCCCAAACGGGCTGAAAAGCGGCTCTGCTCCAATACGGGTTTACCCAATACATAATATTCAGGACCTCCCAATGCTTTTGTAATCGTCAGGATTAGCATATGTGCGGAAGCCCAATTTGGTTTCATAAAAAAAGAAAACCGCCCAAAGGCGGTCGATGGAACAGGGTAGACGGGATAACGCGATAGTGGATGCTAAGCGGCTTTCGGCGCGGTCCGTCTTTCCAGAAGCGCAGCTCCTGCCCAGACAACGGCCGTAATAACTCCTGTGACGATAACCGATCCGCCCGCATGGAGAAGCAGCAGTGGAATCCATACGAGGCCCAGGGAAAAATGCACTTTGCGCATCCATTTATTTCGCACCCGCTTGATCAGCCACCCGTACCCGGCCAACGTCAAAAGGATCAAAAACGCGGCTAGTCCGGTAAATATTTTGTCGTCATGAAGTTTCGTGATCAGATAATAAGCGCCATGCACCAAAATGAGGACCAGTGCGGTCCAGCCCATGAACTGGTGTATGCGATGCAGCAGCTTGCCCAGCTTTCGTACCGGAAGGGAGGGGGACTTGAGCTTTTTCTTGAAACCTACCCAGGAAAAACTGACCGCTCCGCATACGACCGCAATTGTCCCCAATAATTTGAAAGGTTCCAATTCTTCCTCTCTTTCTCCTAGAGGGCGCATTTCCCGGTCGCCGAGAGGATAGGGATGTGTTCCGTGGGCTTGTGCGTAGAAGAAATAGGCGATCAGCAGCAAACTGACTATCACAACGAAAATGGCGGGAATCCACACTGTTTTCCTTTTTGACATGTGAGCTTTGTCACACTCCTCTCTTTTTCATTATCGTATCAGCCAGTTATTAACGAATTATTAAGGCAGGATTCCACTAAAAGGATCTTATGGTATTATGAAGGGGGCGTTCATACAGTGTTCGGGAGGTTACTGATATGATCATTGGTTCTTTACAAATGAATGTAGAAAAAAAGGATAAAATAAAAAACTTAAACACCATTGAGCAGCTAATTAATCAGTCGGTGGATTCGGTTGATTTGGTAGTTATGCCTGAGCTGTTTTCAACAGGTTATTTTTTTGATTCGGCAAGCGAACTGATGGAGATCGCAGAAGAAATTCCTAACGGGTATACAACAAGAAGGCTTAGTGAAATTGCTAAAAATGCAAATTGTCATTTCGTTGGAGCCATTGCAGAACAGTACAACGGTCATCTTTATATTACCGCAATCGTAGTAGGGCCATCAGGTTATGTGGGAAAGCAGAGGAAACGGCATCTTACGGATCATGAATCCAAAGTTTTTTCTTGTGGAACAAGCTCGGAAGTCTTTGATATCAATGGATGCAAGGTAGGAATTGTGATCTGTTTCGAAGGATGGTTCCCGGAAAGCGCAAGAGAATTAATGCTAAAAGGGGCGCAAATCATTTGTCATTCCGCATTAACCTGTCAGGAAAGAACCCTTGATATCATGAGAATCCGGGCGATTGAGAACAAAGTGTATCTGATTTTAGCCAATAGTATAAGCACGGAGTATCATAATAATGAGTCCATCACCTTTAGAGGAGACAGCAGAATAATCGATTATGAGGGAAATATTTTAATCAATGCCGGTCAAGATGAGAAACTAATTACTGTAGAAGTAAATGAAGAACATACGATTCACAAAGACTTGGAAGATTGTAAGGATTTGATTTCGGAAGTTAAAAAACATACATACTTCTAAGGGAGAACTTATTGCCAACATATCCATCACTTACACTTCCAGAATAGTGGTAATTGTGCGGATTATTTTTATTTGCTATGTTACTATAATTTTTGTAATTTTCTTCATAACCTTTTTCTTTCCTCCAGATTTGGGTAGTCTGGGGGCTTTTTTGATTGTTTAGGACCGAACAAGTATCAACTTGTCCGGTTCTTTTTTGATTGGCTTAAAATCATCTGTAAGCGCCCGTATCGGAGATCTTAACGATCAGTTGCAATCATGTTTTTTACATAACAATTTTGTTATGGTGTATATCGTATATATTCATTTTACTTATGTAAAAACCTGTTGTATCATCTGGTTATGGCAAGCGGCAAGCGGCAAGTCAATCAAGCAAAGCCAATCCGATTTGAATAAAGGAGGAACTATTGTGAAATATAAGGCTTGGATTTTATTAATATTAGCCAATCTATTTTGGTCTGGTAATATGATTTTCGGGAAATTCAGCTCAAATGAATTTCCTGCAGTGTGGACAGCTTTTCTAAGATGGGTTGTTGCATTGATGTTACTTATTCCCATTGCCCAAATTGTGGAGAAACCTTCGTGGCTTCAAATATGGAAAAAAAACCGGGGGATTATCATTTCGTTAGCTGTTTTAGCCATTGTCGTCTATAGCTATCTCATGTATGCTTCCCTACAGTTCACATCTGCAGCGAATGGCGCTTTAATTAACACTCTCACTCCAGCCTTGATTATGCTCTTTTCGTTGATATTCCTAAGGGAAAAAGTAAGTACCTTTCAGTTCATTGGATTAATCACTTCATTTATTGGTGTCCTGATTGTTTTGACTAAAGGAAACCTGCTTCAATTGTTCTTCACCCACTATAACAAGGGCGATGCGCTCATGTTTTTGGCCGTGTTATGCTGGACTGCCTATTCATTGGTTGTAAAAAAAGCAAAAGGTATCCCGCCCATTACATTGGTAGCGATGATAGCGATTGTTGGCACTATTCTGTTGATTCCTTTTTTATTCATGCAACCACTTCAGTATAAGGAAGTAACTTCTTTCGGTATTATGGGGATTATTTATTTGGGTGTGTTCCCGGCAGTCGGCTCGTTTATCTTTTGGAATCAAGGCATTAAGATGTTAGGAGCGGGTAAAGCTGGCATAACCATGAATTTGCTTCCTGTCTTTACAGCTATAATTGCGGTTATCTTGGGTCAGGGGCTGGTGATTTCACAAATTGTCGGGGGACTCCTTACGATTGCCGGTATGATATTAACTTCGATAAAACTGAAACAAGTTTCTCCCGAACAGAAACAAATTTCTCCCGAAAAGAGTATGGCGCCTCAGTTGAATGTATAATAACTCCTGTAAGGCGATACTAATCAACAAAATGACCGAACAAGCATCGCTTGTTCGGCCGTTTTATGTGTGAATGGACTATATAAGATGAACTTGAAAAATGACATCAGGGTAAGGAGTAACGAAGGGGAAGTTTGGAACTGTAGGAGCGATAGCGATCGCCTTTGTCTCCGGATTTCATCCGCCAAGAGCAGTTTAAATAAAGAAATCTGGGGACAACAGCGGCCGGAAGTCCAAACATTCCTCGTAGTTACGACTGACATCTGATGGAAAAATCTTTAAGTTCATCTTATATAGCTTAGAAATTCTCCAAAACAATCTTTCCTATCGACCTTCCGGTCTCCATTTTTTCATGGGCTAGACGCAGGTTTGCCGCATTGATCGGTTCCAGGCGTTCGGCCAGAGTCGTCTTCAGCTTGCCATTATCGATTAGTTCAGCCAGTCGATTCAGGATATCGTGTTGTTTGATCATATCTTTGGTCTGGAACATGGCACGGGTGAACATGAGCTCCCATACAAACGTGACACTTTTATAAAAAAGCAGATCCATATCCAAGCTTCCCGCCTGGGAAGCCTTAGCTACAGGAACGATTGAGCAAATCTTGCCCTGAGGGGTGATGACTTCGGCCATATTCGCAAAATGCTGCACCGTATCATTCAGGCAAAATACATAATCCACGGACTCAAACCCAATTTCCTTGAGCTGCGGTGCAAAAGGGCTGTTGTGGTTGATTGTAAAATCCGCACCGTGATCTTTGGCCCACTGCACTGACTCCGGACGTGAAGCGGTACCAATTACAGTTAATCCCGCTAATTTGGCAAGCTGCGTAGCTATTGATCCTACTCCTCCTGCTGCACCGATAATGAGTATGCTTTCGTTTTCCTCTGCGTTATGACTGAGTCCCAAACGATCAAATAGGCCCTCCCAAGCAGTAAGCGAGGTCAGCGGCAGGGCGGCCGCTTGCGCGAAATCCAGGCTCTTCGGCTTGTTTCCCGCGATGCGTTCATCCACCAGGTGAAATTCACTGTTAGCGCCAGGACGAGTGACACTGCCCGCATAAAACACCTCGTCTCCCGGCTTGAACAATTGGCATTCAGGCCCAACCTGCTCCACGATTCCAGATGCATCCCACCCCAAAATTTTCGGCGATTCTGCCTCATAGTTATTATTCTTGCGAATATCCAGGTCGGCTGGGTTGACTGAGACTGCTTTGACTTTGACAAGCAGATCGCGACCTGTAGGCACCGGTTTTTCTATATGCAGATCAACAAGGCTTTCCGGATCGGATAAAGGGAGATACCGATAAGAGCCGACTGCTTTCATGTTTAGGGGATTGCTCATTTCTTCCTTCCTTTCCAATGGGTTTGTCGTACATACGAATTATATATTGTATACTTACATTAAATAAGTACGCATATTTTTATTATATAGTATTAAAAATCATACCATTGGAGGAGGACGCACTATGGGAGATCGGAGAAACAAATACGGGGGTAAGCCAAACATGGAAAGCTGTCCTGTGGAAACCACTCTGGATGTCATCGGCGGCAAATGGAAAGGGATTATTCTCTACCAGCTCATTGGCGGAACGAAGAGGTTTAATGAATTCCGGCGTCTCAATCCGGGGATTACGCAGTTTATGCTCACCTTGCAGCTTAGGGAGCTTGAGCGGGACGGCATCGTTCACAGAGAAGTGTATAAAGAGGTTCCGCCCAAAGTGGAATACTCGCTCACCGATTTTGGCAGGACGCTTGAGCCGATTATCGTATCTATGAAAAAGTGGGGGGAGACTTATAAAATCAGACTTAAAGATATAAGAACAGAGCAAGAGGAGGATGCTTGAGCATTCAGACGGGAGACCTGTCAAAATCAACGTCCTCAATAAACTCGATCACTTCACCGTTGGGACTGTAGACCAAGGCGTTTTTCACCACAAGCGGCGGTTCGCCAAGAGACATCTGACTCGGTTCCACACAGGCCTTTGCTCCATGAGCAATGGCTTTTTGATATGTATCGTCTACATCACTCACATAGAAGGCAAAGTGTAACAACGCTCCATAAGCTACCTCCTCCTCTGACGAGGCTTTTTTACCTTGGGCTGGAATAACGGCTTCATTATCAAAAACTTCGATGCAGGTTCTTCGATCGGGTGAAACGAGCATGGAAGCTTCTTTGATCTGGAAGGAGGGCAGACTCCAATAGTGCCCCACCTTAAATCCCAAGACTTCAGTATAAAAGGCAATCGTCCCTTCATAATCTTTGGCCTGGATCGCCACATGTGAAAGACCTTTTACGCTCATTCAATATCTCTCCTTATCTGTAAGTTGTTAATAGTATAGAAATTTTAATGCGTTAAATACATAGGATAAGTAAGAATATATTGATAAAATAGTTATGAAATATAAGTTAATTCAATGGATATGGCTTAATTTATTTACATGATGGAATCAGGGAGGGCTTAAGGATATGGATCATCCGATTGATGATATTGATAGGAAAATTTTGCAACTGCTTCAGCACAATGCGCGAATGTCTATTTCGCAAATCAGCAAGGAAATCAGCATGTCCCAGCCGTCGGTTAAAGAAAGGATTTTGAAGCTGGAGGATAAAAAGATCATTTCCGGGTATTCCACAGCATTTAATTTAAGCAATCTGAATCGGGGGACGACGACTTTTATCCTGTTAAAAACTGAACATTGCCAGGAGCTCGTTGACTTTTGCAGCAAAGCCAGGGAGGTAACCGATTTATATCGGATCAGCGGGGAATATAATTATCTGATTAAAGTGCAAACCGCATCGATCGAAGAGCTTGCCGAATTCCAAGACTCTCTTGCTAAACTCGGACCTTCCAAGTCTCATATCAGTATGAAAAATATATTGGAAAACAGGGTTCTGCTCTAAGATACGATCAATTCCGACAAAACCGATCAAAATTACCAAAAAAATATTGACGAACATTATATGAACATGTAATATTCAATGTGCTGAAAAAAGATGTTCAATAGATCAGAAAAAAAGAGAAGAGAGAGGGTACATAGCAATGAAAAAATTCAGCCTGATACTTCTGCTGGCACTGACCGTCATTTTGGTCGCTGCTTGCGGAACAAATGCTAACAACGGCAGTTCGCCTGCGGCCTCACCGTCGCAGAACGCGGAAGCCGGAAGCGGGGAACAATCCAGTCTGGACGCAATCAAAGCAAGCGGTGTATTGCGGATCGGTACGGAAGGAACTTACGCCCCTTTCACTTTTCATGATGCGAGCGGCAAGCTGACCGGATTCGACGTGGAGATTGCAGAGGAAGTTGCCAAACGCCTGGGGGTAAAGGCCGAGTTCGTCGAAACTCAATGGGATGGTATTTTTGCCGGAATGGATGCCAAGCGGTTCGACGCTATTTTTAATGAAGTGTCCATTACGGACGAACGCAAAGTGAAATACGACTTCTCCGATCCATACATCGTTTCCAAGGCTGTGCTGATCGTCAAGAGCGACAATAACACGATCCAGTCATTTGCAGACCTTAAAGGTAAAAAGGCCGCTCAGTCCCTGACGAGCAATCTGGCGGATATCGCAAGGGAGAATGGAGCTGAAATCGTCTCCACCGAAGGTTTTAACCAGGCGATCGATCTGCTGGCTTCCGGACGCGTGGACGCCACGGTCAACGACGGATTGTCTTATTTGGACCTCAAAAAGCAGAAGCCGGACGCTCCGATCAAAAAGGTTGACGAACAGGCGAACGGTTCACAAAGCGCCGCCGCTTTCCTTAAAGGCAATGATGAACTGGTCAAAGCGGTCAATGACGCGCTGGCTTCAATGAAGAGCGATGGAACCTACCTGAAAATCTCCGAGAAATATTTCGGCGAGGATGTATCCAAATAACACATGAACCAAGGCTCTATTATGGCCCAAAGTTCAAGAAGGATGTCTGATTTATGGATGACCGTAAAATCCAAATCGTGATCGATTCTTTGCTGCCCCTGCTTAAAGCCGGGGTGGCTTTTACCGTTCCGCTGACGCTGGTTTCATTCGCTCTCGGCTTGCTGCTGGCGGTTGCAACGGCGCTGGTTCGGCTGTCGTCATGGAAAATTCCGGTTCTGATCGCCCGCTTCTATGTATGGATCATCCGCGGTACGCCGCTGCTGGTTCAGTTGTTCATTATTTTTTATGGACTGCCGAGCGTCGGAATAACGCTGGAGCCGTTTACGGCGGCGGTGATCGGGTTTACGCTAAGTGTAGGGGCGTACGGCTCGGAAATCGTGCGTGCGGCCATCCTGTCTATCCATAAAGGGCAGTGGGAGGCGGCTTATTCGGTCGGCATGACGCGCATCCAGGCGCTGCGGCGAATTATTCTGCCCCAGGCCGCGCGTGTATCCGTCCCCCCGCTGGCGAACTCGTTCATTAGCCTGGTGAAGGATACGTCGCTGGCGGCAACGATCACTTATGTGGAAATGTTCCGCACAGCGCAGCAAATCGCGGCCGTTACCTATGAACCGCTGCTTGTATACAGTGAAGCAGCAGTCTTTTATCTCGTATTTTGTACGGTCCTGACGGTGCTGCAAGATTACCTGGAAAAACGTTTGTCCCGCTACTCCGCGGGCTAAAGGAGAAATAATATATGATACGACTGTCTGGCCTGCATAAATCGTTCGGCCCGCTTCAAGTGCTTAAAGGCGTGGATGTGACGCTAGAGGAAGGCAAGGTTCTTGTCATTATCGGCCCGTCCGGCTCAGGCAAGACAACGCTGCTGCGCTGCTTCAATTTACTGGAGGTTCCGGACAAGGGGGACATCTCGCTGGGCGGAATATCGCTAAGTTTTGATGGAAAGAAGCTCCCGAAGAAGGATGTCCTGGCTCTGCGGCAAAAAACGGGAATGGTTTTTCAGTCCTATAATCTGTTTCCGCATATGACGGCGCTCGGTAATGTCATGGAAGGACAGGTCACCGTCCAAAAGTTATCCAAGGAGGAAGCGCGCAAGCGGGCTTTGGAGCTGCTGGTTAAAGTGGGGCTTGCGGATAAGGCAGACTCCTATCCCCATCAGCTCTCCGGGGGCCAGCAGCAGCGGGTGGCCATTGCCAGGGCGATGGCGACGGAGCCGGAACTCCTGTTATTCGACGAGCCGACCTCGGCGCTTGATCCCGAACTTGTCGGGGAAGTGCTGAAAGTCATCAGGGAGCTGGCATCCGAAGGCATGACCATGGTCATCGTAACCCATGAAATGAAATTTGCCGCCGATGTCGCGGACACGCTGATTATGATGGACGGGGGAGTTATTACGGAACAAGGCACGCCGGACCAAGTGCTAAACCATTCATCCAATCCCCGGACCTTGCAGTTTCTGAACCGGTTTGTAGACGATGAGCGTTCGACAGTCTAAGCGGCGTATTTACGTCTGCATATCCCAGAATCGACCGAATGAGAAAATGATGCCCAAGCCGGGCATCATTTTTTGTTCTAATATAATTTTACCGATTGTTTTTCCAGATTCGATTTTTAATGGGCAAGTTTCAAGTTCGCAGCATTAATCGGCGATATTTTCTCGTGTGAAAACCAAAGAATATCATGTAAATATTTGTGAATATTTGAAAAATACCACAACAACCAACGGATATCTGTGTCTATAAATAAGTATGAAAGGGGGACCCAAATCGACATCTGTCGCACAAATCATTGAGAGGTGAATTATGAAAAAGCTCGTTATGGCTCTTGCCTGTATAACGTTTCTGTTTTTGTTTGCAAGTGTGAGCGTTGGACAGGCCAATGCAGATGCTGCCATTCGTCTTTACTTAGACAACCAATTGCTTCAGCCGGAAGTTCCACCCCGTTTGGTAGGGAACACTACAATGGTTCCATTGCGGGTCGTGTCGGAAGAGCTTGGCGCAAAGGTGTCTTGGAACCAGGCTGACAAGCAGATAACCGTGAAAAAGGACGAACTGGTGCTTCAGCTTTACATCAATAAAACCAAAGCCTTTGTTAACGGAGATTCTTATCTATTGGAGACGGCTCCTTTGCTGGTAAAGGGAAATACGTTGATTCCGGTTCGTTTTGTCAGTGAAAATCTGGGACTGAAGGTTATCTGGGATAAATCAACTCGCTCTGTCAGTCTCATCGATACAGGCGAAGTCGCCGTTTCGGAGAGCCTTCCTGATAAAGCATCTTCGCCATCGCCAGCAGATGACGGCATTACCGGGAATCTTCCGGTGGTCCACCGGATTGAACGGAGCGAAGACGGGCTGAAGATTGCGGCAGAGGGAGGCAGCATCAAACCTGAGGTTAGCGGCTTGTCCGATCCTGAGCGGCTTGTAATTGACATTCCCGGAGCAACCCTGGATCAAATGATGAATGGGGAGAACATGGTACAGAACGGAGAAATTCCTGTCGAGGATTCGTACATAAACAAGATCCGGTATAATCTCTTCCAGGGCAATCCTTCCGGCGTCAGGATCACAGTCGACCTGAAGCAAAAAGTACAGTACAATTTGCTGGAAATCCAAGAATTGGGAGAATGGACATTACAATTAAGTCCAATGGATACAGGTACGAAGCAGTATCGGGTTGTTCTTGATGCTGGTCACGGGGGAACAGACCCAGGAAATACGTCGGTCGGAGGACGCTTCGAGAAGGAATTTAATCTAGATATAGTTTTGAAGCTGGCCAAAGTTCTGGAGGAAGACCCCAATATTTCTGTCTTTTTGACCAGACAAGACGACACTGCTGTGAAACGGGCAGATCGTGCAACTTTTGCCAATAATCTTAAAGCCGATATATTCATCTCTATTCATGGCAATAGTTACACGAGGCAGTCTGCTTCCGGAACGGAAACTTACTATACGCGAGATGACAGCAAGGAACTGGCTGATGTGCTTCATCGGCATATTGTACCGGCTACCGGTTTCATTGACCGGAAAGTACGCAATTCGAACTTTCAGGTGACCAGGGAGACAGTTATGCCGGCGGTGCTGTGTGAAATCGGTTTTATGTCCAACCCGCAGGAAGAACAGGTGATGTGGGATGAACAATTCCAATTGCGGGTGGCTGAGGCCATAGCAGCCGGTATTAAAGAATATCTGCAGGTTCCATGAGGAGGGGTTCACAATGCGTATAATTAAAACCATTCTGCTGTGCTTCGCCATTGGTTTGACCTTAAGCATAGCGGGTTGTGGGGATAAAAAAAACGGTACTGGCGGTTCTCACGATCCGGCAGCTTCTTCGCCCGCTACGGCGGCTCCTGCGGCTTCCCCCACTGAAGCTGCTGAGAAGGAAGAAGCGATTGCAACGTATTACGGGAACGCTGATGCGACTGGTCTCGTCCAAAAGGAAACGGTTATTCGTTATTCCAGAGAAACGGATAAATATCTGGCTGCTTTGAATGCTCTTAAAACGAGCCCGGAGGAACATATTGTTTCATTATGCCCTAGTACTACCTTCCTGTCTGCCGAACTGAACTCTGGCAAATTGACCATTAATTTACACTTGCCGGACGAGGATCGGCTGGGGGCTTCCGGAGAAGAATTGCTGCTGAAAGCTTTGCGTAATACATTGTTCCAATTTAAAGAGGTGGAAACCTTTGAGGTACTGGTAGATGGACAAAAAGTTGAATCACTGATGGGGCATTTTGACTTGCCTTCTCCGTTTACACGCAGCGAGAATTAAAGGGCTAATTAGTTGAAGTACGGTATGTAAAAAAGGGATTTTCTATCGGGTAGCAAAAATCTATTTCGAACTATTAAAGAGAAAAGGACTGAAAAGAGTTGGACGTTCAGACACTGCTGTTTGCCTCCCGGTGATCCTCATGGCGGGATTCATTCAAGGATTAACAAGCTTCGGCTTCACCCTCGTGTCCATGCCGCTGCTCAGTCTAAGGTTGCCGTTTGCAGGAGACGGTGCCGCTGGTTGTTATGCTCAGCCTGGTTACCAACATCGCAATTTTAGCAGGCGCTTATAAGGATGCCGCTGTCCGTAAAATCTGGGTGCTTGTGTTGTCCAGCATCGCTGCGGCGCCGCTGGGCGCCTGGCTCCTGCTGGTAGTCGACGCTTCCGTGCTGAAAGTGGCGACGGGCCTGCTCGTTCTTGCTTATTCCGCGCTGCTGCTCACTGGTAAATCCTTTCCTGTACGTAACGAACGATTTGCGTTTGTCCCGGTAGGCATCGCCAGCGGTTTGCTTAACGGTAGCATTTCCATGAGCGGTCCCCCGGTTGCCCTGTTCCTAAGCGGACAGGGAACGGGCAAAGCCGCTTTCAGGGCAAATCTGACGGCTTACGCTGCTATTTTGAACATTATCACCGTCGTCTCGTTTTCCCAGGGTGGTCTTCTGAACGGAAACGTCATGTCCGTCTTCGGATGGACGGTACCGGTCCTGTTGGCCGGTGTCTGGTTGGGCATTAAAGCGGTAAGACGGTTGAATGAAGCCGCATTCAAAAGGTTGACGCTATGGCTGCTTATCTTCTCCGGTCTGTGGACGGTCATCAGCGCAATCAGGTGATTTTGCAGGGCTTGAAGCGGCGGGGAAGCCCTGAACCAAACAACGTCCCTTCGGCAAAAAGGCCGCGGGGACGTTGTTTGTTGATTCAATGCTTTTTGGTTCCTGAGATGAGCCTGGTCCCTTGCTGTTGCCGCTTAAGCCTTCAGCACATCATGGTCCACATATCTCGCGCCGTTCAGCTCGCTGATGACGTTAATCGCCACCTTCGCGCCGTCGCCCGCCGTAATGACGGCATGCACGCTGACTCCGGCAACGGTGCCGGCGGCCCAGATGCCATCGATGTTGGTCTTGCCGGCCGCATCCACGGCGACGACCGTCTTGATTCTCGGCTCCGTACCGTCCTTCGTTACAACTCCCGCTTTGGCGGCCAGATCCGTCATCACGCCGGTAGCCAGAATAACGTGCTTCGCTTCATAGGCCGCGCCGCTTTCGGTTTCAATGGTAAAGCCTTCGCCGCTTTTAGCGATGGAAACGGCCTGCTCCGCGATCAGCTCGGCCCCGAACTTGATCGCCTGCTTGTGTCCGGTTTCCACCAGGTCGGGTCCGCCAATTTCGGAAATGCCGTAATAATTCTCGTACCAGCCTCTGCGGGTCATCCCTTTGTCGTTGTCGATAAGCAGCGTTTTCTTGCCCGCCTTGGCGGCGAACAGCGCGGCGCTTGCGCCGGCGGGACCGGCGCCGATTACTGCGATTTCGTACATGATAGGACCTCCTTAAAGTTTTGCGTAGCAAAACTCGCTACGAAAGCATGGGCTAAGTTTTGTGGAGCTTGACTTCCTGAGACTCTGCGCAGCAAAACTCGCATCGAAAGCATAGGCTAAGTTTTGCGTAGCAAAACTCGCTACGAAAGCATGGGCTAAGTTTTGTGGAGCGTTGCTTCCTGAGACTCTCCGCAGCAAAATTCGCTACGAAAGCATATATTCGCTATATATTATAGCGCTATCTATGATTTATTTTCCAATACCTGCAGGCAGGGGAGCGTTACCCGGAATGCCGTGCCCTCGCCCGGAGCGCTCGTTACGCCGATTTCCCCGCCATGCGCTTCGGTTATCGATTTGGTGATCGACAGCCCGAGCCCCGAACCGCCGTACTTGCGGGCCCGGGAGGGATCGCTGCGGTAAAACCGGTCGAACACATGGGAGAGATGCTCCGCAGGAATGCCGGCCCCGTTATCCCGAACCGTCAGCTCCGCGCGGGAGCCGGCAGGCCGCAGGGAGATGGAGATTTTTCCCGACTGCGGGTCCGTATGCTGCACCGCGTTCTGGAACAGATTCAGAACAACCTGCTTGATCTTGTCGGGATCATACAGCCCTCTAATGCCGCGGGAGAGAGAAAATTCGACTTCCCGTACTCCGGCGAGCATCACCAGATGAGGCCGCATCTCCTCGATGACTTCGTCCAACTCGAGCTCTTTGGTCCGTAGCTGCGGAGCGCCGTCCATCCGGGCGAGGAGCAGCAGATCCTCCACCAGCTTGTTGATGCGCTTCGATTCGCCGTGCATGGTGTTCAGGGCTTTGTACAGCTGTTCCCGGTTCTCCGCCGCACCCCGCAGCAGCACTTCGAGAAAACCGTGGATCGAGGTCAATGGCGTCCGAAGCTCGTGAGAGGCGTCGGCGGCAAACCGGCGCATCTGTTCCTTGGCCTCCCGCTCGCTGCGGAAGGAACTCTCCAGCCGCTCCAGCATGCCGTTGAACGAGGAAGACAGCTGGTCGATTTCGGTCTGTCCCTGTGCGGACGCAAACCGGACATCGAGATTTCCCGCATCGATAATCTGCGCGGTCTTGCGCATATTGGACAGCGGGACAAGAGCCTTGCGGAGGGCGGGCAAGTAGAGCAGCAGACCGCCCGCCAGAGCCGCCGCGGACAGCGCCGCGTAAGTCAGCAGCTGGCGCATTATAACGTCGCGCAGCGGGGCCGTATCCGCGGTCATTTGCAGAACGCCCAGCGGATGGCTCGGAGGACCGATGGTCATGAAGACAGCCAGATGCTCGGTCCCGTCTTCGGAGGTCAGGATCCTGTAGTAATCCGCGTCTCTGCCCGCGGGATGCTGAAGCAGCAGCTCGTATTCCTCGTCCTCCATCCGGGGAGCGGGTGAGTCGGCCAGCGTCTCTGCCTGCAGATCGGTAAAGGCGCCGTCCGGGCTAAACAGGGCGAGCGTTGTCCGGGCGTCCAGCAGCAGCGGACGCCGTCCCGGGGTGTGCCTGTCGCTGCCCGCGGCGCTCCCGGGACTGGCGCCCGTCCATTCGTTGCCGTTCAGCCCCGGGCTGCCGTTCGTCGTCCCGCCGCCGTCCAGCTCCAGGCTGCCGCTCGCCGCCCCATCGCCGCCCTGCCCCGAGCTGGCGCCTGTTGCCCAGGCGCTGCTCTGTCCAGCGCCGCCTTCCGGCGCTTCGGCGCTGGCCTCGCCGGCAAAGCCGCCGCTCTCTGCCCCGCCGCTCCCGGAGCTGGGGAACAGCGCACCGCCACTCTCCTGTCGGCTCCGGGCGAGCTCGAAGATCAGCTCGCGGGGAACCGATTGGATCTGCGAGTGCATGGCCTCCGCCCGGTTCGTGTAGAGAAAATTGCGCATGATCACGTATTGAAGCACTCCGATGAGCAGGAGCAGTCCCGAGAGAATCAGCAGCGAGATGGCGAGCAGCCGCCCCCGAAGCGAACGGGGAGGATGCAGCCGCCGCCGGATAGCTGACCAGCCGGGGATCATAGGAGATCCACCCGGTAGCCCGCGCCGCGCAGCGTGCGGATGATGCGGTGCTCCTTATCGCCCAGCTTCTCGCGAAGGGAACGAATGTAGACCTCCACGATATTTTCTTCCCCTCCGAAGTCGTATCCCCAGACCTTGTCAAGGATCATCGGCTTGCTCAGCACAAGCCCGTGGTTGATGACCATGTACTGCAGCAGCTCGTACTCCGTCGGCGAAAGCTCAAGCACGGAGTCCCTGAAGCGGATTTCCTTTCTCCGACCGTCGATCCGGAAGGGGCCGCAGCGCACCTCGCCAAGCAGTCCCGGGAACCGGTTGCGGAGTCGCGCCTGAATGCGCGCGAGCAGCTCTTCGAAGCTGAATGGCTTGACCATATAATCGTCGGCCCCGAGGGACAGTCCCTTGACGCGGTCGTCGACCTCATCCTTGGCCGTCAGCATAATAACGGCGATGTCCGGCTCTTCGTCCCGGAGAACTCGGCAGACTTCAAAACCGTCCATTCCGGGCATCATAATATCGAGAATGGCAACATGAGGTTTGAATTCGGCGGCGATTTCAAGAGCCGACAGTCCGTCCGGCGCCGTTCTTATGTCAAAGCCCTCATTTATAAGTCCCAGTTCCAGGAACTGGAGGATGTGAGGCTCATCGTCCACCAGCAGCAGACGGATGCCTAGGTGAGCTTTCATGGTTATCCCTCCATGCCTACTTTACCCAAAAACGGTGTTTTTTCATTATGCCATACCAACTTGAATGTTTGCTGAAAATTACCTTAATCATTTCATGCCTAATCTTCTTTCATCGGTGTTCAAATTGGTTAATCTAAAGTATAGGGAGAAAATATCGCTCCTCTTCTCCGTCATGGCGGACAGGCGTATTATGGTGCCTTAGGAAGCGATTACAAACAAAGGAGGACGGCGATTGCTCATGCGATGACGGCAAGCCGAAAACGTGAACTTTTTTTTATTCAGGAAAGGGTTTTGACGATGGGTATCGAAAACTTATTATATAGGATTTAGGGTCGGAAACCCATTCATCCCCGTTTGGTCCGGCCGATCCAATCCATTCCAGCCTTCCCCGTTTGCAAGACTTTTTTAAACTGCCTTTCTTCTCAAAAAGTTCTGAATCACCGGTTCAAAACGGCCCGTCATCCAGTAAAATGCAATAGGAACTCTTTTCAGCGCTGTCTTTGCTTCGCACCAATCATTTTATCCCATTTATTGAAGAAGCTTTACTACCCCAAGTCAAGGAGGCTCTTCCAAATGAAGAAAAAAGAAATGGTAGCCATGCTTCTGGCAGGTGGTCAAGGCAAACGATTGAAGGGCTTGACCAAGTCTATTGCCAAACCCGCGGTCTATTTTGGGGGCACCTACCGGATCATCGATTTTCCCCTTAGTAACTGCACAAATTCGGGGATTGATACGGTTGGCGTATTGACTCAATACGAACCCCTGGTGCTGAGCTCCTACATCGGCATCGGCAGCGACTGGGATCTCAACCGCAAGAACGGCGGGGTGTTCGTACTGCCACCGCATGAACGCGAAGACGGCAGCAGCTGGTACCGGGGAACGGCTGATGCGATTTACCGGAACCTTAAATTTGTCGATCAATTCGACCCTGAGCATGTGCTCATTCTGTCGGGTGACCATATATACAAAATGAATTATAACGCCATGCTTGAATACCATAAGGAAAAGAAAGCCGACTGCACCATTTCGGTCATTGACGTTCCCATCGAGGACGCCAGCCGATTCGGCATACTTAACACGGAAGAGAACCTGAAAATTTACGAATTCGAGGAAAAACCCGCAAAGCCCAAGAGCACGCTGGCTTCGATGGGGGTCTATATTTTCAAATGGGAAGTTCTGCGCCGCGCTCTGCTGGAGGATGGGGAGGATGCGCTTTCTTCCCACGATTTCGGCAAAGACATCATTCCGGCATTGCTATCCAAAGGCAAGTCGATGTACGCCTATCCGTTCGAAGGGTACTGGAGAGATGTCGGCACCGTGAACAGTCTCTGGGAAGCCAATATGGATCTGCTGAGCGACAACCCGCCGCTTAACCTGAATGACCCGTCCTGGAGAATATATACCCGCAATCCGAACCAACCCGCGCAGTATGTGGCGCCGGGAGCGAAAGTGTCGGGCTCCATCATCAACGAGGGCTGCATTGTTCGCGGGGAAGTGAAGCATTCCGTGCTCTTTTACGCCGTCGAGGTAGGCGAGGGCAGCGTCATCACGGATTCCGTCATCATGCCCAAGGTTAAAATTGGCAAAAATGTGCGCATCCACAAAGCCATTATCAACGAAAACACGGTGATCGAAGATTATTTGGAAATCGGCACGGACCGGGAGAACGAGGATGAAATCCTGCTCATCGACAACCGCAGCAAGAAGCGCAAATCGGTTCCGGCCAAGACCATTTAATCATAATAGAGGACGGTGAATCTGATGAAACAGCTCATGGGAGTAATCAATCTGGATCATGAATTGGACAATTTAAACGAACTAACCTATTTCCGCTGCGGCGCAGCCGTACCTTTTGCCAGCCGCTATCGTCTGATTGATTTTGTTCTCTCCAATATGATGCGCGCCGAACTGGAGAGCGTGGGGCTGTTCGTCCGCCGTAAGTACCGCTCCCTGATGGACCATCTGGGCGACGGAAAATCATGGGATATGAACCGCAAGCACGGCGGCCTGTTTATTTTGCCTCCCGACTGGAACGACCCGACGGACACGTCTCTTGGGGACCTGCAGCATTTTCACAATAATCTGGACTTCTTCAAACGGGCGTCGGCCAAGTACATTGTGCATTCCGGAAGCCAGCATATCAATACGATTGACTTTCAGGAGCTGTACAGCTATCATCTGCAAAAAGGCGCCGACGTCACGCTGGTCTACAAAAAAATCGACCAGCTCGAGCCGGAGCATGATCCCTGCCTGCGCCTTGAGGTGGATGGCGAAGGCAATGTGACGAATATTCATCACGAGAAGAATCATCCGAACATCTATCTGGATATGTTTATCATGGAAAAAGAGCTGTTCCTCGAACAAGTGGAATACTGCATCGCCCACGGAGAAAGCTTCTTCTTCCGGGATGCGATCCAGAAGAGACGGGATAAGCTCAAGATAGCCGCTTTTGAATATACAGGTTATCACGCTGTCATTAACTCCCTGTCCAGTTATTACAAGAACAGCATGGAACTGCTAAACCAAGAGGAATACACCGACTTGTTCCGGGACAATCTGGTTCAGACCAAAATCAAGTACGAAGCCCCGACCCACTATCTCGAAAGCGCCAATGTTAGCAATTCGCTGGTGGCGAACGGCTGCATCATCGCGGGCACGGTGGAGAACAGCGTTATTTTTCGGGGCGTTCAAATCCGCAAAGGGGCAAGGGTTGTGAACTCCGTCGTCATGCAGAAATGCATTATCGAAGAGAATGCCGTCATTGAGAACGTCATTTTGGACAAAGACGTGCAGCTGAGTCGGGAGCGGATTCTAGTCGGCGACAGCAAGCGTCCGTTTGTCATTGCCAAGAGCAGCAAAATGTAGGGTCGCAATACATCAGTGTCAGGAGGAACCTGCTTGTTGTTTACCGATAAAGAAGCGTTCAAGGAAGCATTTGTCGATGATTTGGTCGGGAAGCTGGGCAAGCCGCTGGAAGAAGCCTCAATTGCCGATGTTTACCATATCCTGGGGAGTATGGTTCGGGCACAGACGGGAAAGAACTGGGCGAATACTAATCTGAAATACAAGGCCGGCAGGGAAAAGCAGGTCTACTATTTCTCGATGGAATTTCTGATCGGCCGACTGCTGGGGAATAATCTGCTGAATATGGGCGTTTTGGAGATGGTGCGGGACGGGCTTTCGGAGCTGGGCTTTTCCCTGCAGGATGTCGAGGAGGAGGAGGCTGACGCGGGTCTGGGCAATGGCGGCCTGGGAAGGCTTGCAGCCTGTTTTCTCGATTCGCTGGCTTCCCTGCAGTATGCGGGACACGGCTGCGGCATCCGTTACAAATACGGCCTGTTCGAGCAGAAGATTGTGGACGGTTACCAAGTGGAGCTGCCCGATTATTGGCTGCAAAAGGATAATGTATGGGAAGTCCGGCGGGAAGACAAGAGTGTGGAGGTCCGGTTCTGGGGACGCGTCGATATCGACAAGGTGGGCGACAAGCTCGTGTTCCGGCACAAGGATTACGAGGCTGTGCGAGCGGTGCCGTACGATGTGCCGATTATCGGCGCCGACCGGCGGCATGTTAATACGCTGCGCAACTGGAGCGCCGAGTCGATTCTTCGGCCGGACAGCGCCTTGGGCCTGGAGCCGGGCACGGACTACCATAAATTCCTTGAGTATAAACGCTCCGTGGAATCCATCTCCGAATTTCTGTACCCGGACGATTCCGAGTATGAGGGCAAGCTGCTGCGTCTGAAACAGCAGTATTTCCTGTGCAGCGCCGGTCTGCAAAGTATACTGCGAACCTTCGGAAAGCTGGGGCTTCCTCTGTCCGAGCTTCCTAACAAGGTGGCACTGCACATCAACGATACGCATCCCACGCTCGTCATTCCGGAGTTGATGCGGATTCTGATGGATGACAGGGGCCTGGAATGGGATGAGGCCTGGAATATAACGACCCGAATGGTTTCCTATACGAACCATACGATTCTTAGCGAAGCGCTGGAGAAGTGGCCGGTGAACATGGTCCGCGAATTGGTGCCCCGGGTCTATCTCATCATCGACGAGATTAACACAAGGTTCTGCGCCGAGCTGATGAGACGCTATCCGGGCGACCAAAACCGGATTTCGCAAATGGCGATTATTTATGACGATCAGGTCCGGATGGCGCATCTGGCCATTGTCGGCAGCCACAGCGTAAACGGCGTGGCCGCGCTGCATACGGATATTTTGCGCAAACGGGAAATGAGACTGTTCGACGAAATGTACCCGCACCGGTTCAACAACAAGACCAACGGCATTACCCATCGGCGGTGGCTGATGCATGCCAACCGGGACTTGGCCGGTTTAATCACCGATGCGATCGGCACGCGCTGGATGACCCATCCGCAGGAAATGATTGGCCTAATCAAATACTGCGAGGATTCCTCGTTCCAGCAAAAGATAGCCGAGATCAAGCGGAAGAACAAGCTTCGTCTGGCGGAATACATCAAGAGCCGGCATAATGTCACGGTCGACCCTGATTCCATCTTCGATGTGCAGGTCAAGCGGCTGCATGCCTACAAGCGCCAGCTGCTTAATATTCTGCATATCATGCATCTTTACAATCAGATCAAGGCGAGTCCGGGGATCGATATCGTGCCGCGCACGTTTATCTTCGCCGCCAAAGCCGCTCCAAGCTATCACTTGGCGAAGCGGATCATCAAGCTGATCAATACCGTGGCCGACATCGTCAATAGGGATTCCGACGTCAACGGCAAGATCCGTATCTTCTTTCTGGAGAACTATTCGGTGTCGCTGGCGGAGAAGATCATCCCGGCAGCCGATGTCAGCGAACAGATCTCGACGGCGAGTAAGGAAGCGTCGGGCACCGGTAATATGAAGTTCATGATGAACGGCGCGCTGACCATCGGGACGATGGACGGAGCCAATGTCGAGATGAACGAAATGATCGGCAACGAGAATATGTTCCTGTTCGGCCTGCGCGCCGAGCAGGTCATGGATTATTACCAGTACGGCGGGTACAATGCGCGCGGCATGTACAATAGCGACAGCCGGGTGAAGGAAGTGCTGGATCAGCTCATTACACCGGGGCCAATCTGCTGCTACCATCAGGATTTCGAGCATATTTACCATTCGCTGCTCGACAATAACGATGAATTTTTCGTGCTGAAGGATTTTCCGAGCTACGTCGAGACGCATGTGGAAATCGACCGCGCCTATCGCAACCGCAGCGGATGGCTGAAGAAATCCATCATCAATATCGGCCACTCCGGCAAATTCTCCAGCGACAATACGATCAGCCGCTACGCCTCCGAAATCTGGAACATCCGGCAGGTACCGCTGTAAACGATTTGGTGGAAGAACATAACGAAATGAAGGATAACGGCAAACGGCTGCGCCCCGAATCGGGGCGCAGCCGTTATTTTTTGGCGTATGAGGGAATTATTAAGAAATACGGTGCGGCTGGCGGATGCAAAGAGGTCAGAGAACCTCGGAGACCATGGCCGCAAAGCGTTCCAGAAACCGGCGTTCCTCGTCGCTGAACCGGTGCTTGAGCGGACTGTCGACATCAAGCACGCCGAGCAGCTGGCCGTCCTTAATCAGCGGGACGACAATCTCGCTGTTGGATGCGGCGTCGCAGGCGATATGTCCCGGAAAGGCGTGCACATCATCCACGACGAGCGTCCGGCGCTCGTTCGCCGCCGTGCCGCATACTCCGCGGCCGATCGGGATGCGGATGCAGGCCGGCATTCCCTGAAACGGACCGAGCACAAGTTCATTCCCGTCATACAGGTAGAAGCCGGCCCAGTTCGTATCCGTAAGCGAGAACTTGAGCAGCGCCGCGGCGTTGGCCAAATTCGCGATCGGGTTCGGTTCGTCTTTCATCAAGGCCCCAAGCTGAGCCAGCACGGCTTCAAACCGTTCGCTGCGCGTTCCGTCATAAGGCATTGCCTGAAACATGGAGCATCACCTTTCTGTATATGAAGTCAGTCTTGAATAAGTAAACTGTTGTAACTATCAACATAGTACAGTGATGAAGCCGCCGTCAAGCTTTGGCGCAGGATTGTCAAAATTTAAGTTTTTAGTTTATCAAAATACGGCTCGTTTCCTGATCAATGTGTGTTTCCCGCTGCTGCCCTAAGGGTAATGAATTCATAAATAATGGAAGGCTTATAGGCCGGAAGGAGTGAAACATGCGAGCCGATGTACAGAATATGTTCATAGGGATCCACATGCTTTATTACGCCCGTGAGCGGGACCTGACGGTAGCCGATATGCAGAATGAGCTGGAGAATTACGGGTACCGTATAGGCGAGCGGGAGGTTAAGCATGAACTGGAGCGTTTGACGCAGGACAATTTTCTGACAGCCCACGGCGAGGAGTACAGCATTACGGGGACAGGAATTGAGGAGTTCAAGGAAATTCTGGCCAAGCTGGAATTGGTGTGCGGCGAGGTTCTGGAGCCGGTGAAGGCTGCGGGAATGACAGGCTGAAGCCAAGGAAGCGGGCGCTGCCCGGACGATGGCGGAGTGGACATTATGATAATAATAGCGTCAGTAATGAAAGGTGAGGGTGCCTTTCATTACTGACGTTATTTTTGTTGATTTTGGAAATAGGATATAATGGACGGGTTCAGAAGGGGGCGAGGGGATGAAGGAGCATAGCGGAACGGCGCCGGTATTGACCGGCCACAGGCTGACGCTGCGGGCTTTGAGACAGGAAGACGCCAAAGCGCTGCTTCCCTGCTGGTCGTACCCGGAAGCGGCCGTCTGGCTCGGAATCAAGCCGCTCGCCTCAAAGGCGGAAGCGGAGGAGTTGATCCGGCTGCTCCTTGTGATGGAGCGCGAGGAGGAGAGCCTGCGCTGGAGCATCACGCTGCCTAGCGGGGAAGTGATTGGAAGCTGCGGCTATAACAGCTGGCAGCTAGCGGGGGCCTTCCGGGGCGAGGTAGGCTTCGAGCTGTCGCCCGCCTTCTGGGGCCGGGGCTACATGCGCGAAGCGCTGACACTGGCCCTCGGCTACGGCTTCGAGGAGATGGGGCTCAACCGCATCGAGGCCCAGTGCCATCCGGCCAACCTCCGGTCGGCCCGGCTGCTGGCTTCTCTCGGCTTTCGCCGCGAAGGGACGCTGCGCGAATATCGCCATACCCCGTCGGGTTACCAGGACGTGGACTTGTATACGCTCCTGCGCAGGGAATGGCAAGAACTGTAACCAGAGAGAAGGATGGATATACGAACTTGCCGCATACTTCCCCCAATCGCTCGATGTACACCTGACGCGGACAATTTGTAAAAAGTGTCTTTCAAAGTGTGGACACTCTGCAAAATCGGCACACACGAGGCGAGCAAGTCCGAATTTCTTATTTTTGTCCATATATTGGGGTGAATGACAGCCAATCATCAACATATGGATGTCTGCTTTCAGAGCGTCCCTTATGCTCCGATGTCCACCTTTTAAAAGACATTTTTCATGAAATGTCTCCCTGGAATGGACGGACTGGACGCTGATTTCCTGTATAGCTGTAGGAGCAAATGTAAAGCATGATTTCAAGCAAAAAAGCGGCTGAGCCGCCCTTTCAAAGGGGGCTGCAGCCGCTTTTATTTGCGGTTAGCCGGTGGGAATGGACAGCCGAAGATTATTTCCGCGGAAGCGGAGACAGCTTCTCAGCCTGGAGCCCCATCTTTTTCAGCAGAACGATCATCTGCTCCTTCTCCTCGTCATTCAGACCGCTGAAGGCGAGATGGATGCGTTCCGAATATTTCGGGTACATATCGTTCATCAGGCGCTCGCCCTCGGGCGTCAGCTCCGCAAAAATAACGCGTCGGTCGGTCGGGCATGGCTTGCGCTGCAAATAGCCGCGCTCTTCAAGCTTGTCGATGACGTAAGTAACGTTTCCGCTTTGGAGCAGCAGTTTGGCGCCGATCTGCTGGATCGGCTGCGGTCCTTTATAGTAGAGCACTTCCATAACGGCAAAGGCCGTCGGATTGAACCCTTCGATTTTGCTTCCGATTACGGCATGTTCATTGATACTCTTGAACGACTTGGCGAACACCCGGTACAAGTGCAGCGTCAGCTGGGTATCGCGTTCATAGGATTGTATCATGCATCTCTCACCCTTTTTTTTCAATTCTTCGTGCGGGCCGCCCGCAGGGTTGAACAATCTCATCCTGAAAGCACGGGTCACCTGTGCAGCGAACCAGTATATATCCATACAATACGTTAAAAAATTGAAGAAAAACATGTGATTTGTCACAATGAGCAACTTTTAATAATTAAAAATCAAAATGCTTTCGTTCGCTGTACCGAAAAGAGAATCGGCCTGTGCGTGTAGAGTCGAGTACACCCCGGGACCGATGCTGAATGGCTCCTGTCAGCCTTAATATGGAAATATAATCAAAAAGGACGATAGGAGTGGAAAGACAATGAAAGAACGGAGCAATCTAAGTGGGCCAAAAAGCAAGCTGAAGCTGGGCCGCCCGCTGACGCTGCTGCTAACAGCGCAGTTCGTATCGAATATCGGCGATTGGCTGCACATGCTCGCGCTGCTGACGATGGTCGGCCTGAAGTGGAACGCCACGCCGTGGGAAATTACGGCAATCTCGCTGTGCATGGCCGCTCCCATGCTGCTAGGCGGGCCATTCGCCGGAGTGGCGGCCGACCGGCTGAACCGCAAGGCGCTGATGATCGTGTCGGATGTGGTCCGCGCAGTTATCGTCGCCTCGCTCATCTTCGCCGGTTCGCTGGCTCAAGTCTATATCCTGCTGCTGCTCAAAGGAACAATGGATGTCATCTTCTCGCCGGCCAAAAGCGGCAAGCTTAAAGAGCTGGTTCCCGCTTCCCAAATGGACGCCGCGGTTAGTATCAGCTCCTCCGTGGAGCAGATTACGAAGATACTTGGCCCTGCCCTGGGAGGTCTGCTTGTGGCGATGTTCGGCATCAACGCCTGTTACCTGATTGATGCTGTGACGTTCCTCGTATCCGCTGCGATTCTGGTCTTCCTGCCAAAGGGACGGAGAGCGGATTCTCAGGCTCGGACGGAGGGACACTCCGGAAGCCGGCCGTCCTTTCGCCGCGATATAGCCGCAGGTCTTAAGGTCATTGCCGGTATGCCCGCCGTGCTGAGCGGCATTCTTATGCTCGTAGCTGTGCTGCTTGTGCTGAATATCGCCGATTCGCAGCTTGTGACGCTGTTTCGGGTTATTCCCGGCGTCAGCGGCGATTTGCTGGGCTGGTGCATAGGGGCCGGCGGGATCGGCACGCTGGTGGCGGCGCTTCTGGTGGGACGTATGGGCGGCTCGCGGCCTCCGCTTCTCTTCATGGGCCTTGGCGCCGTATTGATGGGAGCGGTATTCACCGGAGCGGCCGTGGCGACTGCTTACGGCAAGCCGGGAGCGGTGATTTATATTCTTTTATTCTCCGCCTTTCTGCTGGCGGGAGCAGGGGCTGGGCTTGTCTTCATCCCGTTTCAGTCCATGCTGCAGAAGCGAACTCCCGCGGCTTATACCGGCCGGGTCTTCGGGACCGTAAACAGTCTGGCCAGCGCTTCCGTCATCTTGGGTCCGGTGGCCGGCGGGGCGCTTGTTACGGCGTCGGGACCGGTAGCCGCCTTTATCGTCTCCGGATTGCTTACCCTGCTGCTGGGCGCGGTGATGCTGACGCTCCGGGGCTATATCGACCGCAGGGATCAAGCGGCCGGCGCCGGAACCGCCGAAGAGAATGCGGTTGCGTACTAATCAGGAGTTGCTGCAAAAGCTGTGATCAAGTGGTAATATGTGTATTAGTGTCCAACGCGGGAATGCGGCGTTGACCTTTATTATTTATACATTACTGGGAGATGGAACAGTTGGAAGATAAAGAAACGGGACGGGAGCAGCCGGATATTGTACTGGACGTTGCCATAGCCGAAGCGGGGTACGAGGAAGGTGATATTCGTATCGCGGATATTTCGTTCACCGTCCGTCGCGGTCAACTGCTTGGATTGATCGGTCCGAACGGAGCCGGCAAAAGCACGACGATCAAGACTCTGCTCGGCTTGCTGAAGCATGCTAAGGCCAAGGTGGAGATCGGCGGCTTGGACGGCGGTTCTTGCGCCTATGTACCGGAGCAGCCGGTCTTCTACGAGGATTTGACGCTGTGGGAGCATCTGGACCTGTCGGCTGCCGCCTACGGGCTGGAATATGGGCAATTCAAGGAGGCGGCGGAGCGTCTGCTCCGTCAGTTCGGCATGGAGCATGTGCGCGACGATCTGCCAGCGGGTTTCTCCAAAGGGATGAAGCAGAAAATGATGCTGATGCTCGGCTTCCTTGCCCAGCCTGATCTTTATATTGTGGACGAGCCATTCATTGGCCTCGATCCACGCGCGACCAAGGACTTTCTGAAGCTGCTGGAGACGGAGCGGCGGCGCGGAGCCGGTGTGCTGATGTCGACGCATGTGCTGGATACGGCGGAAAAGATTTGCGACTCCTTTGTGCTCGTATCTGCCGGAAAGGTGGCGGCATCAGGGACGCTTGAGCACATCCGCGCGGCGGCGGGACTGCCGGAAGCTTCGCTGTTCGACTGCTTCGACGCGCTGGCATGATAGGGGAGGGAAAGCTTGCCATGAACACAATGATGGAGAACCAAGCAGGCTATGATACTCCTTCTCCAAGGCGGCTGCTGCAAAGGCGGCTGGCCCGCCACTGGAAGGAACAATGGGGCATCATTCGCACCGCCGCGGACTGGACGGTGTTTCTGTACCTCATAATTCCGGGGGCGCTGCTGGGCGGAAGGTACTATTACGGCTTCTGGAATGAGCCGCTTCCGAAGTGGACTATGCTCCTGCCTTATGCCCTCCTGCCGGCGCTGCTTGCCTTACTTATGCAGGGCGGCATCCTGCTGCTGCTGCATGAAGGAGACCTGCTGTTCCTTCGTCAGCGCAAGGAGTGGCTGCGTACGGTAATACGGGGCGGAATAGAGTACAGCTTGGCGGTTACGGCCCTGAAAATTACGGCAGGTTTTCTGATTCTGCTGCCTTTTCTCGTCCGGGCCTACGGGCTAAGCGGAGCGGACACGGGAGCGCTGCTGGCCCTGAGCCTGTGCTGCGGGACATGCGTCAAGCTGCTCGCGCACATGGTAAGAGTACAGAAGCAGGGCTGGCGCAGATGGCTGTGGATGCTGCTTGCCTCATGGCTGCCGTGCGGGCTGTTCATCCGCGCCGCCGCGGCCTGGAGCGTTCATCCGGCGCTGCTGCTGCTTGCGGCTGCCGGGTACGCGGTGGTCGCGGCAGCCGCGCTGCGGGCAAGACTGAGGCTGCACGGCACGTTCCTTGGCGATGTGCGAGAGGACTTCAAGCAGCGGATGAAGATCGCCGGACTACTGCTGAGAGGCGTCATTGACAAGCCTCGTCCGACCCGGCATAAACCGTGGATCTTCCGTAAATCCCGGCCGCTGCTGCGATCCGTCACTCCCGAAAGCAGGCTGGCCGATGCGTCAATCAAGGCGTTTGTGCGCAATCCGGGACATTTCAAGCTGTATCTTCAGTTTACCGGGGTGGGCGCTATAGCCATTCTGATCGTGCCGGGAATGCTGAAATGGGCCGTCTGCATTGTGCTGGTATTATTGATGGCCTCCTGGCTGGTCTCGTACTGGAAGGTTTTTTCCAGTGAAGAGTTTATTGCGCTGCTCCCGTTTGCCAAAGAACGGAAAGCCGACGCGGGGAGCCGGGCGGTTCCCATTCTCCTGCTTCCGTTCTCTCTGCTGTGCTCGGCGGCTGCAGCGATTCCGCTGTACGGCTGGTGGGGGCTGGCGGTGTTCATCCCAGCCGGAGCGGTGATCGGTATTATGGCGGCAAGGGTATTTACCGCTTTTCGCCTGGCCAGATGAATCGAAATGAATAAACGCACCAGCGTGAACGACGAGGGCATCGTCTGTTCACGCTGGTTTAATTTTACAAAATATTTTGTTTCATCCCGGATTTTACCGGGTAAGTGGGAATTACTTTTAAAATTAAGGATTACCGCCTTCAGGCTTCCGGCCGTGCGGCATGCATCCCGGCTGTATATCCCGTTGAGAAAGCCGCAGTGATGTTATAACCGCCCGTATATCCGTGTATATCCAGGATTTCGCCGCAGAAATACAGACCCGGCATCAGCTTTGACTGCATGGTTCCGGGATCGATTTCCTTCAAATGAACGCCGCCCCCCGTAACAAACGCTTCCTCCAAAGGACGGGTACCGTGAACAGTAACCGGCATGCGCTTCATCAGGGCGGCGAGCGCCGCAAGATTGCTTTTGGAGAGATGAGGCACGGTAAGATCGCCATCAATTCCCGCCTTGGACAGCAGAAGCGGAATGAGCCGTTCCGGCAGCAGCCCCTTAAGCGCGTTGCGGACGGCCTTTTTAGACTCTGCTTCCAGCTTGTTCCGCAGCTCTGCTTCCATTTCATTTGGACTGAGGTCCGGGAACAGATCGATAGACAGCTCCACCGCCGGTTGTCCTGTCCTGCGCTGAACCTGCCGCAGAAACTGGCTGCAGCGCAGCGCAACCGGACCGGACAGCCCGAAGTGGGTAAAAATCATGTCGCCCCTGTGGGAGATCAGCTTTTTGCCCTTTTCATTCCAGACGGTAAGCGATACATCGCGCAGAGAGAGCCCCTGCAGCTCGCCGGACCTGACCCAGTCCTCACGCGATACAATCGGTACCTCCGTCGGGTACAGCTCCGTTACCGAATGCCCCGCTGCTTGGGCCCATGCATATCCATCGCCGGTGGAGCCGGTATGCGGGACCGATTTGCCTCCTGTCGCGATAATAACCGCCCGGGCGGTGAGCTTTTTCCCCGAAGCCAGCAGAACGCCGTGAACGCAGTCCTTCCCATATATCACTTCCCGGACCGGACTGTCCGTAATAACCTGAACGCCGAGGCTCTTGACTCTGCCGACCAACGCGGAGACGACACTGGAAGCTTTATCGGAAACGGGAAACATTCGGCCGTTATCTTCTTCCTTTAACTTAATGCCCAAATTTTCAAAAAAGGCGACGATGGAACGATTGTCGAATTGGCCGAGCGCGCTGTACAGAAAACGTCCATTGCCCGGTATATTGGCGATCAGCTCAGCTGTTTCCTTCATATTCGTCACATTGCAGCGGCCGCCGCCGGAGATGCCCAGCTTGCGTCCGAGCTTGGTTCCCTTGTCGATTAGCAGCACGGACGCCCCATGCTCCGCTGCGGCAACGCTTGCCATCAGACCGGAGGGTCCGCCGCCGATGACGATAACATCGAATTCACTCATGATATGGCTCCTTTTGCATATGGCAGGGCTGCGTTGATTCAGGTCTCATCATACCATTACCGCCCCTGCACGGGCCAGTCCAGCCCATAAAGGTATTCTTTCATTGTCAGATTGCACCAATTGCTTTAATCTAAGTCTGCACATAAAATTAACCGGGCCCGGATGGATGGTGATTACAATTACAACCGCGATAAAAGATATCATACTGCAAATTGCCGCTGCCTCATCTTTTTTGCTGTTGTTTCAATGGAGACTGAATCAAAGCCATCCCGCGCGCAGAAATCTTAAATTTCCGGATGACCACACTTTCCTAGCGTTGTGCTGTGCGCTTAGCCTTATACTCTGCTCTGTGCTGTCCGGCAGCCTGTTCGGGATTATCAATCTGAACTGGGCTGTGGTTCCGGCGTTTATCGGTATGCTGTATGGAAGCTTGCGCTCCCGTATTTTTCTCGGGGTGCTGCTGCTGGCGTGCACCATTGTGTTTCACTATCCGTTCACACCGCTCCATATTCTGCTCGATTCGAATATTTTAATATTTCCGCTCGTATTCAGTCTGGCCAAACGATTCAAGCAAGGAACGGATCTGGAGAAAATTTCGATTATGTGGGGCCTGCTGGCCTCGTGCACGCTGTTCAGAGTGCTTACGCCTCTGCTCGACGGCAAGAGCTACTCTGTACTTCGACCAAATGAAATCGCACTCATTTTGTGCATGCTGTTCTTCAGATTCCTGTTCGGAGGCTTCATGATTTATTGGCTGGAATCGGCTCTGGACAAGCTTGAAGTCGAGGAACGCATAGCCCATATGTCCGAGAGATTCAGATGGGAAACCGATAATCTTCAGCAGATTACCAATATGGTGCCCTTAAGTATCTTTTCCATTGACGACAATTACAAGATTACCAGCATCAACGATACGATGATGAAGAAATTGCAAACCCGGCTGCCGAATATAAAAAGGAGCGATGTTCTGTTTCTTCCCGTATTCGACCTGATACATAAGCTGAAACTTAACGAGGATAAGGAACTGGACCGCCTACTGGAAATTATTGTGCTTAAGCAAAGGTTCATGGAGAAGGTCAATTGCTTAGGGAGAGTCCTGCATATTCTTGCAGCTCCCCTGGTTCCGCAAGAGCCCGGCCAGATCGGAGGGATGGTTCTCGTCATTCAAGACGTGACGGAGGAAGAGATGATTCGAAGCGAACTGGATCATGTCGAGCGCTTGACGCTGGTCGGCCAGATGGCGGCGGGAATTACCCACGAAATTCGCAATCCGATGGCGGTGGTGCGCGGCTTCCTCCAATTGATGAGAGAGAAGAGCACACCGGATATGGATTCTTATTACCAGATTGTCATGGATGAGCTGGACCGGGCCAACAGCATTATCACTGACTTTCTGTCACTTGCGCAGAGCGGTATTTCCAGCAAAGAGGACAGCAACCTTCACGATGTGATCGAAGAGCTGGCGCCGCTGCTGTGGGCCGATGCGAATCTTCGCGGGCAAATTGTCGAGCTCAAGCTGTGCGACTCCCTGCCGGTTCTGCGTCTCAATGTTAAGGAGATCAAGCAGCTGGTGCTGAACCTGGGACGCAATGCCATGGAGGCGATGGAGGCGAAGGGCGTGCTGACGCTGGAAACCCGCTGTGAGTCGGGAAAGGTTGAACTGCTGGTAAGAGATACGGGAAGCGGAATGTCGGAGACGGAGCTGGAGAAAATGTTCGTTCCTTTCTTTACCACCAAAGACCAGGGGACCGGGCTGGGCCTTCCGTTATGCCTCAGCATTGTCGAGCGGCACGGCGGTGCGATCTCCGTCGATTCCTGCGCCGGTTCCGGTACGGTCTTTATAGTGTCTTTTCCATACGAAACTAAGGAGAAAGCAACCTACGCCGAAGCTTAGAAGGGCGGCCGTTTGAAGCCGGATGTCTGCCAGCGGCAAGCAAAAGCCGGAGCTGCGCGGCCCTTCCGCTTGCTTTCGGAGGGTAGGAATGTATAATAAAGTTAACGAATGAACTGTTAAAAAGTTCATAGACAAAACTATTTAAGTGTAGAGGAGAGTGCGAAAGCGATGTCCATGTCTTTTGACCAATATATGAAGGATTCCATTCAACCGATGCGTGACGATCTGACCAGCATTGGCTTTAAAGAGCTGAGAACTCCGGAGGAAGTGGAAGCCGCACTGCCAACCGCGAAGGGAACCTCCCTTGTCGTCGTTAACTCCGTATGCGGATGCGCCGCCGGACAATGCCGTCCCGGTGTGGCTGAGGCGTTGCAGCATGACATCAAGCCGGATCATCTCTTTACCGTCTTTGCCGGACAGGAGAAGGAAGCCACTGCGAAAGCCCGCGAATATTTCGCTCCTTACCCGCCTTCCTCGCCTTCCATCGCTCTGATGAAGGATGGGGAGCTGGTGCATTTTATTGAGCGTCACGGGGTAGAGAACCGTTCGGCTATGGAAATCGCGGCAGAGCTGAAGGATGTCTTTGACCGCTACTGTCAATAAAACGAGGAGTTTTGCCTGCCTTTTCATCCCGCGGCGCCGGTTATTCCGGTGCCGCGGGATTATTTTTGGATTTCAGCATGATGAAACGGAGTTGAGCTGCTGTGAGCCTGCAGGAAGAGATCATTGCCGCACTCGGCGTTAAGCCGGTGATTGATGCGGAGGCGGAAGTAAGGAAGAGAGTCGATTTTCTGAAAGCGTATATTGTGGAATCGGGAGCCAAAGGACTGCTGATCGCGATAAGCGGGGGCGTGGACAGCGCGGTGGCCGCAGGTCTGTGCAAACGCGCGACGGACGAGCTGAGTGCTGAACGGGGCAGGGATTATTTGACGCTTGGAGTGTTCCAGCCTTACGGGGAGCAGGAGGATATTGGAGACAGCTACGCGGTGGCCGGGACGTTTGGGCTTATAACGGTGGAGACGAATATCGAGGATACCGTTGGCGAGATTGCGCTTGAAACGGAGTATGCGCTGAAGGCAATGGGGCAGTACCGCCATTTGACGCACAAAGGCAAAGGCAACGTCAAAGCGAGAACGCGGATGGTGATTCAGTATGCGCTCTCTTTTGAGAACAACCTGCTCGTGGTTGGTACCGACCACGCATCCGAGGCGATTACCGGCTTTTACACCAAATGGGGCGACGGAGCCGTGGATATAGCGCCGCTCCGTTCCCTGAACAAACGCCAGGTGCGCCAGCTGGCCTCTTATCTCGGAGTGCCCGCCGAAATCATTGGCAAGGAACCGACTGCCGGATTATGGCCCGGGCAGACGGATGAAGCCGAGCTTGGCGTTACGTATGAGGAGAACAGCGATTACCTGGAGGGAAAGCCGGTAAGGCCCGAAGCGGCGGAGCTGCTGGAGAAATTCTACCGCGAAACGGCGCATAAGCGGGGCGCTATCCCCGGCATCTAGTATGAACAATATGCCGGGTTAGCCGCACCGCTGCGGCAGTTCAGTGCCGAAAGCAGCAGGCCGCCGCAGAGCGGTATTCCTGCTAAGACTTCAGGATTGCAGCACCCGGTCAATAAAGGCCTCGGTCGCGAACAGTGCCTGTTCCAATTGCGGGGTAGGCCCGGCAAACGGGTGGACCGTTCCAAAGGTATGGTCTCCTTCGGGAATCTGAATCCAGTCGATATCCGGTCTGACGGCGATCAGCTTCTCGGACCCCTTCTGCAGACGGGCGCCGTCATTGCTTCCCTGAATGAGCGCAACCGGGAATGCCGCCGTCCGCATCCGTTCAATAATATTGTAGCGCTCTTTCTGATGCTCCAAATCCTCCAGAATGACGGCGTCCAGAGGCATTTGCTGGCCTGTCCGCCCGTTAAGGACATAGGCGCGGCCTTTTTCACGCATGTCCCGTTTCTGTTCTTCCGTGAACAGATCCAGATCGGTAACGCCGTTCCAGGAGATGACGCCGGCGGCATCGCCCGGATGGTCCAGCGCGTACAGCAGACAGTCGCCTCCGCCCCGGCTGTGTCCCAGGAGGAAGAGCGGAAGTCCGCCAAGCTTCGGATGCTGGCTGAGATAGGAGAGCAGCACTTCCAGATCTTTGAGCTCACGATGATAGGTATTGCGCGCGAATTTATCGAGCTCGGTGAAATTCTGGAGATCCTCGCCGATTCCGCCATGGGAGAAATTGAAGGTGACGACCTCGTGCTTCCCGCTCAGCGATTCCGCGGCATAAGGGAACATTCCCCAATCCTTGAAGCCTTTATAACCGTGTGCGATTACAATCAGACTGGCTGCCGCTCCCCGGGAAGGGAAACGCGTACAGCGCAGAACGGCGTCATCACCTGCGGGTATTTTAAAATTGATGCTTCGACTCATCAGAAAATGTCCCCTCTCGTAAGCGAATGGCTGGTCCATTCAGGTGCCGAAGGCACCGCTATGGCGGCATGGACTTCGGCTCGGTTTTCTTTTAAGATAGCAGAAAGCCTGCCTCAACACTATACTATTATACCATTCCCCATATGAATTTACGGAAAAAGAAGATTTGAGGAGCGTGTACCCTTGATCTATGGAATCGGGCACGATGTGCTGGAAATCGAACGAATTGCCGTTCTGCTGAAAGGGCGGCTCGGCGGCAGGTTCGCGCGCCGCATTCTGACCGAAGGCGAGCTTCGCCTGGCCGGAAGCCGGGGCGGCCTTACGGCCGAATTCGCCGCCGGACGGTTTGCCGCCAAGGAAGCCGTCGCCAAGGCACTCGGGAGCGGTATCGGCGCTGCGGTCGGATTTGCGGATATCGAAGTCCTCCCCGGGGAGAGCGGAAGACCGGAGGCTGTCCTTTCGGAAGAAGCCTGGACGCGGCTGAATCTGCCGGGAGGACATCCGTACGCCATCCATCTTACCATTACGCATACCCGCGGTCTGGCGTCGGCCTTCGCCGTCGTTGAACAGCGGACGAGAGATTGAACGGCGCAGTATTTTGCCAAAAGAATTTGACATCAAGGAGCGTGAGCATGGCACAAGAAGAACGGCAGGACATGGAGCGGCGTCAGGATATGGAATTCTTCAGCCGTCATTTGCTTGAGTGGTACCACGAGCAGAAGCGGGACTTACCGTGGCGGCGCTCCCGCGATCCGTATCATATCTGGGTATCGGAAATTATGCTGCAGCAGACCCGGGTGGATACGGTCATCCCGTATTTCAACCGCTTTATCGGGCGTTTCCCGACGATCGAGTCTTTGGCCGAAGCGCCGGAGGAAGAGGTGCTGAAATGCTGGGAAGGACTCGGTTATTACTCCAGAGCCCGCAATCTGCAGCATGCCGCAAGACAGGTGAAGGAGACTTACGGAGGAAAGGTGCCGGACGACCGCGAGGCGGTGTTTGGCCTTAAAGGGGTAGGCCCCTACACGGCCGGTGCGATTCTCAGCATCGCCTTTAACCGGCCGGAGCCGGCAGTGGACGGGAATGTGATGCGGGTGCTCTCCCGCTTCTTTCTGCTTGAAGACGATATTGCCAAGGCCAAGACCCGTGTGAAAATGGAAGGCTTGGCGAAGGAGCTTATTCCCGCTGGCGAGGCGTCCCATTTCAATCAGGCGCTGATGGAGCACGGAGCGCTTGTCTGCACCCCGAAATCGCCGCGCTGCCTCGTCTGCCCGGTGATGGAGCGCTGCGCTGGGCGGTTTGCGGGCCGCGAGACGGAGCTGCCCGTCAAGACCAAGGCCAAGCCGCCGCGCCCGGAAACGCGGCTTGCGGCCCTGGTGGAGGGCCGCGGCGAGCGCGCGGGCCGGGTGCTTGTGCGGCAGCGGCCGTCCAGCGGGCTTCTGGCCCGCATGTGGGAGCTGCCGCACTGGCCGGCGCCGGAGGCTCTCGGCGCCGGAACTGCGCGGCCGGGGGACGCGGCCGCGATGGACCGGCTGCGCCGGTCCCTGAGCGAGGCCGGGATCTCCGCCCGGCCGGAGGAGCATTTTATGGCTGCCGAGCATACGTTCAGCCATATCCATTGGACCCTGCAGGTGTACCGCTGCAGGGAGGAGCCGCTTCCGCTGCCGGTGGCTGCGGAAGCGCGCGGGCCGTACGCCGTGCAGGGTACGGCCGAAGGGGCGACGGCGCTATCTCCGGGCGCGTCCACTAAGGAGCCCGAGCTGTTCGCCGACGAAGCCGGACATGACGGGGATCGGGCGGAAATCCGCTGGATCGGGCGCGAGGACATGGCGAAATACGCTTTTCCGAACGTCTTCCTTAAGCTGCTTAACGCTTATTTCGATCAAAGGGATAGCGCTGAGTTCAGTGGATAGGCCTGCCGCCCCCGCGGAATGGCCGTCTTTGCAGGGCGGCTTTAGCGAGGTGGCTAACGGCACGGTCCGCGGTGCATAAGTGCCGCTTCGGTAGAATAAAGGTGCGAAGTAAACGTAAAAATAAAGGTGCGAAGTAAACGTAAAAAAGGGATTGCCCCGCGCAGGGCAATCCCTTTTTAAATGTTAACTGCGTAATAGCAACTTGCTGCTGCCTTAACTGCGCAATGGCAACTTGCTGCTGCCGTCACACGAACTGCGGCTAAGCCGCAGCCGGTTTACTTCGCGCTTTCGTAGAGTTTGCCGACGGCATCCCAGTTCACAACGTTCCAGAACGCTTTGATGTAGTCGGGGCGTTTGTTTTGGTATTTCAGGTAGTAGGCGTGCTCCCATACGTCCAGTCCGAGCAGAGGAGTCGCGCCTTCCATAATAGGGCTGTCTTGGTTAGGCGTGCTCGATACAGCCAGTTTGCCGTCCTTGATCGAGAGCCAGGCCCAGCCGCTGCCGAAGCGGGTCGTTGCCGCAACAGCGAAGTCTTCCTTGAATTTCTCAAAGCCGCCCAGTTCGCTGTCGATGGCTTCAGCCAGTGCGCCTGTCGGTGCGCCGCCGCCGTTTGGTCCGATCGTTTCCCAGAACAAGGAGTGGTTGGCATGCCCGCCGCCGTTGTTGCGAACTGCAGTGCGGATTGCTTCCGGTACCGCGTCCAGATTGGAAATGAGCTCTTCAAGGCCTTTTCCTTGCAGTTCGGGTGCCTTTTCCAGTGCGGCATTGAGGTTGGTCACATACGTATTGTGGTGTCTGTCGTGGTGAATCTCCATCGTCGTTGCGTCGATGTGCGGTTCGAGTGCGTCATTTGGATATGGAAGTGCCGGTAATTCAAAAGCCATGGAAAAATCCCTCCTGATTTCAAATGGAATTTGTATACATCATATTAAACCGTATCTGAATCGAGAATGCAACACTAAACAAACAAAAATGTTTATTAAGTGAAATACCCTGCATCCACCGACTCATGCCCGCCATAATTTGTGTAAACTTGGTGTTAACTCTGTTAATATTTCCTGATATAAGAAACTTACACCCTAAATATTTCCTAAATGATGAACAATTTGCATACAGCGTGATGTATGCGCTTTATATTAAGCGCTTTCGCTAGAAAAGTAATGATATCGCCCGAATTATGTGATTTAATAGAGACAAAAGCAGGTATTCCTCGTTAATTGATGCTTTTTTCGCCCTCCGGATTATAAAGGGAACTCCTTCTTTTTGTAAAATCCAAAGCCAAAGAAAAGGGAGACTGTAAAGAATGCACGTTCGTTCCTTTCAATTAAGCGACGTAAGTCTAGTGACTGAACTGTTGCAAGCCGCTTTATCCGAAGAATGTTACGAGAACACCTTGGAACCCTTCTCCAGACAGCTTTCTTGGGATTCGGATCTCATTGTTGTTGCGGAAGAAGAAGGGGAGATTGTCGGAGCGCTTATTGGCACGATTGAGAAAAATTATGGTTGTTATTTCCGTATTGCCATCCATCCCGATTATCGCCGCAGAGGAATCGGCAGACGTCTTGTTTCGGCTATGGAGAGCAGATTTCAAGCGCGCAAGGTCAACGGTATTTACGTTGTCGGCGATGAGCATAATGCGGCCGCCCTCCCGCTGTACGAAGCGATGGGTTATGGCGAGAACCATATCTTTAAATCGGTGCGTAAGCTGAGCATCGTTGGACAATAAAGAGTAGGTCGATCTGCACCTGCGAAAGCGGAAACATTAACCAGACTACACCAGCATCATATGGAGCCGGAAGTCGGCTCCTTTCCTTACTTGGCATATCATCCTGAACGTTGCAAACGTGCGGGAGATATGCTTTTCTATTGTTAGGAGTTAGGAGTCATTCATATACCGGATCAGGGGTGGATTATGGAGCGGAAATTGGAAGAGGGAGGCTTGCCTTACCGCAAACGAAGCGACCGGACTTCCAGACTGAAGAAATACCGTTCCTTCCGGAGAAGAAAATGGATCGCGGAATTCAAAGACTGGTTCATTATGGCGGTTGTCGTATTCTCGGTCATATCGATGCTGAATCTGTTCGTGTTCAATATCTCCATGGTTAAAGGCCATTCAATGCAGCCGACACTATATGAAGGCGAACGGCTGTTTATCAATAAAATAACGCTTGCGTTCAGGGACCCAAGACGCGGCGATATTGTCGTGCTGCATGATCCGAGCAACGGGCCGGACCGGAAGGAATATCTGGTCAAGCGGGTCGTCGGCATCCCCGGCGATATTGTGGAAGTGCGGGAGCACAAGCTGTACGTCAACGGCAAGCCTGCCACCGAGCCGTACGTGGATACGGCTATCGAAGATGCGGATTTTGCGCCGGTTCCCGTCGGCAGGGGATTTTATTTCGTTATGGGCGACAATCGCCATGCCGGCGCCAGCAAGGACAGCCGCTTTTTCGGGGCCGTTCCCTTGAAGATGATCGTTGGCAGAGCCGCCTTTATCTGGTGGCCGCTGCCAAAAGTAAATGCGCTATAATGGAGTCTTGGCAATACCAATAGCAAAGGAGGCGGAAGGTTGAACAACATGAAATCTGCATCTTATTCGCCCCCGTCCTCAAGGTGGGAAGAATTAAAGAAGGAAATGAAGGAGGCGGCGCCGTCGCTGGGCATTGACGAAATTGGATTTGCGACGGCGGAGCCGTTTCTTTTTTTGAAGGATCTGCTGCAGGAGCACCGGGACAAGGGCTATGATTCGGGCTTTGAGGAGCCGGATCTGGACAAGCGGACGATTCCGGCCCTGAGGGAAGGGCAGCCGAAGTCCATTATTGCCATTGCGGTTGCCTACCCGTCCAAAATGGACAAGCCCCCAAAGTCCGAGCCGGGCGAACGCAGGGGTATTCTGGCGAGATCGGCCTGGGGCCGCGACTATCATCTCGTGCTGCGCGAGGCGCTGGAGCGACTGGAAGCCTTTATCCGGCAGCGGGTGCCGGACGCGGTGCTGGAGAGCATGGTGGATACCGGCGTTCTGGTCGACCGGGCGGTCGCTCAGCGGGCGGGAATCGGCTTCAGCGGCAAAAATTGCTCGATCATTTCTCTGAAATGGGGCTCGTGGATCTATTTAGGCGAAATGGTCACGGATATCCCATTCCCGCCTGATACGCCTGTGACGGAAGGCTGTGGCACCTGCACCAAATGCATTGACGCCTGTCCGACGGGCGCGCTGGTGGGACCCGGAGAGCTGAACGCTCAGGCCTGCGTCTCTTATCTGACCCAGACGAAAGGCTTTCTGGACGAAACGTATATGTCCAAGATCGGCAACCGTCTCTACGGCTGCGATACGTGCCAGATTGTCTGCCCCCACAACCGGGGGAAGAACTGGGACCATCATCCCGGGCTTCTGCCCGATCCCGAGCAGGCGAAGCCGCTGCTTCTGCCGATCCTTGACCTCAGCAACCGGGAATTCAAGGAGAAGTTCGGAAGCAGCGCCGCTGCCTGGAGGGGCAAAAAGCCGATCCAGCGCAACGCCGTCATCGCGCTCGGCAACTTCAAGGATGCTTCCGCCGTGCCGAAGCTGACGGAAGTGCTGATTGGGGACCCGCGTCCGGAGCTGCGCGGCGCGGCCGCCTGGTCGCTTGGCGTGATAGGCGGCGAAGCGGCGCTTGCGGCCGTGGAGCTTGCGCTTGAGAGCGAGCGGGATGACGAGGTCGTCCGGCGCCTGAACCGAGCCCGGGGCAAGCTGGCAGGGCATGCGGAGGCTTGAAAATAAAGAGCCCGGACAGGAGCGGATATTCCAATTGCTGTCCAGTTCCCGAAATGCTATGATAGATTCGCGCGCGTTAAATTAGGCGTGCCACAATACAACTCAGAGGTGGGTTTTTAAATGGATATTGCTCTTCCGATTATTACACTGGTCGTGGGGCTGATTGGCGGCTTCTTCATTGGTGTATATTATCTGCGCAAGCAAATGACCAGCATGCAGAACGATCCGGAAATGCTGCAAAAGGTCGCTAAGCAGATGGGATATAATTTGAACAGTAAGCAAATGCAGCGCGCCCAGCAAATGATGAAGAATCAGAACATGGGGGGACGCGGTCCTGCCGGTGGCAAAGGGCCAAAAAGAAAGAGCAAGTAACCGGCCCGCTTCTCAGGTTGTTAGCGGGACGGCATGAATGGAGGAAGTTTCATGGGCGGCATCAAAGATTATGTGAACGAAACCGTATCGGCTAACCGTGAGAAGATAGAGTACCATGTTCAGAAAATATTGGAGCTGATCGGCGAAGATACCGGACGGGAAGGGCTGCTGGAGACTCCGGCGCGGGTAACGCGGATGTACGAGGAGATTTTCGGCGGCTATTCCATTGATCCGAAAGAGGCGCTTGGCGTTACCTTTGACGAGTCCCATGAAGAGCTTGTTATCGTCAAGGATATCGTCTATTACAGCCAGTGCGAACACCATATGGCGCCTTTCTTCGGCAAGGTGCATATCGGGTACATTCCGAGCGGACGCATCGCTGGACTCAGCAAGCTGGCGCGGCTTACGGAAGCCGTGACGCGCCGCCTGCAGGTGCAGGAGCGCATTACCTCGCAAATCGCCGATATCATGACCGAAGTGCTTCATCCGCACGGGGTCATGGTCGTCGTCGAAGGCGAGCATCTGTGCATGTGCGCCCGGGGCGTCAAGAAGCCGGGCAGTAAGACGGTCACTTCGGCTGTCAGAGGGACTTTCCGTAAGAACCCTGCAGCCCGGGCGGAATTTTTGTCGTTAATTAAAGAATAACGGACGTATGCAGCGAACCGGCCCCATGTTGATTTCAGGGGGCCGGTTTATTTTTTAGGGATTGTGGGGTTCTTATTAGTAGGGCTTCCAGGCGAGTTTGCTTGCCGCGGCATATCTTTCGGATACATAAGGCCAGTTTACAACTTTCCACCAGTCCTGAATATAATCGCCGCGCTTGTTCTGATGCTTCAGGTAGTAGGCATGCTCCCAGACATCGAGGGCGAGCAGCGGGATGACATCCCACTGGGACAGGTTCTGGTGCTTCTCCGCCGTCAGAATCTCGAGTCTGCGGCTGCGCGGACTCCAGACGAGAATGGCCCAGCCCCCGCCTTCAACCTTCTCGGCGGCTTCGCTGAACTGCTTCTTGAAGGCGTCAAAGCTTCCGAAGTCCCGCTCGATGGCCGCAAGCAAAGCTCCGGTCGGACGCCCTCCGCCCTGCGGAGACATTTCGTCCCAGAATATCGTATGCAGATAATGACCGGCCCCGTTGAAGGCAAGCTCCCGCTCCCAATGCTTGACTAGATCGAAATCTCCGCTCTTTCGGGCGTCCGCCAGCTTTTTCTCCGCCTTGTTCAGGCCGTCCACATAGCTCTTATGATGGATGTCGTGATGAATCCGCATCGTCTTCTCGTCGATGTACGGCTCAAGGGCGTTGTAAGGATACGGCAGAGGGGGGAGCTTATGCCCTCCGATCGGCACGGACGGCAGGTCGCGGTGGGCGGAAGCAAGCTCCGGGTCCTGTGCAGCCGTGCCGACGGCAAATGGCCCGGGCGGAAGATCGGCGGCATAATCCCGTAAGTCTCCGAAATGGTTGACGGGATGGCCGAGCCCGCCCAGGACGCCGAGAAAATATTCCGTCTCGCGGATAACATGAGGCAGAAAGGTCTCCGCCGTCTCTGCCCTTAGGTCCGGGCTCTGTTCTTTCAAGGCTTGCAGGTGGCGAATAAATTCGCGGGATTGTTCGACGGATACCGCCGCCAGTCTGTTAATCTCGGCGGGATCCACGCTCCCGGCCGCCGCAGGCGAAAGCGCCGCCTCCAGCAGGCTCCGGGCGCTATGCTCCGTAGCGCCGAAAACGGCGTTCCATTCATCCAGCAGCTTGACGTAAGGCTCCTCCAGTTCGGGAACGGCGAGCTTGATCAGTGCTGCGTTCTCCTTCTCCTGATTTTTCCAGAATGCAATTTCATTCAATACGTGCACCGCCGGCGGTGGCCCATATACATACTGCATGACGTACAGCCCTCCCGTAATATGTCTTTTCCCTATAGAGTATGAAGGATGAGGGTTGTACTATGTGAGACTTAGCTCTACTGCTGCTTCTCCCTCTGGGCTTTGGCCAGCGGGACATTGCTCAAGAAGGCGGACACCCGGCGCAGATATTCGCGGGGATGCTCACGGAACAGCAGCTCGTGATGGCTGTCTTTGACAATCCAGGAATCGGAATACCGATTGGTCTGATGGGCGGCCAGCGCTTCGGCGATTGGATAAGGCGCTTTTTCATCCGACGTTCCATGCATGAACAAAGTCGGGAAAGGATAATCCTCCGCCTTAACCTTGCCGTATGGAATCTGATTCAGTCCGGTCCCGTTCAGCACAGGGAAGAGCAGCTCCATAATTTCAAGCGAAGGATGACGCGGAAGATCGATATTTTGCCTGATGTTGTGATACAGCGTATCGGGCTCCAGCAGAAAGGTGCTGTCCAGAATCATCGCGTCCACATCCTTGGTAACGAGCCCTGCCTGCAAGGCGGTGCCTGCGCCCATGGAGAATCCCCATACGACGATCTCCTTCGCTCCGCGCTGCTTCGCGAGCTGAATGGCGCCGAGCAGCTCGCGGGATTCTTTTTTGCCGCCTGTTGCCACATCTTTATTGCTTTGGGAAGCGAAGCCGTAGTCGAACATAATGACATTGAAATTCAGACGGTGCGCAAAATGGGCAAGATCGTACATCGGAACCCACGATTCCTCGCGGTTGGCGCCATAGCCGTGGCTGAATACGATCGTCTTGGCCGATTTGTCGGCGGGAATGTACCAGCCCTGAATATTGCGGCTGCCGTCGCTTGCCGGAAAGGTTACGTCCTCATATTTCAGTCCCTTGGCCAGCATCGGATTGGAGAACACCGGAGCGACCGTCGGATTGGACAGCACCCAGGTAATATAAGCGTGCAGCGAGATGAAACAGAATGTTAAAAAAAAGAAAACGGACAACAGCAGCGCCACAATCACATGCTTTATGCGAATCATCCGCAGGGACAGCTGCGGCTGTTGATTGGACGGACGGTCCAGCGGCCTTGGGGAGACCGGCGTGCCGGCGCGAGATGTTGCAAGATCCATAAGGTCCCCTCCTAAAAGTTTTGCGAGCGCATAGGCCAGCAATTAATTCATCAGCAAAACTCGCTTCGAAAGCATAAGCTAAGTTTTGCGAGCGCAAAAGCTACAGTTATTCATCAGCAAAACTCGCTTCGAAAGCATAGGCTAAGTTTTGCGAGTGCAGGCAGCAGTGAATTCTTCAGCAAAACTCGCTCCGAAAATAGTGGATTCGTTTGCACTCCTGTGTTTAATCGTAGGGTTCTGTTAAGGCAAAGTCAATGAATGTGCCTCATTTGTAATGCAACTGTAAACTGAGTCGCAGGACCTGCCTCGAGATGAAGATACTGGACTTTTCACAGACTTTTGCTAAGATAGAAATGACTATAAATATTGTAACCGTGTTTCATTTAGTGAAACATGAAGGGGAGATATCCGTGGACGACGACCGTAAGCTAACGGTGCGCGCCGTGGAGCGTGCGCTTGATATTCTGCTGTGTTTTACTAGAGACAGCGATCTGAGCCTGACCGAAATTGCCGCGAGCATCAGCCTGCACAAAAGCACGGTGCACCGGCTGCTCACGACGCTTGAGGACCGGGGCTTCATTACCCGCAATCCGGCGACGGAAAAATACCGGCTCGGCATCCGGGTTTGGGAGCTCTCGACCCATCTGCCGGTTTCGGAGAACCCGGGAACGCTGCTGCTGCCCGCAATGGAGCGCCTGCGTGACCGGCTTGGGGAGACGGTCAGTTTATATTTGCGTGACGGCTTTGAGCGGGTGCGCATCCAGGCGGTGCAGAGCAATCAGGCGATCCGGCGTGTGGCGCAGATCGGCGCAAGGCTGCCGCTGACCGTGGGGGCATCCAGCAAGGTGCTGGCCGCCTACGCTCCGCCGGAAGTCCAACAGGAGCTGCTTGAAGGCGAGGACTGGCCCCCGGCTATTGACCGCAAGCGTTACGCGGACCAATTGAAAGAAGTGCTGCATGCCGGCTATGCGACCAGCTTTGAGGAGCGCGAGCCAGGAGCGGCCGCCGTGGCCGTACCCGTTATCGGGCGGAGCGGCGAAATCGCCGCCGCCTTGTCGCTGTCCGGGCCGGTCAACAGGCTTGCCCGCGAGACGCTGGTCGAATATGCGGGCGTGCTGAAGGAAGCGGCGGCGGAAATGGGGCTTATGGTGCCCTGACTCATCTAATATAAAAACCGGTGGCAGTAATGGACGTGAATGCGGGGTCCTGAACTGCCGCCGTTTTTTTTAATCCGGACATGCGCTCGGCGGCTATATTTTCATAGATGTGCAGTGCGATATAGTACATTTGCGGCATGGGAATTATACATAAATTGGAATACAATTTGAATTGCATGTGGATGATGATAGGGAGGTTATGATGAAAAGGTTAGCTTATTGGTGCTCCATCGTTTTAGTAACGGTTCTATTTTCTAACTACGCATACGCCGACGAGAGCTTGCCCCCAAGCCTTGGTTCCACGGATATCCTTTCAGCCGGTGATCATGCGGCCGTTCTGGTTGACCGTACAGCTGGGAAAGTGCTGTTAGCCGATTTACAAGCAAATAAATTTACGAGTCTTTCAGACGACGCTTCTCCCGTGCTTGACGTGGAGGTGGTGAAACAGCCTGAGAAGATTGTGCTGCTGAAGAAAACAAACCGGAATACGATCTCGAAAACCGTGTTTTCTTATAAGGGAGCCATTCTCTCTAAAACAACCATCCCGCTAAACCTTAAGGATGGGGATAAGATCAAATGGGTAGCCCCTGCCGGAAAAGCAAATGAAAGAATTATGCTTCAAAGATTAAACGATTTTAATCTATACCAATATCCTTGGAAGAAGCCGAGTGTCAGCTATGACGCCAAGGTCGTGGACAACGGTTGGGAGTCTGTTAGTGTGCTGGATTGGGATTTTCAGGGCTATCCTTACTTGGCAATAAAGTATATGGCATCGGGCATTATGAACCAGGTTTATTTTGCGAAAGCAGTGAATCTATATACGAAGAAAGAGGCTCTTTTCAAGGACTTTAACACGAATTTCAACCTTGAAATCGGGGGGGGAAATGCGTTGTTGTTTACCTCCAATGTGTATGAATCGGTGTACCAGCCATTTCCGCCAAATGTCCTTCGTCCCAAATCTACTGAAATCCAGCCTTACTACCAAATCATTAATGCGGATAAGGGGATCAAGAGCAAGGTGCTGGAAGGAGTTTTTGCCGACAAGGGCGATCACTCGGGGTGGCAAACGGAGCTCATTAACAATCAGTTATTTGTAGGGGATTTGGCGGAGCATACCTGGTCCTTGTATTCGGCAAATGGGTCGGAGATTGTAACGAATCAGGCCTGGCCGGGCAACAGCGAGTCCAAGTTTGCCGGTTACAATGCGGCTGCGGGGATTGGCTACTTTTTGGAATACCACTCGGGCAAAGCCTCAATTACTGCTTATCCGGTTCATTAATAATATATGTTATTTTTAAAAAAAAGGCGCGGGTCCGAACACGGGAGTCCCGCGCCTTCTTGTATGCCTGCAGCTTGTCTATTCGAAGGAGAAAATGTCTTTTTTTTCAAAGAAGCCGCTAGACAGAAAAATGTCGAACTGCTATAATGAAATCAACTTATTCCTACAATATTGCTCGGAATAGTTGGACATGGTATGGATGCGGAGAAACTGGCGAAAAAGCCAGCAGGTTAGGGGACTTCACATTGGCAAATAACCATTACGGGATTATTGAATCTATCGGCAATACACCGCTTATACGTCTTGTGAATGTGACGAAGGATCTGGGGCGAACCGACGTGAGCGTGTATGTGAAGGCCGAGCAGCTTAATCCGAGCGGTTCGGTCAAGGACCGCGCCGCGAAGGCCATGATTTTGCAGGGAATCCAGTCAGGGCAGTTGACCAAGGAGAAATCCATCATCGACGGGACGAGCGGCAATACCGGCATTGCTTACGCAATGATCGGTGCGGCTCTCGGATACAAAGTGACCCTGTGTCTTCCAGGTAACGCGAATGTCGAACGCAAGCGGATTCTGCGGGCTTACCGCGCGGAAATTATCGAGACGGACCCGCTGCAAAGCTCGGATGGCGCTCAGCTTGAAGCCAAGCGGATAGCGGAGCTTGAGGCCGACCGGTATTTTTATCCCGATCAATACAATAATGATGCGAACTGGAAAGCGCACTACGAGACGACCGCCCCGGAAATCTGGGAACAGACGGATCATAAGGTTACTCATTTTATCGCCGGCATGGGTACGTCAGGAACTTTTATCGGAACCTCCAGAAGATTGAAGGAGCTTAATCCCGCGATCCAGACCGTTGCGATGCAGCCGGATTCGCCTCTGCACGGATTGGAGGGAATGAAGCATCTGGCAACGACGCTTAAGCCGGGGATTTACGACCAGTCGGTAGCCGACGGGCTGATCGAGGTTGAAACCGAGGAAGCGTACGCCATGACGCGCAGGCTGGCGCGGGAAGAAGGGCTGCTGGTGGGAATCAGTTCCGGGGCCAATGTGCACGCCGCGCTGAAGCTGGCTGCTACCGTCCCTCCCGGATCAGTCGTCGTTACCATTTTATGCGACAGCGGGCTTCGATATTTAAGCGACGACCTGTGGATAAGGGGGGATGCAACATGATCCATCTGAAGCGGGAGCATATCGACCAAATCAATAAACACGCCGAGGAGGATTACCCGCATGAATGCTGCGGTATTGTGTTCGGCAAATTGGGTGAGGATCAGACGAAGGTGGTAAGCGAGCTGCTTCCGATTTCCAATTCGCGGGAAGAGCAGGCCAGGCATAACCGCTTTCTCATCACTTCGGAGGATATCATGAGAAGCGAGCTGTACGCCCGGAAGCATAAGCTGGACGTTCTCGGCTTCTATCACTCGCATCCCGATCATCCTGCGCGTCCCTCGGCGTTCGACTTGGAGCATGCCTGGCCGACTTACTCTTATCTGATTGTCGCGGTTGCGGGGGGGCGGGCGGGAGAATTGACTTCCTGGGAGCTGAACAGTGACCGTTCCGCGTTCTATTCTGAAACCATTAATAGGGAGGATTAGCCGTATGACAGTAAGTTTGCTTATTCCTACCGCCCTGCGCTCTTTTACGGACGGTTTGTCGGAAATCGGTTTGGAGGCGGCCACGGTTGAAGAGGCGCTGGCTGTACTAACCGAACAATATGTCGATCTTCGGCGGCATTTGTTTAACGATCAGGGCCAGCTGCGCAGCTATGTGAATATCTACGTGAATGAAGAGGATATCCGGCAAAAGAACGGCCTGCAGACAGCCTTGTCGGATGGAGACGACGTAATGCTTGTGCCTTCCATTGCCGGCGGCTCGCCGACGGAAACGGAAGGAATCGGGAGCCCGGACCTTGGCGGGCTTCCCGAACTGACCAAAGACGAAATTACCCGGTACAGCCGGCACCTTATTCTGCCGGAGGTCGGCGTGGAAGGGCAGCGCATCCTCAAGAAAAGCCGGGTACTGCTGATCGGAACCGGGGGACTGGGCGCGCCGATCGCCATGTATTTGGCCGCCGCTGGCGTCGGGACGCTCGGCATTGTCGATTTTGACTTCGTGGATGAGACGAATTTGCAGCGCCAGATTATTCACGGCACGCGCGATATCGGCAGACCGAAGATCGCGTCTGCAAAGGACCGGATCAAGAGCATTAATCCGAAAGTAAACGTCATTGCCATCGAACAGAGACTGTCCAGTGAGAACGCCCTCGACATTATCAAGGATTACGATGTGGTCGTGGATGGAACGGATAATTTCCCGACGCGGTATTTGGTCAATGACGCCTGCGTTTTATTGGGCAAGCCGAACGTGTACGGCTCCGTATTCCGGTTCGAAGGACAGGTCAGCGTGTTCTATGCACAGGAAGGAGCCTGTTACCGCTGTCTGTATCCGGAGCCGCCTCCAGCCGGACTTGTCCCCACTTGCTCCGAGGGCGGCATACTCGGCGTTCTTCCCGGCATCATAGGCTGCATTCAGGCAAATGAAACGATCAAGCTGCTCCTTGGCAAAGGTGAACCTCTAATCAATCGGCTGCTGCTGTTCGATGCGCTGAAGATGAAGTTTCGGGAGCTTAAGCTCAGCAAGGACACGAACTGCCCCATTTGCGGAACACATCCTACCATTACATCCCCTATTGATTATGAAGAATTTTGCGGTTTGAAGAAGCCTGCCGAAGAGGAGCCAATCGAGGAGATCACGGCTATCGAGCTGAAAAGACGCTTTGATGGCGGGGAAGAGGTGCAAATCCTTGACATCCGGGAGCCTCATGAGCTTGCGATAGGGAAGCTACCGGGAACGAAAGCCATTCCTTTCGGGCAGATCGTTCGCCGCAAAGCGGAGCTCGATCCCGAACGCGATACGATCGTCATATGTAAAATCGGCCAGCGCAGCGTGATGGCGATTCGTACTTTACGGGATTCCGGCTATAACGGCAGACTGCTGAATTTGAAAGACGGCATGAATGCATGGGCGCAGGAAATAGATCCCCGGATTGCGCAGTACTGATGCATATCTGACTTATAAAACTCATTATAGTAGGCCCATTGCTGAACCAATGCGCTTATGCACGCGAGCATATGGGCCATATTATATATTTTTCATTATTATCTTAAGGGGGCTTTACTATGTCCGAACAAGACAATGGCAATCTGGCCGTACCGGCGCTCGGTTCATCGGCAGCTTATCAACTGGCAAATGTTACTAAATCTGCACCGCAATTCGATTCCCTTACACCGCGTTGGATCACAAGGCTGTTCGACTGGAAGGGACTTGAAACGGGGATTTACCGGCTGAACAAGGTACAGGAAGGCGATACGCCGCTTGATGTATTGTGCAGTACCGGCGACACCTCGAATATTACCGAAGGCTTTGTCGATTATAGTACAAGCCCGCGCGAATACGTGCTGAATTCCATTTCGACGATTATCAACGTCAATACCCGCGTATCGGACATATACAGCAGCCCCTTCAACCAGATTCAGGAACAGTTGCGGCTTGCCATTGAGAGCATCAAGGAAAGGCAGGAAAGCCAGCTCATCAACAGCGATGATTACGGTCTTTTGAAAAATGCGGCGCCTTCCCAGCGCATCCAGACACGTAACGGTGCGCCGACGCCGGATGATCTGGACGAGTTAATCTCCAAGGTGTGGAAAGAGCCTTCCTATTTCCTGGCTCATCCGCGGGCCATCGCGGCCATCGGCCGGGAATGCACAAGACGCGGCGTTCCGCCGCAAACGGTGCAGATCTTTGGTTCGCATTTTCTGACCTGGAGAGGCATCCCTATTATTCCTACGGACAAGCTGTTCGTCGACGGTCATAAGAACCCGAAAGGCCAGGCGGGCAAAACGAATATTCTGCTGGTGCGCACCGGAGAAAATAAGCAGGGCGTTCTCGGCTTGTATCAAACCGGTCTTCCGGGCGAGCAGTCACGCGGGCTTTCGGTCCGGTTTACGGGTATCGACAAGCAGGGCATCGGCTCGTATCTCCTTTCCTTGTACTGCTCCGTTGCCATTCTTGCGGATGACGCGGTAGGCGTGCTGGAAGATGTGGATGTAGGTAACTACTATGACTACGAATAGCAATCATCCATCCCTTCCGGACCCATCCGTCCTGGCGGCGCTGGCGAGTGCATACTTTCCGGAATTTTCATCCGGGGAAGCGGCTGCGGCCGCTTCATCCGCTCCGGAGCTTGCACCATCCGTTCAAAACGTTCAGAATACGGTTCCTTCGCCTCCAACCTTTACACCGTCCGTACAGGGGGGTTACCCTGCGGCGCAACCGTACCATGGATTATGGACCGAGGCGGACTTTCTGCGGGCGATTCCCGGTGCTTTTGAATCGGACAATCTAGGGACAAGCTCTTTGCCGGGCAGCTATGCACCGTCGGTTGAGTTCTTGTCAGGCAGCCAAGCTGCATCCGCCGTTTCGGCTCCTTCGCTATCTTTCGGGGCGTTTGATGTAAACGCGGTGCGAAAGGATTTTCCGATTCTGGCGGAGAAGGTGAACGGTAAAGATCTGGTGTGGCTGGACAATGCCGCGACGACCCATAAGCCCCGGCAGGTTATTGAACGGATCAAGTACTATTATGAGCATGAGAATTCCAATGTGCACCGCGCGGCTCATGAGCTGGCGGCGCGCTCCACGGATGCTTACGAGGGCGCCCGCGAGAAGGCGGCCCGGTTTCTGAATGCCCCTTCGGAGAAGGAAATCGTGTTCGTCCGGGGAGCGACTGAGGCAATCAATTTGGTCGCAAGCAGCTATGCCAGACATCATTTGCAGAAAGATGATGAAATTCTCATCACGTGGCTGGAGCATCATGCCAACATCGTGCCCTGGCAGCTGGTCTGCGAGGAGACCGGGGCGAAGCTCCGTGTCGCGCCTGTCGATGAGAGCGGACAAATCCTGCTGGACGAATATGCGAAGCTGCTGAGCTCCCGGACGAAGTTCGTCTCCCTGACGCATGTATCCAACGCGCTTGGTACGGTTACTCCTGTAGCGGAGATGGTCAGCCTGGCCCACCGTTACGGCGCCAAAGTGCTGGTTGACGGCGCGCAGGCCGTCTCCCACTTGAAAGTGGACGTGCAGTCGCTGGATGCCGATTTTTACGTGTTCTCGGGTCATAAAGTATTTGGTCCTACGGGAATCGGCGTTCTTTACGGCAAACCCGAAGCGCTAGAAGCCATGCGTCCCTACCAGGGCGGAGGCAATATGATCGTGGATGTAACGTTTGAGAAGACCATTGTTCACCCGGCTCCGGCCCGTTTTGAAGCGGGAACCGGTAATATTGCGGATGCGGTCGGACTTGGCGCGGCGCTGGACTACGTTTCCTCAATCGGCCTGGATGTGATTAACCGATATGAACATTTTCTGCTCGAATACGGCATAGAATCGCTTTCCCGCGTCCCTGGCCTGCGGCTCATCGGCACGGCAAAGGAAAAAGCGGGCGTGCTGTCCTTCGTTCTCTCAGGGTATACGACGGAGGAAGTCGGCAAGGCCCTTAGCAATGAAGGGATCGCCGTTCGTTCCGGCCACCATTGCGCTCAGCCGATTCTCCGCAGATTCGGGCTTGAGAGCGCGGTAAGACCGTCGCTGGCACTCTATAACACCTGCGGGGAAATTGACGCCTTGACGTCTGTGCTGTTGAAGCTGAAGCATAGCTGAAGCGTACTGAAACGGCTGCGGTATCCGCAGTCAATCCCCTGTTATCTCCGGCGCCGGACGATGCCATTGAAGCAGGGGGAAAGGAGGTTGAGTCTTGAGCAGCATTAATGACAACCGAATGAACCGTCTCGTTGCGGAGATTGCGGCCAGCTATCGGGAACAACCGATTAATCCTTTACTGGATTATTCGCTGCTTCCGAGCCGTAAGCTGGTAATTGAGAGCATACATTTGGTTTGGGAACTGCTGTTCCCCGGTTATTTCGGCAAGCAGGACTTGAATGATGAGACGATGGAGTATCATATTGGCTCTGTTCTCATACAGATTCAGGAGAAGCTGTCCGACCAGATTGGCCGTTCTTTGCTGTACCGGAGGGGCCAGAATTCCCATTCCTCCCAAGAGGTAATACCGGAGGCGGAGGAAATCATCCATCAATTTTTGGCGGAAATTCCGCGGATTCGGAGCGTGCTGGCCACCGATGCCCAAATCGCTTTCGACGGAGATCCGGCGGCCAATGATTTGAGCGAGATCATTTTCTCCTATCCCGGCTTATTCGCGGTGGGGATCTACCGTATGGCCCATGAACTGGAACTGCTGTCTGTCCCGCTTATTCCTCGGATTATGACCGAATATGCGCACAGCGTCACAGGTATTGATATCCATCCCGGGGCGAAGATTGGCAGTTCCTTCTTTATCGACCATGGTACCGGGGTGGTGATTGGAGAAACGACGGAGATCGGGAATCGGGTGAAGATTTACCACGGGGTGACGCTGGGAGCCTTATCGCTCCGGGAGGGTCATTCGATGTATGGGAAAAAGCGCCATCCGACGCTTGAGGATGATGTGACAGTGTATTCCGGCGCATCCATTCTGGGCGGGGATACCGTTATCGGCAAAGGGGTCGTGATCGGCAGCAATGTCTCCATCTTCAAGTCCGTGCCTGCCGGCGCGAAAGTGACTGTAAGGAACCCGGAACTGATCATCAAAGGCCAGGCGCCGCAAGAATTCCCGCAGGAATTCACCTGGGATTGGGTGATTTGAAGCTCCGTTACCAAGAAGAAACGCCTGACGGCGTCTTTCAAGACGCAAGTACGTTTCTCGTAGAAATATAAGACAAAATGATAAGCGCTCAGCTTATAAATTCTTATATTTTCAAAAAAAAACGAACCCGACTTCCACTCCATAATCGGTGGAAGGACGGGTTCGTTTCATTTTATTTAGCAGGTTAGGCGGGTCATGCCCGAAATGGCCTCACGGGATATGCCCGCGCCGTTCCTTATCTTACTCCGCTTTAGCGGCAGTAGGAGACGCGTCCGCCAGCATTTGGCGCAGCACCGTTTGCAGGATGCCGCCGTTACGGTAGTAATCGACGTCGACCATGCTGTCCAGCCGCGCGATGACCGGGAAGTCGAACTTCGTGCCGTCTTCGCGGGTGGCGGTAACCGTCAGCTCTTGTCCAGGCTGTACGTCATTGCTGAGGCCGTTAATATCGAAGGTCTCGCGGCCCGTCAGCCCCAGATTGCTCCAGCCGTGGCCTTCCTGGAACTGCAGCGGCAGCACGCCCATGCCGACAAGGTTGCTGCGGTGAATCCGCTCGAAGCTCTCGGCGATGACGGCTTTGACGCCCAGCAGGAACGTGCCTTTGGCCGCCCAGTCGCGCGAGCTGCCCGTGCCGTATTCCTTGCCCGCGATAACGACGAGGTTCTGTCCGTCAGCCTGATAGCGCATGGAAGCGTCATAGATCGGCATCACTTCGTTGGTCGGCAGGTAGGTGGTGACGCCGCCTTCCGTTCCCGGAGCAACCGCGTTGCGGATACGGATGTTGGCGAACGTTCCGCGCATCATGACTTCATGGTTGCCTCGGCGGGAGCCGTAGGAGTTGAAGTCCTTGCGCTCAACGCCGTGCTCGCTGAGGTATTTGCCCGCAGGGCCGGACGTTGTAATATTACCGGCAGGCGAGATATGGTCGGTCGTTACCGAATCGCCCAGCAGGGCGAGTACGCGCGCACCGTTGATATCCTCGATGTCGCCGAGTCCGTCGGCCAGATGCTCGAAGAACGGCGGGTTCTGGATATACGTCGATTTCTCGTCCCATTCGTAGAGCTCGCCTTCCGGAACGGGAATCGCATTCCAGCGCTCGTTGGCCGTAAAGACGTTCTCGTATTTGCTGCGGAACATTTCCGGGCTGACCGACAACTGAATCGCTTCGCGGATTTCAGCGCTTGTCGGCCAGATGTCTTTCAGGTAGACCGGCTCTCCGAGCGAGTCATAACCGAGTGGATCGTTCTGCAGGTCGATATTAACCGTACCCGCGATCGCATAGGCCACAACCAGCGGCGGAGAAGCGAGATAGTTCGCCTTGACCTGGGCGTGCACGCGTCCTTCGAAGTTCCGGTTACCCGAAATGACGGAAGCCACGGTCATATCGTTCGCCGCAACCGCCTGGGCCACCTCATCCGGAAGCGGTCCGGAGTTGCCGATACAGGTGGCGCAGCCGTAGCCGGCGACGTAGAAGCCGAGCTCTTCCAGCGGCTTCAGGAGATCTGCCTTCACCAGGTAATCCGTCACGACGAGCGAACCCGGCGTCAGGCTGCTCTTGACATAGCCCGGTTTGGTCAGGCCGCGCTCGACGGCTTTCTTGGCAAGCAGACCCGCGCCAAGCATAACGCTTGGGTTCGAGGTGTTCGTACAGCTTGTGATTGCCGCGATGACGACTGCGCCGGTGGACAGCTCGCTTTTGCTGCCGTCTTTATGCTGAAGCTCGACCTTTTGCGCGATTTTCTCGTCGCTCAGGCCGTAACCGCCTTTGTCGATCGGAGTGCGGATAATGCCTTCGAAATTCTCTTTCATATGTGTAAGCTCGATCCGGTCCTGAGGACGCTTCGGTCCCGCCAAGCTTGGCACAACCGAGGCCAGATCCAGTTCAATCGTATCGCTGAATACCGGGTCCGGCGTTTCCGCCGTACGGAACATGCCTTGAGCTTTGTAGTACGTCTCCACCAGTTCGACCTGCTCATCAGAACGGCCTGTGCTACGAAGATAGAACAGCGTCTCGTCGTCCACAGGGAAGAAGCCGATCGTCGCGCCGTATTCAGGCGCCATGTTGGCGACCGTCGCCCGGTCGGCCAGGCTGATATTGGCAAGGCCCGGGCCGTAAAATTCGACGAATTTGCCGACCACGCCTTTTTTGCGCAGCATTTGGGTAACGGTCAGTGCCAGATCGGTTGCCGTAGCGCCTTCCACCAGACTGCCTGTCAGCTTGAAGCCGATTACGTCAGGGGTCACAAAATAGAGCGGCTGCCCCAGCATGCCGGCTTCCGCCTCAATGCCGCCGACGCCCCAGCCTACAACGCCCAGACCATTAATCATGGTTGTGTGGGAGTCGGTGCCTACCAGCGAATCCGGATACACGGTCGTTTCGCCGTCCACGGTCTTCGTGGCCGCAACCGAAGCCAGATACTCCAGGTTGACCTGGTGCACGATGCCGGTTGCCGGAGGAACGGCGCGGAAGTTGTTGAATGCCGTCTGCGCCCAGCGCAGGAACCGGTAGCGTTCCTCGTTGCGTTCGAATTCAACGTTCATATTGTATTCCAGCGCGTCCTTGGTGCCGAAGGCGTCAACCATGACCGAATGGTCGATGACGAGGTCGACCGGCACGAGCGGATTGATCTGCTTCGGATCACCGCCGGCTTTTTTTACAGTGTCGCGCATGGCCGCTAGGTCTACAACCACCGGTACGCCGGTGAAATCCTGCAGCACGATCCGCGCCGGAATGAAGGGGATTTCCTTCCCGCGGTCGATGTCGCCCGCCCAGCCGGCAAGCTGTTTGACATGCTCTTCTGTAATGGCTCTTCCGTCGAATTGGCGGACGGCCGCCTCAAGCAGCACTTTAATGGAAAAAGGAAGGGAGGAGATATTGCCGAGTCCCTGCTGTTCAAGCGCTTGAAGATCATAGTAGCGGTACGTTGTGCCGCCCGACGTGAGCGAGCGGGCCAAATTGAAATTATCCTTGCTTGGCATGAATTTGCCTCCTTGTTTCATCTGTTGAAACTCCATTTCATATTCATCTCTGCCTTTTAGTATAACGGTTACAGGAGGGGGAGTAAAGTTTTTTCCTTCAATTTTATCCGAAAAATCCGCATCCCTTCGGCCCCTGATTTATTGTCCGTATAGCTGCCCGTTCCGCCTCATATATATAGTACGGCAGCATACTGCCCTGGTAGAGCTTAACCAGATTTGCTTATCGGAGTTTTTTTACGGGCAGCGCGTAAGTGCGGCGTAATTTAGATTGGTGGGGAAAGGGGCGGGAAAAGGACAATGGATCAGAAATGGAAGAAAAGTCTGTATATATATGTAGACCAATACAACAAAAGCCGGGTGGTGCCTGAAACCGAGGTCTTCTCCGGGAGCGGCTTTGGGCTCGATCTTGGGCAGCGGGAGCGCGGCCTGAGAATGGCGAAATGGTACGAGGACAGGGGGATTAAGCCCCGGCGCTGCGAGACGGGGGTGAAGGTGCTGCGGTCCGCGCAGCGGAATGAGGGGGACATCCTGGCGGAAGTCGCCCTGCACAGCGCCTTTTTCTATGAGAAAGGCGGGATCACGCACCGTGAGGACAAGGTGGAGCGGGAGCGCTTGATCTTTGCGGGCGGGAACGGAGAGGCTGGGTGGACCTTGGCTGGTGTGGAGCGCGACATTCCGGAGCGGAGCTTTCGAAGGGGCAAGGGGGGAGCCGCCAGCGTAGAAATTCATACCCTTGAAGAAGCGTTCGGCCAGCCGTCACTTCCGGGCCCTCTGCTCAGCCGCAGGGTGCTCTCCACTGCTACCCGCGATGTCCGTTACCGCCGGGAAGACGCCGCGGCTTATGCGGACCGGTGGTGGAATGATTTTAATCCGGAATATGAAACATTCGCCGTCGACTGCACCAATTACGTATCCCAATGTCTCTTTGCAGGGGGAGCACCGATCAACTATACTGGTAAAAGAGAAACGGGCTGGTGGTACAAAGGTTATGTAGGCGGACAGGAAGGGTGGAGCTACAGCTGGGCAGTCTCGGACAGTCTCCGCCGTTACCTGGATGGAGAGCGGCGCTCAGGCTTGCGCGCCCAAATTGTGGAGCGTCCCGAGCAGCTGATGCTTGGAGACGTCATTCAGTATGACTGGGACGGAGACGGCCGCTATCAGCACAGCACCGTCATTACGGCGTTTGACGCGGGAGGCATGCCGCTTGTCAACGCGCATACGGTTCCCAGCCGCCATCGCTATTGGGACTATCGGGATTCCTATGCCTGGACCGACAGAACGGCTTATCGTTTTTTTCACATTTACGACTACTTATAATTCAGAGAGAGGTTAAGGGATGGATAATGCAAAGCTGACCGTGGGCCTGGCGTACGGCGGGAAATCGGGGGAGCACGAAGTATCGCTGCAGACCGCTTTTGCCGTGATGAACGCTTTTGACTACGATAAATATGAGATTCTGCCTTTTTATATATCGAAGCAGGGACTGTGGAAGATCGGGGAGAAGCTGCAGGCCCCCTTCAGTCGGCTGGAGCAGCTTAAGCTGGAAGGAGAGTCCGCGGATACGGGCAAGGCGCTGAACGCTGTATTCAGCGGGCTGGACGGCGGCGAAAGAGCGGTTGACGTGATGTTCCCGCTGCTGCACGGCACGAACGGGGAAGACGGGACGATTCAGGGCCTGTTCGAGATGGCTAATATTCCTTATATCGGAGCGGGTGTGCTGGCTTCGGCGGCGGGCATGGATAAAGTCATCATGAAGAAGCTGTTCGCGGAGGCGGGGCTGGAGCAGTGCAAGTACTGCTACTTTCACGCTAGCACATGGAAGCGCAAGAGCCATGATCTGATCATCGAGGTCGAGGATAAGCTGGGGTATCCGGTATTCGTCAAGCCCGCAAATCTGGGCTCAAGCGTCGGCATTTCCAAGGCTGTCGCCAAGGAGTCCCTGATCAAAGCTGTCGAGACAGCCTTCCGTTACGATACCAAGGTGATTATCGAGGAGTTCGTCGAGGCGCGGGAGCTGGAGGTCAGTGTGCTGGGCAATGACGAGCCGGAGGCATCCGTTCCCGGCGAAATCGTCTCCTCCGGCGAATATTACGATTATGCGGCCAAATATATCGACGGCAAGTCGCAAATGCTGATTCCGGCTCCCGTCGACCCGGAGACCGCCGACCGGCTGCGGGAATTGGCGATAGCCGCTTTTCGCGCAATTGAAGGCAGCGGGATTACACGGGCCGATTTCTTCGTCCGCAAATCCGACGGCAGAATATTGATCAACGAAGTCAACACGATGCCCGGCTTCACGCCGTTCAGCATGTACCCCCTGTTGTGGCGGGAGACGGGCGTAACCTATCAGGCTCTGCTGGACCGTATGATCGCGCTGGCGCTCGAGCGGTATAATCTTAAGCAGGGCTTGAAATACGATAACGAGCAATAATAGAGAATAGGCGGATGATCCGGCCGGAAAGGAGAAGGTATCATGGGATTTCAAACAGAGTTCAATTCGGTCTGTAAATTCAAGAATGAACAGGAATTATATGAACTGCTGGAATACGGGCGCTGTAAAATGCTGAAGCAAGGGTTCCGCATCTTTCCGACCGGGCAGAAGGTTATTGCCTATACGCCGGACAACGTCGCCGTGGCCATCGTCAAAATCTCGGCGTCCATCGCGGAGATCAATTTCCAGGGTCATGAAGTCACCGCGGTCGAGATGGAACTGGTCCGCAAGCTGAATGATGAGGAATCCAGAGTGCAGACGGCTCTGGCCGACGAGATGTTCTTCGGAGAGCGGGAATGATCGTCCGCTTCGGTTATGTCGCAATGTCCACTGTGATCAAAGATTGTTCACCGTCCAAGACGATGACCATGACTTCGCTTCGCAAGCTGGACGACCGCGAGGCGGCGGTTCGCCGCCTTGAGTCGATCGCCAGGGGCAATTTGTATAACACGCTCAGGCTGCTGAGGCATAACCGGGCGTCGGATATCAAAGTATACCGGCTGACCTCGAAGCTGGTCCCTCTGGCCACGCATCCGGAGCTGCGGGATTGGAACCCTTTTGCCGCGCTGGGCGGTGATTTTGCCGAGGTTGGCCAATATATTAAAGAGAACGGGATACGGGTGTCCTTTCATCCCGATCATTTTACCGTTCTGAGTACGCCAAGGCCCGAGGTGCTGGCCAGTTCCGTCCGCGACCTCCGTCACCATACGGACATGCTGTCCGCAATGGAGCTTCCGGCTACGGCCAAGAACAATATTCATATCGGCGGCGCGTACGGGGATAAGCCCCTTGCGGCGGCCCGGTTCGCCCAGAACTTCCGGGAGCTTGCGCCGGAACTGCAGGAGCGCATTACCCTTGAGAACGACGATAAGACGTTCAACGCGGTAGAGACGCTGGAAGTCTGCAAGACGCTTGGTCTCCCGATGGTGCTCGATCTCCATCATCAATGGGTGAATAACGAGGGAGAGCTTCCCTGGGAGCTGTGGCCGGACATCAGCCGGACCTGGCAGACGCCGCTGGCTCAGAAGGATGCCCCAAGCGACCGGCCCCTTCCGCCCAAGATTCATGTCTCAAGCCCCCGCAGCCCGTCCGATCCCCGCAGCCATGCCGATAACGTGGACCCGGCGCCGCTGCTCGCTTTTCTGAAGCGGATTGCGGCGGATACGGCGGCGGTGGATGTCATGATCGAAGCCAAGGCGAAGGACGGCGCGCTGTTTGAGCTGATGGAGACGCTGAAAGGAATGGAAGGCGCAGGGAGCGGAATTACTGTGCTGGACGGAGCAAGCATTCGCATTGAGACCTAGAATATGGCAATGACGACTTGATAAGTAGCCGCAAATGCGGTACGTTGAAGGAAACTTCGGTTTACCCTATATCTTAACAATTAAAGGAGTATACGAAATGGGAGAACTGCTGACCGGAAAAAATATTGTGGTGATGGGCGTGGCGAACGACCGCAGCATTGCCTGGGCGATTGCCAAGAGCCTGTCGGAACAGGGGGCGCGCCTGGCCTTTACATATGAAAGCGAACGTGTGGAGGGCCGGGTGCGCAAGCTGGCCGAGACCATCCCCGGTTCGGTCATTTTGCCGTGCAACGTGACGGTGGACGAGGATATCGACAAGCTGGCGGAGGAGCTGAAAGAGAACTTCGGCGTGCTGCACGGTATTGTGCACAGCATTGCCTTCGCCAAGGGAGAGGATCTGGAAGGCCGCTTTGCCGCCACTTCGCGTTCCGGCTTTGCGCTGGCGCATGACATCAGCGCGTATTCGCTGGTCGCTGTCGCCCAGCGGCTGCATCCCCTCATGACCGAGGGCGGGTCCATCATTACGATGACCTATATGGGCTCGGAGCGCGTGATGCGCAATTATAACGTCATGGGCGTAGCCAAAGCAGCGCTTGAAGCTTCGGTTCGCTATCTGGCAAGCGATCTTGGTCCGGACAACATCCGCGTGAACGCCATTTCCGCCGGACCGATCCGCACCCTGGCTGCCAAAGGCATCAGCGATTTCAACTCGATTCTGCGCGTCGTGGAAGAAAAAGCGCCGCTTCGCCGCGGCACCGATGCCGCTGAAGTCGGCGATACGGCAATGTTCCTGATAAGCCAGCTGTCGCGAGGGATTACCGGAGAAGTAATCTATGTCGACGGCGGGTACCACATCATCGGAGGTTAGCAAGCGGGCCGGACGGCAAGGTCCCCGCGAGCTGCGAAGGGATCTCACGCCCGGCTATCAAGTTTAAGAAAGCGGAGTGAAGAGATGAGTTCTTTAAATCCTAATAGCAGGAATGAGCGGGAGCCCTATGTCGTATCCAGCAAAGGTTACACAGCGGTAGCCATCAATGCGGCCGCCAAAGCCGGGGAGTTCATTAAGAGCAGACAGGGAACGGTTAAGGAGCTGGGAACGAAGTCATCGGCTCAGGATCTGGTAACGGAAGTGGACAAAGGCGCGGAGCAGATGATCCGCAGACTTGTGCTGACGCATTATCCCGATCACGCCATTCTGGGCGAAGAGGGAGTGGTGCCCGGTGCCGATGCCGTGACCGCCGCGCTGGAGGAAGCGAAAGAGAATGAGTTCCTCTGGATCGTCGATCCGGTGGACGGGACAACGAATTTTGTCCATGGCTTTCCTTTTTACGCGGTGTCGATTGCACTTGCCGTACGCGGTGAATTGACGGTCGGCGTCATTTACGACCCGGTGCGCGATGAGATGTTCGTGGCCGAAAAAGGCAAGGGCGCTTACGTTCATGGCGTCAAGACCGCCGTCTCTTCGGAAACTTCGCTTGGCGACAGCCTGATCGCGCTCGGCTTCCCGCCGGACCGGCAGGTTGCGCAGCCGGCCAATCTGGCCGCTCTGCAGAACATTCTGCCGAAGGTCCGGGGCATCCGCGCCGGAGGCTCCGCCGCCCTGCATCTGGCCTACGTGGCTGCGGGACGGGTCAGCGCCTACTATGAAGTCGGCCTGAGCCCTTGGGACTGTGCCGCAGGTGTGCTGCTGGTCAAGGAGTCCGGCGGACAGGTTACCGATACGCAGGGCAACCCGTACCATATCGGCACACGCCATGTCGTGGCCAGCAACGGGCATATCCATGAGGACATCGTATCTTCGCTGAAGGAAGCGGGAGCGACCGGATTCTAGCAAGAGCGAAAGGAGGCGGGCTTTTAGTGAGCGGGAAGGAAGATCTGGAGCGCCGTTTGAGCGAAATGCTGAACGAGGGCGAGCTGGAACAAAGCAGCCGGGAAGCAAGGGAGCTTCGCCAAATATCGCCGAAATACGAAATCCGTATTCAGACAACGCTTGATCCGATTGTGGAGGAAACACAGCGGTACCGTTCAATCGCCCGCGAGCTGGACGACCGGTACGATAAATACCTGGAACGGACGCGGAAGCGGCAGGATTCCGTTACTCGCGAATCGGCGGGAGACCAGGAAGGAAGCCCCTGAAGGCGAGTGGCTAGCGTAATATCATATATAATCAAGAGAAAGAGTCAAGGGCGCGGTGATGTGGAACCTTGGCTCTTTTTTTGCTCGGCGCCGAGATCTACCTTTACAGGAAATGGAATGATAGAATGGAAGAATCATTGCAGACTTGGAGGGATATGATGATCAATTTGCGGAAAAAATGGATAAACGCCGCCAGCTTCCTGCTGCTCGCAGCCACCCTGCTGGGCACCTCTGCCCCGGGCGTTTCGGCAGCCGCCAAACAAACGCCGCAGCCGGAAACGTTCGGCATCGTGGCTTTGGGAGACTCCGTTTCGGCAGGCTATGAACCGGGCATGACGATAAGCTCTACGCCCTACGGCTACGCGGAGCGGCTGCTGGAGCAGGCCTGGTTTCACGGCAAGCGGGCAGAGCTTGGCAATTACGGCATTCTCGGGCTGAAGACCGCAGGGCTTCGACAGCTTACGGCGGCGATCAAGGACGGCACGGCCATTACGGCCGACAGCATCCAGCCTGGCATCGCCGATCCGCGCCTGCCCTCGTTTGCAGCTAAGGCAGAGCAGACCAAGGCCGATATTGCCGCAGCGAAGCTGATAACCATCACGATCGGCGGCAATGATGTGAGCAGCCTGCTGCAGCAGGCCAAAGACTTGTCAGATGCCGATCTTCAGGCTCGCGTGCAAGAGCTGCTGGCAGCTTACACGGACAATGTCACGGCAGCGCTGGAGAACCTGCGGGCGATAAATCCGAATGCGACGATTATCATCGCCGACCAGTATCAGCCGGTTCCGCAGCTCTATGCCGGCCAGAGCTACGCGAAGCTGATGAGCGCCGCCGCAAGCTTTACGCAGGCTACCGACCGTCTGGCCGCAAGCGTGACGCTACCAGGCGCTCCCGTGCTGGTCGCCCATGCGGCCTCGCGGTTTGCGGGCCAGGAGGGATCGCTGACGCATATCATCGCTGACTCCGATTTCCATCCAACCCAGCTTGGCTACGAGACGATTGCCAAGGCGTTCACCGAAGAGGTCTGGGGCGACTACCGGGTGCCGGCCTCCTTCCTGACACCTTCCGCCTCGCAGCGGCCGATGACGATTGTCGTGAACAGCCAGGAGCTGAACACGCCGAACAAACCGGTCGTCCGCAGCGGCCAGAATTTCCTTGCGCTGGCGGATGTGCTCAAAGCGATGGGAGCAGGCGGAAAGTGGGACAACAAGACGTCCAGCGCGACCATTGTATACGGCGGACGGACGGTCGTCATTACGATCGGCTCCAAGACGATCCTGGCGGACGGCCGCAAGATCGTGATAGACACTCCGGCTTTTCTGCAAAAGAACGGCAAGGAAGCCAAGACCTATTTGCCACTGGCCGCCCTCGCCTCGGGTCTGGGCTTTGATGTGGAATACAGCGCGCAGCTGCGTACCGCTTTTATCAACCCTTAAATATATTAATAATCAAGCAAGCGCGTATTAAAAGTTCATCATGTGAAGCAAAGGTGGAGAGCAACGGTGTCTGACGCAAAGTTTACGAAGGATTATGTAATTACGATGGATGATATTGTAAGAGAGGGGCATCCGGCGCTTCGCATCATCACGGAGCCGGTTAAGCTGCCTCTGACGGAGGAGGACCGCGAAACGCTGCTGTGCATGCTTCAGTTTCTGAAGAACAGCCAGGACGAGGAGATGGCCGCGAGGTATAAGCTGCGTTCCGGAGTGGGGCTGTCGGCCAATCAGATCGGACTGAACAAGCGGATGTTTGTTATGTATTCCCATGACGAGACCGGCGCGCTGATCGAGCATGCTCTGGTCAATCCCAAAATCGTCAGCCATTCCCTGGCGATGATCTATTTGCCGGATAGCGAGGGCTGCCTGTCGGTCGACCGGCCGATTCAGGGCTTTGTGCCGCGATATGAGTCGGTCAAAGTAAAAGCGTATGATCTGGCCGCGGGCAAAGAGGTCCAGCTTCGGTTCAAGGGCTATACTTCAATCATCATCCAGCATGAGATGGATCATCTGGACGGAAAGATGTTCTACGACCGGATCAATAAAGAGAATCCGTTCAAGCTTCCGCAGGGCGTACCGATCCGCAGCCTGTACGACCGGGATGAAGATTAAAGCTTGAAATGAAATGACTTGCAGTGAATAATTTTCTGAAAAAAGTGCAGATTAAGAAGCAAGGCGGCCGTAGCTATCCTCGATCGGGGCGACGGTCGTTTTTTTACGCGTTAATCTGGAGACGGCCCGGATGCAAAAAAAAGCCGTTCAAAGGCGGTACTGCTCTGCCTTTGAACGGTGCTGATCCGCTGCTTGCGGTTACGTTTATCGCTCTTCCTTCATGGCGCGGAAGGAGGCTTCTGCCGCTTCCAGCGTAGCGTCAATGTCTTCGTCGGTGTGAGCCGTGGTCAGGAACCACGCTTCATACTTCGAGGCCGCCAGGTTGATGCCCCGATCCAGCATATGGCGGAAGAAGCTGGCGAACGCTTCGCCGTCGGTGTCCTGGGCCTCGTCGTAGTTGGTCACGGGATGATCGCAGAAGTGGGTCGAGAAGGCGCCGCGAATGCGGTTGATCGTCAGCGGAATGCCGTGCCGATCCGCCGACTCTTTCAGTCCGTCCGTTAACCGGATGGCCAGCCGCTCCATCTCCTCGTACACGCCTGCTCCCTGGAGTACCTCCAGACAGGCGATGCCAGCCGAGATGGATGCGGGGTTGCCCGCCATCGTGCCGGCCTGGTACGCCGGTCCGAGCGGCGCGACCTGATCCATAATCTCCTTGCGGCCGCCGTAGGCGCCGATCGGCAGACCACCGCCGAAGATTTTGCCCATCGCCGTCAGATCAGGTACGATCTGCTCGTGATTATCCAGTCCGGCGTAATTCTGCGCGCCGCCGTAGTGGAAACGGAAGTTGGTAATCACCTCGTCGTAGATGACGAGCGAGCCGTTGTCATGCGCCAGCTTGCACATGCCCTCCAGGAACCCGGGCTTCGGCATGACTATGCCGAAATTGCCGACGATCGGCTCGACCATGACGGCGGCGACGTCGTCGCCCCACCGGTTCAGGGCCTCGCGCAGCCCGTTCAGGCTGTTGAACGGCACGGTAATGACCTCGTGCGCGATGCTCACCGGAATACCGGCGCTGTCCGGGATGCCCAGCGTGGACGGGCCGGAGCCCGCTGCAACCAGCACCAGGTCGGAGTGGCCGTGGTAGCAGCCGGCGAACTTGATGATTTTGCTGCGGCCGGTGAACGCCCGGGCGACCCGGATCGTCGACATGACTGCCTCGGTGCCGGAATTGACGAACCGTACCTTGTCCAGTGACGGAATGGCTTCCTTGACCATTTTGGCCAAGGTAATCTCCAGCGCCGTTGGGGTGCCGTACAGCACGCCGTTCTCTGCGGCTCTTGTGATCGCGGCCGTAATATGCGGGTGGGCGAACCCGGTAATGACCGGGCCAAAGGCCGCCAGATAATCGATATAGCGGTTGCCGTCTTCGTCCCAGAAGTGGGCGCCCGAGGCGCGCTTCATGAAGACGGGCGCTCCGCCGCCTACGGCTTTAAAGGAACGGGAGGGGCTGTTGACGCCTCCGACGATATGCTTAAGAGCCTCTTGATACAGCTGTTCTGAGGTGGAACGATTCATAACAATAGTCATCCTTTCGTTTTAAGGGATGGCGCAAGGCAACGGGCGAACAACGGTCCATGCCGTTGTCCGCCCGTTGCCAGGGTGAAGCGCCAATTGTTCAAGCCACCGCCGAAAGACAGCGGCAGGATAATTACTGGGAGCTGTCGCTTCCCGCCGTGGCGGAAGGCGATGAAGATGGAGACAGAGAGGCCACAGGTTCCTTCTTGGCCATCGTTTCCTGCACGAACTGCTTCAGTTCATCGTAATCCCGGACGCCCAGCACGGACGAGCCCCGGATGGTCTCCTCTTTCAGGAGGTTCATCGGCGGGATCTGCTCGCTGCCGGCCACGCTGCTGCCATAACCGACGTTCGCCAGCTTCCACATATCGTTGATGGACAGATTCGTGTCGATATAGGGGCTGACCTGCGACAAAATGCCGGGAAGCTTAACGAGCGATGTGGTGCTCTTGAGCTTGTCCGCCACGGCGCTCAGAAAGGCCCGCTGGCGCTGGGTGCGCGTAAAGTCCGAAGTGGCGTCGTGCCGGAAGCGTACATATTGCAGCGCCATGTTGCCGTCAAGGTGCTGATAGCCTTTTTTGAGATCGATATCGTATTCGGGGCCGTCGGCCTTGGTCTTGTAGACCATGTCCTTCTCAACTGTATAATCAATGCCGCCCACCGCATCAATCAGCTTGATAAAGCCTTGAAAGTCAGTGTAGACATAATATTGAATCGGAAGGCCTAGCAGATCGCTGACCGTCTGCATCGCCGTGTTGGGGCCGTAAATGATCGCTGTGTTTATACGGTCCTCGCCGTGATCGGGAATTGGCACATAGGTGTCCCGAAGGATGGAGAAGACGTGGGCTTTCTTGTTCACCGGATCGAGGGACACGACCAGCATTGTGTCGGAACGCGGAATTTCACCCTTTTTCACGCCGCGCGCATCCACGCCCATCAGCAGGATATTCACCGGCTCTGTACCTTCCCATTTCGGGGGTTCGGGGGTGTCGGCATCTACCGTTTTCACATTATTAAAAGGGGATTGTTCGCCCTGCTTCTGCAGGCCGTCAAGGCCTTGATAGATGGAAGTGAAGTAATACACAGCTCCCCCGACCAAGAGCAGGAGAAGGAGACTGAAGCTCCAAAGCAACGGTTTCCTGGACTTTCGCTTTTTTGCGTGTCGTTTCGATCGTGGCGGCATTAATCGCTCTTCCTTTCACATTCGCATTCCCTACATTATAATTTCTTTTATGGTTACAATCAATTCTAGGTCCTATTTGGCGGGACAGTACCCGTTTTAAGAGGATTAACAAATCGGAGGAGTGCATAAACTATGGAAGAACTAACCATCGGACAAGAGGCGCCTGATTTTACGCTGCCCGCTTCGGACGGAAGCGAGGTAAGCCTGAGCCAGTACAGAGGACGGAAGGTTTTGCTCTATTTTTATCCGAAAAATATGACCCCGGGCTGCACCCAGGAAGCCTGTGAATTCCGGGACGTCAATGACCGGATTACGGCAAAGGGCGCCGTCGTTCTCGGCGTGAGCCCGGACAGCCTTCAGTCGCACGCCAAGTTTATCGCGAAGAATGAACTGCCTTTTCTGCTTCTGTCCGACGAAGACCACAAAGTAAGCGAGCAGTATGGGGTATGGCAGCTCAAGAAGCTGTACGGCAAGGAATTTATGGGCATTGTGCGCTCCACCTTCCTGATCGACGAGTCGGGCAAGATAACGGATATGTGGAAAAAGGTGCGGGTAAAGGGGCATGCGGAGACGGTTGCGGCGCGCCTTGACGGAGAATAGGTCGGCAGGCGGTGTTACCTCCGGTCAATTACATTTTTAATTGTTACATTTTTAATAGCTTTCATTAGCCTATTATGTGATATTTTTCCTAAAGTTAAAAATTTCAATAAGGCATGGTGATTGCAGGATGCAGCTGAGGATCGGACTGGATGTCGGATCGACTACGGCCAAGTTGGTTGTCATGGAGCAAAGCGAGATTGTCCATCAGGATTATGTCAGACACTACAGCGATATCAAAAAAGCGGTGCTCACTTTGCTGGATAAGGTCATCTCCCTATTCCCGGGAAGGGACGCGGTACTCGCGGTAAGCGGTTCTTCGGGCCTATCTCTGTCCAAGCTGGGGGATGTGCCTTTTGTTCAGGAGGTCATCGCCTGCACGAAAGCGATCGGCGAGCTGCTTCCGTCCTGCGATACCGCCATTGAGCTTGGGGGAGAGGACGCCAAGCTGATCTATCTCAGCGGCGGCATCGAGCAGCGGATGAACAATGCCTGCGCGGGCGGGACGGGCGCTTTTATAGACCAGATGGCCGCTCTGCTGAAGACGGACCCTACCGGGCTCGACGCGCTTGCGGCGGGTCACGAGCGGATTTATCCGATCGCTTCCCGCTGCGGCGTCTTTGCCAAGAGCGACATTCAGCCGCTGCTGAATGAAGGGGCGCGCCGCGAGGATGTGGCGGCTTCGATCTTCCAAAGCATCGTCAATCAGACGATCGCCGGACTGGCCTGCGGGCGTCCGATTCGCGGCCGCGTCGCTTTTCTGGGCGGTCCGCTGACGTACTTGTCCCAGCTGCGGGCCCGGTTCGTTGAGACGCTCGAGCTTGCCGAGGACGACATCCTGTTCCCGGAGAGATCGCAGTATTTCGTGGCGATCGGCTCGGCCCTGTCGGAAAGCGGCGGGGCCGCTGTGCCGCTTGCGGAGTGGCGGGCCCGGATCGCGGCCGTCGATTTTGCGTCGGAGCGCTCCGAGGACGGCGAGCTTCCGCCGCTCTTTGAGACGAAGGCCGAGCTTGACGAATTCCGGCGGCGCCATTCGGAGGCCGGGGCGGTGCGGGCCGATCTGTCCTCTTACCGCGGACCGTGCTATCTCGGCATCGACGCCGGCTCAACGACAACGAAGCTTGTGCTTACGGGCAGCGTCGATGAGATTTTGTATACATATTACGGGAGCAATCAAGGAAATCCGCTTAAATCGGTCAGCGAAGCGCTGAAGGAGATTTACCGGCTGCTGCCGGACGGCTGCTATATTGCCGGCTGTTATGCGACCGGCTACGGCGAGGGGCTGATCAAGGCGGCTCTGAAGGCCGACGGCGGCGAAGTGGAGACGGTTGCCCATTATAAAGCGGCCGCCAAGTTTATGCCGGAGGTCGATTTTATTCTCGACATCGGCGGCCAGGACATGAAATGCATCAAAATCCGCGGCGGCGCCATCGACAGCCTCATGCTGAACGAAGCCTGCTCCGCGGGCTGCGGCTCTTTTCTGGAGAGCTTTGCCTCGGCGCTTGGTCTTGGCGTCTCGGAGTTCGCCGAGGCCGCGCTGCATTCGGAGAAGCCCGTCAATCTGGGCTCCCGCTGCACCGTGTTCATGAACTCGAAGGTGAAGCAGGCGCAGAAGGAAGGGGCGTCCCTGTCCGATCTTTCGGCCGGGCTGGCCTACTCCGTCATCAAGAACGCGCTGCAGAAGGTTATCAAAATCCGCAGATTCGATGAACTGGGCGAACACATTATCGTGCAGGGAGGCACTTTCTACAATGAAGCCGTGCTGCGCGCCTTTGAGCAACTGACGGGGAGAACCGTCATACGCCCGGATATCGCCGGCGTGATGGGAGCCTACGGCTGCGCCCTGCTCGCCAGAGAGAACGCGGCGGAGAGCGGCGTCAGCACGCTGCTCGGCGCTGAGGAGCTGGAGAGCTTTGCCTATGAGGTGACGCAGGGCCGCTGCGGCCGCTGCGGCAACAACTGCCCGCTGACGATCAGCCGGTTCCCGGACCGCAGCTTCCATGTCACCGGCAACCGCTGCGAACGCGGAGCCGGCGGGAAGAAAGAAAAGAACAAGCTGCCGAATCTGATGCAGTATAAATACGAACGCTTCCTGGATTACGCTCCCCTCCCCGATGAGGAGGCCGTCCGAGGCGTTGTCGGAATGCCGCGCGCCATGAACCTGTTCGAGAACTATCCATTCTGGCATGCGTTCTTTACCTCTCTTCGCTACAAGGTGGTACTGTCTCCAAAGTCGGACAAAAAGCTGTACGAAAGCGGCATGGACACCATTCCGTCCGAAGCGGTCTGCTATCCGGCCAAAATGGCCCACGGCCATGTGCAGAGCCTGCTCGGCAAGGGCGTCGATTTTATTTTCTACCCCGCCATCGTTTATGAGAAGAAAGAGGATGAAGCCGCCGACAACCACTTTAACTGCCCGGTCGTCGCCTCCTACCCGGAAGTCATCCGCAACAATATGGACGGCCTCAAAGAGAAGGGCATTCCGCTTGTCAGCCCGTTCCTGACCTTTGATGACATTTCGGCGCTGACGAAAGGGCTGGCGCGCACGTTCCCGGATATCCCGAAGGATGAGATTGCCGCCGCCATTCAGGCCGGGCTGGCCGAAGCGGAGCGGGCGAAGAGCGACTTGCGCCGGAAAGGCGAGGAGACGCTGGCGTTCCTGGAAGAGACCGGCATCAAGGGCATTCTGCTGTGCGGGCATCCGTATCACGCTGATCCTGAAATCAACCATGGCATCGCAGATCTTATTACCGGCATGGGGCTGGCCGTTCTGACCGAGGATGCCGTCTTCCATCTGGGGAGCGCCGAGGGCGAACTGGGCGTGGTCAATCAATGGACCTACCACGCCCGGATCTACCGGGCCGCGCGGCTCGCCGCTGAGCGCAGTGACCTGGAGCTGGTGCAGCTTACCTCGTTCGGCTGCGGCATCGACGCCATTACCTGCGATGCGGTGCAGAATATTTTGGAGCGGAGGGGCAAGGTGTATACGCTGATCAAGATCGACGAGATCAGCAATTTGGGAGCGGCCCGCATCCGCCTGCGCTCGCTGCTCGCGGCGATGCGCGAGCGGGAGAACGGCGAGGAAGCGCCGCTTCGGGCCGAAGCTGCCGGAAAGACTGTGCCGTTTACCAAAGACATGAAGTCGGCTTATACGATCCTTGCGCCGCAGATGTCGCCGGTCCACTTCGAGCTGTTCGAGCGGGTGTTCCGGGATTTCGGATACCGGCTTAAAGTGCTTGAGAAGTCCGGCCCCGAGGAGACGGAGGAAGGCCTGAAGTATGTCAATAACGACGCCTGCTACCCGGCCATTGTGACGATCGGTCAAATCCTGTCGGCTCTGCAGAGCGGGGATTACGATCCGGAACGCACAGCGGTCATCATGTCGCAGACGGGCGGGGGCTGCCGGGCAACGAATTACATTTCCCTGCTGCGCAAGGCGCTTAAGGATGCGGGTCTTGAGAAGATTCCGGTGCTGTCGCTGAACGCTTCGGGTATGGAGAACCAGCCGGGCTTCCGGATCGGACTCAAGATGATCAACCGGATGTTCGCCGCGGCGTGCTACGGCGACTTGCTGATGCGGCTGCTGCACCGCTTCAGACCCTACGAGAAGGTTCCGGGGAGCGCCGAAGCGCTGTTCCGGAAGGGGATGGAGCGCTGCAAGGACAGCTTGTCATCCTTCTCGTTCCGCGATTACAAGAAGCTCGCCCGCGAGATTGCTTCCGAATTCAGCCGCCTGCCGCTGACGTCTGCGGTTAAGCCGCGGGTCGGCGTCGTCGGCGAGATTCTGATCAAGTTCCATCCCGACGCCAACAATCGGATTGTCGAGCTGATCGAAGCCGAGGGTGGGGAAGCGGTGCTGCCCGATTTTCTCGATTTCATCTTCTACTGCCTGTACAATCCGATTTACCGGGCGGAGCAGTTCGGCAAGAACAAAACGCTCGGACTGATCAACCCGCTGCTCATTTCGTATTTGCAGATGTACCGTAAGCCGATCGCGGCTGCGCTTGAAGAGGCGGGGGTCGCTCATAAGGACAAGAACATTTACCGTCTGGCCGAGAAGGCCGAACGGCTCGTGTCCATCGGCAACCAGATGGGCGAGGGCTGGTTCCTGACCGCCGAGATGATGGAGCTTCTTGACCACGGCGTCAACAATATCGTCTGCATCCAGCCGTTCGCCTGCCTTCCGAACCATATTACCGGGCGCGGGACGATGAAAGGCCTGAAAGAGCTGTATCCAAGCGCGAATATCGCCGCGATCGATTATGATGCAGGGGTCAGTGTCGTGAACCAGACGAACCGGATCAAGCTGATGATGTCGATTGCGGCCGAGCTCGAGAACGGCGGGGCGTTCTTTGAGGAATCAAGCGGCCCCAAGGCGGGGTCGCAGCTGAAGACGGCCCGGGCTTAGCAGCCAAGGGAAAGGACGGCGCGGCATTTATGTTGTACCGTCTGTGCTTTGAGAGCGAACCGTCCGCTTTTATTATGGAAAAATAATCAAGAGATTCTGTCCGGAGGGACAGGGTCTCTTTTTCTTGTACTTGCGTCTTAAAAGACGCCGTCAGGCATTTCTTCTTGGAAACTTTCAGTGCCCGGTTGACGGAAATTTAAGTAAGCAGTAAAATATTTCGCATACGAAATATATAGGTTTAAAATAGATGGAGGATCAAGATAGATGGATGACAGGGAACAGCTTGACGAAATCGTGTCCTCCTTCCGGCGCATCAGCCATTCGTTTCAGCAGCTGCTGTGGAAGGACGCGGAGCAGTTCGGCATTACTCCCGCCCAGCTGATGGTGCTGCGCAAGCTTTCGCTTTGCTCGGAGATGTCGGTAACCGAGCTTGCGGAACGGATGTATCTCGGCAACAGCTCGGTGAGCGGACTGGTTGAACGGATGGTTAAGGCGGAATTGATTACAAGGAAGCGGGCGGAGGATGATCGCCGTATTTTCCGGCTCGCGCTGACAGAGAAAGGCAAGGAAATCTGGGAGAAGAGCGAAGTGGAGCTGAGGAAGCATCTGCTTCCGCTGACTCACATTCCCCGGGAAGACGTGAAGGAGCTGCTCCGGATTCATGGCCGGATTATTGAAATATTAGAACAAGGGAGAGAACAGTCAGAATTATGAGCACGATAACCGCAAACGCTGCAGTGGCGGCAAAAAATATCCGCAGAGGCCCGATCATCGCGGCGCTCCTGATCGGCGCGTTCGTCGCGCTGCTGAATCAGACGCTGATGAACGTCGCTCTGCCGAAGATGATGGACAGCCTTGGCATCGAGGCCAATACAGCCCAATGGCTGACCACCGGCTTTATGCTGGTGAACGGGGTATTTGTTCCGGTCAGCGCCTATCTTACCGAGAAGTTTACGACGCGCACCCTGTTTATTACGGCTATGTCCTTATTTTCAATCGGTACGCTGGTCTGTGCACTCGGGCCCGGCTTTGAGGTGATTATGGTCGGGCGGGTCATCCAGGCCGCGGGTGCCGGCATTCTGATGCCGCTGATGAACATCGTATTTCTGATGATCTTCCCGATCGAAGAGCGCGGCAAAGCGATGGGACTGATGGCGGTCGCCATGATTTTTGCGCCGGCCGTTGGCCCGACTCTCTCAGGCTGGGTTGTTCAGAACTATTCCTGGCGGGTGCTGTTCTATATTGTGCTGCCACTCGCTATTTTTGCCACGCTGCTGGGCGTGAAGTTTATGCAGAACGTGACGGTCAAGACATCGCCCAAGCTGGATAAGCCGGGAGTTATTTTCTCGACACTCGGGTTTGGCGGACTGCTGTACGGCTTAAGCGACGCGGGAACCGACGGCTGGAACAGCATCACGGTTATCCTCTCGCTGACTGTGGGTGTGATCGGACTCGCCCTGCTCGTATGGAGAGAACTGGTCACGGATAAGCCGATGCTCGAATTCCGCATTTTCCGCTACAACATGTATTCGCTCACCACCGTCATTAACATTATCGTCACGATGGGCATGTATTCCGGCATGATCCTGCTGCCGCTGTACCTGCAGAAGATCCGCGGATTTACACCGCTGGAATCCGGCGTCATGCTGCTGCCGGGAGCGATTCTGATGGGGATTATGTCTCCGATCACCGGCATGATTTTTGATAAAATCGGGGCCAGGTGGCTTACGATCGTCGGTCTGGTCATTACAGTCATTACGACATGGGAGTTCAGCCAGTTGACCGATTCGACCACGTTTACGCATTTGATTCTGACTTACACGGTGCGGATGTTCGGCTTGTCCATGCTGATGATGCCGATTACCACCGCCGGTCTGAACCAGCTGCCGCAGCGCCTCAGCTCGCACGGAACCGCGATGGCCAATACGCTGCGGACTGTAGCGGGGGCGCTCGGAATGGCGCTGTTTGTCACCTTAATGACGAACCGCACGAAGAGCGAAATTACCGACGCCGTAGTAAGCGGCCAAATCTCACAAGCCGACAAGCTGGCTTTCGCCAAGTTCTCGCAGGAAGCGATGATTCACGGGATTACGCATGCCTTTGTCATTGCAACATGGGTGACGGTGGCCGGACTTGCACTGGCCTTCTTCATCCGCAAAACATCGCCGCAGCCGGATTTTCTGAAGACCGGGAACGAAACTGTGACTGAAAAAGAATAATAACGCAAGAGGGGCTCCTTCCAAGGTTGTAAAACCGGGAGGGGTCTTTTTTCTGTGTAAGAAGGGAAAGAGGGATTGCTATCGGCAGTATATTTGATTATTATCTAATTAGATATTTATTTAATTTGTGGTTTGAGAGGATGGAGATTATGAAAAAAAGTACGTCCGGCCGTGATGGCGTAAGCGTCGGCTATTACAGGCTGTTCTCCGCCGGGATGATCAACGGGATCGGGGATCGCTTCAGCCAGGTTGCAATGCTGTCGCTGATTCTAAGCCTGACCGGATCGGGCATGGCCGTAGGGCTGTCGCTTGGCATCCGGCTGCTTCCTTCCCTTGTGCTGGCCCCCCTCGGGGGATATCTGGGCGGAAAGCTGCCGCGCAAGGCCGTTATGATGACGACCGATATCGCCCGCGTTCCTTTCGCGCTCTCTTTCCTGTGGGTGACGAGTGGAGACCGGCTGTGGCTGCTCTACGCCGCCAGCTTCGTGCTCGCCGCGGGCGAGGCGATTTACGCGCCGGTCCGCAAATCATCGATACCGCTGCTTGCGGAGCGGAGCGCACTTATGCGGATTAACGGTATGGAGCAGCTGATGACCGGGTGTGTGCTGATTCTGGGGGCGCTGACGGGGGGATTCGTCTCCCATTGGCTCGGACCGGAGACGGCATTCGTGCTGAATGCATGCTCGTTTCTGGCTGCGGCGGCGATCATTTCCGGCATTTCGTTTCCAAGCAGCGCGCCGGAAGGCAGGGAAGAGGAGGTTCGGGGTAATGAGTCGGAGCCCGGCAACGTATCCCGCCGGAAAGGGCTGGCCTCACTGGTGGCCGGGAGCCTTGTTTTGCAGACGGTCCTTGGATATGAGCTGCTTGTTCCGCTGGTGAACGGGCTGGACAATGTGCTGATCAGCGTGTATGCCATCCGGGTGTTTTATGCCGGGGATATCGGGGTGGGGGCTTTTTATGCAGCGCTCGGCGCCGGGCTTACGCTCAGCTTCTGGGCCGGAGGATGGATCAAGCGGAACTTCTTGACGGCGGCGCTGGGAGGGCTGCTGCTGGAAGGTCTGCTGCTGATGGGAATCAGCGCGGCCGGAGGCTTTTGGGCTGCCTGCGGATTGTATGTGCTGCTGTCCCTGGCCTCGGGAATCGGCGGCGCTTCGCTCGACACGCTGCTGATGCGGGAGACGCCCGCCAAATGGCAGCCTGTATTGTTCGGGCTCCTCACTGCGGTGACCAATACACTGCTAGGCTTGTCCATGCTGCTGGCCGGTTGGCTGCTGGCCGGAACGGACCCCCGTACGCTTGGATTCGCGGGGGGCGCCTGCTTTGCCGCAATTGCGATTGCGCTGGGGGCATACGTATGGATCAGAGGCGGAAGGGGCGGGGAAGTCAGCGTTCCTTCGAGGACTCTTTAACCCTCATGGCGCCAAGAACTTTAGGTCTGCGGCGGTAGCGGAAGCGGTAGGCGAGAATCAGCGCGGCCGCGAGGACGGCGGCGAGCACGATCCACGGGGCGTAAGCCTCGAACAGATGGAACACTGCGGTCCATTGAGGACCGAATACCCGGCCGATTCCGACAAACAGAATGACCCAGAACAGCGCGCCTCCATAGGCGTACAGGGCAAACTTGCGGAAAGGAAGAGCGATGATGCCGGAGAAATAACCGGTAAAATGGCGTACCCCGGGGATAAAATAACCAATCGAAATCAAAATGCTGCCGTACCGCTCGAACCAGCGCTGCGTTTTCTCAAGCTTGGCGGGCGAGAAGAGGAACCACCGGCCGTATCGCTGGATGAACGGCAGACCGGCTTTTACACCGATGAAATAGGTAATAGTCATCCCCACGGTCGTTCCAAAGAAGGCGACGATAATGAGCAGGATGAAGTCAAGCCGCCCCGTATAAGAGAGATAGCCCGCAAAGGCCATCGTTGTTTCCCCCGGAAAGGGCAAAGCGATAAACTCCAGCAGCAGCCCGAAGAACAGCACACTGTATCCATACTGCGCGAATAATTCCTGTATCCATTTCAGCATTTCCATAATTGATGTCACTCTCCAAAACAATGGACTGCGGACGCCGGTCTGCCCCCTGAAGGAGCATGTCTATTTTGCGGCTTGTCCTCATATAATCCAGCACAAGGCTTAGGTAGCCAATAGAATGCTGGAGGTCGAGAATATGGCTTGGAAAAAGCGCGGAATCAGCCGCCGTACGGCTGTCCGGCTCGTGCTGGCCGCCGCGGTCCTCGCGGCAGCCCTGATTTACCGTGAAGCGGGGCTCAATCCATTTGGAAAAGAATCCGCAGGACTTCATGACGCAGACGGCGGGGGAGGCGCCATAGACAAGGGAGGCCCGCTGTCTGATTCCTCTCAAGCCCCGGCGTCGACCGGGGCGCCGAAGGGACAGGCCATCTCAGGCTTGCCAATCGGAGGCGGCGCGGGGTCGTCGCCGGACGTACGCCTGGCGCTCCCCTCTCATTCACAGTGGTCAGCGGTTTCCCGCATCTCCGCAGCTTCCGGGCATCCGGTAAAGGCCGCTGCGGCGGCGGTTAGGACAGGCGCCCGGCCCAAAACAGTCTACCTGACGTTTGACGACGGACCCAGCGCCGTTACCCCCAAGGTGCTTGAGATATTGAATCGGGAACGGGTAAAAGCAACTTTTTTCGTGCTGGGAAACGAGGCGGAAACGCATCCCGAATGGATTAACGCAATCCGGGAACAGGGCAGCTCTATCGGAAATCATACCTACGATCATAACTATAAAGAGTTATACAGCGGCTTTACCCGGTTCTGGAGCCAAATTAAAAAAACGGAGGAAACCATCCGCCTCATCACCGGGACCCGGCCGCAGCTTGTGCGCGCTCCAGGCGGAACGTTTGGTCATTTTGATGATACCTACTTCCAACTGATGAAGCAAGCGGGCTACCGGGTGACGGACTGGACGGTGGACAGCGGCGATTCGAAGCGGCGGGGAGTGCCCGCCTCGGAAATTACGAAGAACTCCATACCGGATACGAAGGCCTCCAAGGTTATTCTGCTGCTGCATGACGGCGCGGGGCATGAGCAAAGCGCAAAGGCGCTGCCTGATATCATCAAGCGGTATAAAGCGGCGGGGTATGTCTTCAAGACACTGGACGCAGCGGCGGAGCCGGTTCAGTTCAAGGCGCATCCGGGCAAGAGCGGCAAGGGAAGAATCAAGCCGGCCGAAGCATGGATCGAAGCCAATGTCCTCCCCAACGCAGCCTTGTTTGCTTCCGGAAAAAAACTCGTAGTGGAAGCCGGCATGCTGCAAGCCTCCCTTCAGCCCGGGGAATACCGCGTTGAGGACGGGCGGTATATCGTCCCGCTTCGTTCCGTGGTCGAGCGGTTTGGCGGCCGGGTAAGCTGGTCTGCCGGCACCCATAGCGGCCAGGCCGAGCTGAACGGACGGAAAATAACGGCAGACACGGCCAGTGGCAGGCTCACTCTGACCGGCGCCGGACCGGAGCAGGAAGCGATCTCTTCGGGGGTTGTGCTTGATGGCGGCGCCATCTGGCTGCCGCTGCGGGATTTGCTGGAGGCCACGGGACACCCGTTGCTCGGAGTGGCAAACGAACCGGAAGCACGGACGTTGAAGGCATCCTGAATCAGTGACAACGGGATGCCGCATTATGCAAGGTCTGTCTGCTCCTTTTCATGGGAAGAATAATAGAAAACCCTTGATAAGGAAGGAGAATGCACTCCATGAAATCCATTCGCCAGACCGGTCTTCCTCCCACTTCTCCGAATATAAGTCTGCCCGGCCAATGGGCGCGCGCGCTGGCCGCAGCGGGCATTGTCGCCGGACTGTACGGATCGCTTGGCGGCTCCGCCCTCTTGTTCCTTCTAATATTCATCGGGCTCGTCATGCTCGGCGGGCTGCTGCTGCAGACGCTTGGTCCAAGAAAGATTGAGCTGGCCCATACGCTTTCTTCTTCGCAGCCGACGGCGGGGAACGGCGTGCTGGTAGCCGTCAGCCTCAGCTTTCGCTCCCGTCTGCCGATTCCCTGGCTGATGATAGAAGAGCGCTGGACCTGCGGGGATCACCGCCTGCTGCTGTTCCCCGGATTCCGGCGCGAATTTCAGTACACGTACCGTCTGGAAGGGCTGACGAGAGGCCGTCAGCAGCTGCTCTGCTGCCGCGTCAGCTGGGGCGATCTTCCGGGCTGGTTCACCGGGACAACCGCCACCGAGGCCGGTCATTCGTTCAAAGTGCTGCCGTCGCCGCTTTACCTCGGAAAGAGGCAGTCTGAGGAAGGAGCCGGGTGGCTGCCGGACCAAGTTCCAAGCCGAGGGCGCCAAAGACCGGATGAAGGATTTGATATCCGTAACTATCAGCCGGGCGATCCGATGAGCCGGGTGCATTGGAAAAATACGGCCCGCCGCGGCTTCCTCCAAAGCCGCGTTCCCGAAAGGGAGAAAGGGCGCATGCTCTGCGTCGTCCTGGACAACTGCCCAAGCTCCTATGAAATACCGTGGGAGTCGCTTCCTCCAAGGGGACATTCCGCGCCGTGGGAACCGCCCTTCGAACGGGCCGTTTCGGCGGCCTTGGGTCTGCTGCTTAGCGCGGAACGCGCGGGCGCCTACACCCAATTGTTCACCGGGGGCTGGCCGGAAGGGATGGCCAGATACGATGGACTGGGCGTCATCCCGGGACGGGTGCTCGATACCCTGTCGGAGATCGCGGCGGACGGAACCCGCACGCTGTCCAGACTGCTCGAAGACGCTTCCCGGCAATGGATTCCCGGCATGCGCGTTGCGGTGATCACAGGCAGTCCCGACCGGGAAGCGGCGCTGACCATCTCCCGGCTGCTCACTCAGGGGATCAAGGTGGATCTGTATTATGTATGGGACAGGAAGGCTCCGGAAAAGCGGAATCCGGCTCCCGGCCCCGGGCAGCGGCGCCCTTCTGCCGAAGCGGGGGTGCATGTTTCCGATTCCGCTCCGGTCCTGAGCGACAAGATCACCGCCTTGTATGAACCCGGGCAGGGCGGAGGTCACGCATCGCCGGAGCCGTTGCCCGGCCTTGGCGGAAGCGAAGCGTCAGGACCCGCACCCGCCGCGACGATCTGCGGCAGCCTGGGCCGTCAGGGAGCCGGCCTGTACTGCCTGGAGCCTGTCCCGCCGGCCGGATCAAGCGGGGAGGGGAGCACGGATGGAGAAGTCCGCAAACCGTCGGCTCGTTAAGCTGCCTGTTACTAACAGCCTTCCGCTGTCCGGGATGGATAGACCGGAGTGGTACCGCTTGGACGGAGGAAGCCCCCAAAGCGTACCTGACCGGGCACCGCTGTACAGTGCCCCGCTTTGGCAGTCGGGTCGCAAGGAATCGGGGGTTCGGGCCGCCGGTGTCTCTTCCCATGAGGCAGGCGGAGCCGGTTGCGCTTCAGCCGAAACGTCACTCACCTATCGCACGCTGTTCTCCCTGTCCCTGTTCGGGTTGTTTGCGGACTGGCTGCATCCGCTGTACCGGATGAACCTTGGGACGGAGACGGAAAGACTGCTGGACGTACTGGCGCTGATGGCTGCGGCGCTGCTCGCCGCCGGGATGCTGCGTGTACCGTCCTGGCGGATCATTCCGGTCCGGTTCGCCATTTTTGCGCTGTCCTGGTTCTATTTATGCTCGGGGCTTACGGGTACGGCCTGGCCGGTCGAATATTTCCCGGGTATCGGGAAGGACGCCGTGCTTCTGCTGTCCGGCCAAATTCATGAAATAAGCGCCGAGAGCCGGCTGCTTCTGCTGCTGACCGGCTGGAGCCTGCTTGTCTCGTCCGTGCAGCATCTGGCGCTGTTCAGGGGGAGCACGATGCTCTTCACATCCGTGACGCTGGTCTATTTGCTGATCCTCGACAAGGGGCTCGGGCGAGATACGTCTGCAGACATCATGCTTTCCGCAGCGCTTATCGCTTGGATGCAGGGGATGAGCGGGCTGCCGCGCCTCTTGGACAAAGCCGGCGGCGCTGCATGGATTCCGTTTCGCCGCTGGGCCGCCGCCGCTTTCGTGTTGGCGGCGGGTCTGACACTCGCCGCCTGGGCCGGGACGGCGGCGACGGGTGGGCAGCCGGGCCGGATTGAGCCGCTCCAGTCGGCCGCCCAGCGGCTGCAAGCCTGGGCGGCGGAGGGACTGCGCAGCCGCGCGGCGGAGATCACCGGGACGGCCGGTTATGGCACTGGCGGCGAGCTTGGCGGTCCGCTTACGCGAAGCGGCGCTCCGGTCTTCACGGTGGAGAGCCCCCAGTCCGCCTATTGGCGCGGAGAGAGCCTGGACCGCTACGACGGGCGCCGCTGGTCCCGGAGCGGGAGCCTGAGCTTGCCGCTCAGCCTGACCGCACTTTCCGCCAAGGAAGCCGCAGGCTCTGACCGGCCGATGCTGCGCCAGCGGTTCCGCTTCGCGGCACCGTCCGCGGGCGGCATTCCCGTATTCGGAGCGGGCCGGGTGCTGTCCGTCTCGGACGTCCGGCAGCTTGACGGCAGCCGGCTCGGCTATATGTTGACGGGAGGGGAAAGGGACAGCTTTGCCCTCCCCGATCTGGCGGGCTCCTCCAAAGTGACGGAATATATGGTCGAATCCCGGCTTCCCGAGAGCGATCCCGAGGTTCTTCGGAAGCTGGCGGGGAGCGACCCTCCGGACGTCCGGGCGAAGGATCTTGAGCTGCCGTCAACCCTTCCACAGCGGGTTAAGAAGCTGGCCGCCAGCCTGACGGCTTCGGCCGGCAGCCGGTATGACGCGGCATTGGCCGTCCGCGACTATTTGCAGAACGCGTATCCGTATACGCTGGACACGCGCGTGCCCCCGACGGGCTCCGACTTTGTCGACGATTTTCTGTTTGCGGAGAAGAAGGGCTACTGCGTCCACTTCGCCTCCGCCATGACCGTCCTGCTGCGAAGCGAAGGCATTCCGGCCCGCTTCGTCCAGGGCTACGCGCCGGGCCGGAGGCTCGCGGGAGGCGGCCCGGCGCGATATGCCGTAACCGAGGGCGACGCCCACGCCTGGGTCGAGGTGTATTTCCCCGGCGCGGGCTGGGTCCCCTTCGACCCGACGCCGGCCTCGGCAGCGGGCGCCGCGCTGCCGCCCGTCGCCGCGGCGGCTGCGCCCGCGCCGCCGGAGCCCCCCGCGCCCGCCGCAGCCGGCGCGGGAACGCTGCCCGCCCCCGCGCTGCCCGGGGGCGGCCCGCCTGCGCCGCCCGCGGCTGCGGCGGCGCTGCTTGCCGCCGCCGCGTGGCGCTGGCGGTGGAGCCTGGCGCTGCTGCGTCTCGGGCACAGCAGCGCGGGCAGGGAGCGGCTGCTGCTGGCCGCCTCCCTGTCTTGGCGGGTGCTGGCCGCGCGCTACGGCCCGCCCCCGCCGGGGGCGACGGGCAGGGAGTATGCCGCGTCCCTGCCCATAGAAGATGCCGGACTGCGCGCAGCCGTCCGGCGGTTCGTCCGCCAGTGGGAAGCGCTGGCGTACGGTGGTGCGGGAGGCCCTGATCTGCGCAGGGCCGCTCCGTATGGGCGGCATCAGCCCGGCGGTTCCGGGCCGGACTCCGCCCCGGCTGGCGACTGCTTACCGGGCTCCGGCCCTGAGCGCAGCCTCCCGCAGCGCATCCGCCGCTTAGCCGGCGGCTCCGTCATTCCGGCGGTATTCCCGGCCCTTCGCCAGTCTTCGAAGGCTGGCGGAGGACCGGGGACGCCGGCTCACTGGAGCGCAAGAGCATTCATGCGCGATTGTCTGCGGATCGCTTTCTATTTGAGCTAAGAGGCGGGTGCCTGGAAGCCCACCTCTTGCTTTTTGCAGATAACCTGCGATTGTACATCTTTTGGCGTCTGGAAGTCGCCACTGAATAATATTCGTGCTAAAGTACAGTTTTTTACCCGTTCAGCCTCATATGCAGCCGGTACAGCCTCGAAATTCCTGCATAATTGTAGGAATTTCCCTGCTGGCATACGCATTCGCTGGAAAAACATGCACTATAGTAGGTTTTGTAAGAGGCAGAACTATAAATCACAACTAACCTGACTTCGAGTCCATCTCGAATTCATATACCCCGGGGGAGAAGCGCTCACGAAATGGTTGACTTCAATCATTGACTTCAATCATTGACTTCAATATACAAGTCAGCCGAAGCTGTATTTTTCGATTGAGAAAGACATTCTCCTTCTGTGAACTCTTATCGTCAGAAGAATCCGTAAGCGATTACTTCGCAGCCTGTCCGCCTTTCCTTGACGGTGCGAATTCCGTTCTCGTATAATGAATCCAACAATCAAGGGAGGCAAGTAATGAACAAGCCAAATGAAATTATTGTTGTTCTCGATTTCGGAGGACAGTACAACCAATTGATCGCGCGCAGAATTCGGGATTTGGGCGTATACAGCGAACTTCTGCCATATAATACGCCAGTCGACCGGATCAAGGAACTCTCGCCCAAAGGTATCGTATTCTCCGGCGGCCCGATGAGCGTTTACGCCGAGGACGCTCCGCATGTGGACCCGGCCATTTATGATCTCGGACTGCCGATTTTTGGGATCTGCTACGGCATGCAGCTGATGGCTCATCAGCTAAGCGGCAAGGTCGAGCGAGCATCCAAGCGGGAATACGGCAAGGCGGATCTGACTTTCGAAGCCGGAGCGACGCTGGTCAAAGGTCTTGAAGGAAGCCAGACCGTATGGATGAGTCACGGCGACCACGTGTCCCTGCTTCCGGAAGGCTTCAAGCTGGATGCCGGTACCGAAAGCGCGCCGATCGCGGCAATGAGCCACGAAGGACGGAAGCTGTATGCGGTACAGTTCCACCCGGAAGTGCGCCACTCCGTGAACGGCAACGAGATGATTAAGAATTTCCTGTATGAAGTTTGCGGCTGCGATGGCAACTGGACGATGGAATCCTTTATCGAGGATGCCATTCAAGATATCCGCGCGAAGGTTGGCGACAAGAAGGTGCTGTGCGCCCTGAGCGGCGGCGTCGATTCTTCCGTTGTCGCGATGCTGATTCACCGCGCCATCGGCGACCAACTGACCTGTATGTTCATCGACCACGGTCTGCTCCGTAAAGGCGAAGCCGAGAGCGTAATGGAGACGTTCGTCGGCAAATTCGATATTCACGTTGTCAAGATTGACGCCCGTGATCGTTTCCTCGGCAAGTTAACCGGCGTAGACGATCCCGAACAGAAGCGCAAGATTATCGGCAACGAATTTATCTACTGCTTCGACGAGGAATCGGCCAAGCTCGGCGATTTTGATTTCCTTGCCCAGGGTACGCTGTACACGGACATCGTGGAGAGCGGAACCGCCACGGCGCAGACGATCAAGTCGCATCATAATGTCGGCGGACTGCCGGAGGACATGAAGTTCAGCCTGATCGAGCCGCTGAACACGCTGTTCAAGGACGAGGTGCGGAAGGTTGGCGAGGAGCTTGGCCTGCCGCATGCCATCGTATGGCGCCAGCCGTTCCCGGGACCGGGCCTCGCTATCCGCGTGCTGGGCGAGGTTACGGAGGACAAGCTGACGATTGTCCGTGATTCGGACTACATCCTGCGCGAGGAAATCGCCAAGGCGGGTCTTGAGAGCGAAATCTGGCAGTACTTCACCGCGCTGCCGAACATGAAGAGCGTAGGAGTCATGGGCGACGCCCGGACCTACTCCTATACGGTAGGCATCCGCGCCGTAACGTCCATCGACGGCATGACCGCCGACTGGGCCCGCATTCCGTGGGATGTGCTAGAGAAGATCTCCGTGCGGATTGTCAACGAAGTCGAGAACGTCAACCGCGTCGTCTACGACATTACCTCCAAGCCGCCGGCTACCATTGAGTGGGAATAGGCCTGCTGCAAAAATTACTCTCTTTTATTGCGTTATTTTGAGCAATAGAAGAGGGTAATTTTTTTATGACATACTGAGATGGAATGATGAAAAGGAGTGTTCTTTGATGACCAATAGCAGAATGAATCCTAAGGTTGATGAATTTTTAAGTAAAGCTAAAAAGTGGCAGGAAGAATTTGAGAAATTGCGAATGATCATTCTTGACTGTGAGCTGACCGAAGATTTTAAGTGGATGCATCCCTGCTACACGTTTGAGAAAAAAAACATCGTTCTAATACATGGATTTAAAGAGTATTGTGCACTACTGTTTCACAAAGGCGCCTTGTTAAAGGATACCCATGGGATTCTAATTCAACAAACGGAGAATGTGCAGGCGGCGCGTCAGATTCGGTTCACCAATTTTCGAGAAATAGCCGAGATGGAAACCATCTTGAAAGCCTATATTTATGAAGCCATTGAAGTCGAGAAGGCCGGTCTGGAAGTGAATTTTAAAAAGCATACCGAATTCAACATTCCTGAAGAATTTCAAAATAAACTCGATGAAATCCCTGACTTGAAAACGGCTTTTGAAGCATTGACGCCGGGACGGCAAAGAGCATACATTCTTTATTTCTCTGAACCCAAACAATCCAAAACGCGAGTGTCAAGGGTTGAAAAATATATGCAGAAAATTCTGGGCGGAAAGGGATTGAATGATTAGTGTTATAGCACGCGCCGGATCGCGTCAACCAATGCAATTCGTTCTCGTAAATTAGGACTGCGGCAAAACTTGTCATAATAACGAACAATGACAAGAACATGACGGGGATTGTTCGTTTTTAGCATTGACAAGCCATGTCACATACGCCTAAAATGAGAAAGCATTAGCAACAGGATATTCGTATAATCCCGGGAATTGGCCCGGGAGTTTCTACGAGGTCACCGTAATGGCCTGGCTACGAAAATAAGAAAGCTGTCCCGGTTTGAAGCTGCGGCCCGTTCCGCGGCGGCTACGGGAAGCTCTTTTTCAAGCCGGCGTCCGCGAGGGTGCCGGCTTTTTTGCTGCTGCTTCAAACAATTACAACAGGGGGAGAACATTTTGGAACGCTTTTTCAAACTCAAAGAGAACGGCACTTCGGTACGCACTGAAATTATGGCCGGTCTGACCACTTTTATGGCAATGGCGTATATTTTGTCGGTGAATCCCGGCACATTGACCGCCTTCGGTCGTATCGATATGGGCTGGTATTCGGTATTTTTGGCGACCGCGCTGGCCGCTGGCATTTTCACCATCGCCATGGGGCTGTTCATTAACTTCCCGGTTGCGCTTGCGCCCGGCATGGGTCTTAACGCGTATTTCGCATCGGTTGTCCTGTCCTCGGCGACGTCGGCCCATCCGTTTACCTGGCAAATGGGCTTGACGGCTGTCTTCATCTCTGGTCTGATCTTCATTCTGCTGACCATCACCCGGGTACGCCAGATTCTGCTTGATGCGATTCCGGACAGTCTCAAGCATGCGATCACGGTTGGCATCGGACTCTTCATCACGATTATCGGCCTGAAGAACAGCGGAATTATGACGATCGGCGTAGAGGCGGGCAATGCGATTCCGGCCAATACGTTTACCGATGTGCTGTACTTCGAAACGGTCTTTCATCTTGGAAGCCTTAATAACACCAATGTTCAGCTGGCCCTCATCGGTCTTGTACTGATCGGCATTCTGATGGTGCTGGAGGTCAAAGGCGCGATTCTGTTTGGTATTCTCGGCACTACAGTAATCGGCATGCTGATGGGCGCAGTCGATTTTGCCACCCTGTCCAATCCGTCTACGCCATGGGTTCCGGATTTCACGCAGCTGAACTTCCTGGCGTTTGACTGGAACGGCATTCTGCATACCGGCATTATTTCGGCGATTGCCACCTTCACCTTCGTCGAACTGTTCGACACCTTCGGCACGCTCGTCGGAACGGCGCAGCGCGCGGGAATTATGGACAACCCTGAGACGGGTAAAAAACGCGTCGGCAAAGCGATGCTCGTAGACGCGGCTGCGGTCGCCGGCGGCGCCATGCTGGGCACATCGACCACAACGGCTTACATCGAGAGCGCGGCGGGCGTGGCCGAAGGCGGACGTACGGGACTTACCGCCGTCACGACAGGCGTGTGCTTCCTGCTTGCCCTGTTCCTGGCGCCGGTAGCCGCTTTGATTCCCGGCTCCGCCACGGCGGCGGCCCTGATCATTGTCGGCGTGCTGATGGCGCAGTCCATCCGCCGGATTGATTTTAACGATATGGTTATCGCCATTCCGTCGTTCCTGACCCTCGCGATTATGCCTTTTACCTACAACATCGCGAACGGCATTTCTTTCGGTATCGTTACTTACGTGATCCTGGCGTTTGTAGCTAACCTTGCAGGCAAAAAGAAATACGATATCCACTGGATGATGTGGCTGCTGGCCATTCTGGTGGTCCTTCGTTACTTGCTGATCGGCAGCCAGGGCTAAACCGGGCGGTTCCTATGCGGCTCCTTCCTAAACGGAAGGGGCCATTTCTTATTTCTACGAGAAACGTACTTGCGTCTTGAAAGACGCCGTCAGGCGCTTCTTCTTGAAATATCAGAAAGTATAAGCTTCGCGCTTATCCTTAACCTGATATTTTTACGAGAAACGGATGCCTTCCTCTTTCAGAGGACGGCGAAGCCTTTTCTTCTTATATATAGCGCGTAATTCACCGTATTTTCGGAAGTCAGACCGGACTTTAATTCACATGGCAATTCGATTATATTGAAATGAGGGAAAAATAAAGCACACTCACATACATAGATTCGGACGATTATACGAAGGTGGTTACAAGGATGAAGAAGTGGCCAAATGCCGCAAAATTGATGTTTATGCTTCTGCTGTGTATGCTTGCCTTGCCTGCGGGAACAATGTTTGCGGAAGGGAATCTTTTGCAAAATTCCGGCTTTGAGGAGTCGGCTTCGAATGCGCCCGCTTCCTGGAATAAGGACGTGTGGGTTCAGGGCGACCAGGCAAGCCTGCTTTCCGTGGAATCTGCAGATGTCCATTCCGGCAGCTTCGCAGCCGCTGTAGAGAATATGCAGCCGAATCATGCCAAATGGATTCAGACCGTTGCCGTCAAGCCGGACACCCATTACCGGATATCCGGTTGGGTGAAAATGGTGAACGCGGGAGCGGAGGGAATCGGAGCCAATATCTTCGTCGTCGGCGTAGGCGGGGGATATCCAAGCACCAAGGATACCGGCGGAGGCTGGCAGCAACTCACGTTCGTGGGCAAGACGGGCCCGGATCAAAAAGAAATGGGCATCGGCGCCGCCCTCGGCGGGTACGGCAATTTGGCCACCGGCAAAGCGTACTTCGATGATTTGTCCGTGGAAGAGCTGAGCTCCGCCCCGGCCGGGGCTTCGGTACTCTCGCTTGATCCCGGTTCGTCTTCGGCGGGTACGGCGGGAAAGCCGGTTAAAATTTCATCCAAGGATATTTTGCTCTTCTCCGCGCTGTTCGCCTGCCTGTTCGCGTGGGTGTACCGGACTGCGCTTCGCAGCCGCCGCCTGCTCCGAAGAGAGAATTGCAACTTTGGCCTATGGCTGGGTTTGGTTCTTGCCGCGGCTTTCCTGCTGCGCCTGTGGCTCGGCTGGACTTCGCAGGGCTATATGAACGACATGAAGACCTTTATGTTCTGGGGGCAGCGGCTCGCCGAGGTAGGCCCGGGACGCTTTTACCAGAAAGGCCTGTTTGCGGATTATCCTCCAGGGTATCTTTATATATTGTATCTTCTGCATGTCATACAGGGCGGACTCGGCCTGAGCCCGGATTCTCCCGGAGAGATGCTGCTGTTCAAGCTGCCGGCGATTCTATCGGATATTGCGGCCGGATGGTTCATTTACCGGATCGGAAGCAAGAAGCTTACGAGCGGGATTGCGCTCGGTCTTGCGGCGCTGTATTTGTTTAACCCGGCCGTACTTACGGATTCGGCGGTGTGGGGGCAGGCGGATGCCTTTTTCGTACTGTTCCTGCTGCTCAGCATTAACGCCGTCTCGGATAAACGGCTGGCCGTTTCCGCGCTCTGGTTCGCGGTCGCCACGGCGGTGAAGCCGCAGGCGCTTATTTTTACGCCGGTGCTGCTGTTTGCGTTCCTGCACTACCGCGCCTGGAAGGAGCTGCTAAAGGGTGCAGTGTACGGGCTGGCCGCATTTGCCCTGATCACCTTGCCGTTCTTTTGGGACAACGGGGGGCTCGGCGGACTGATTGATCTTTACAAAAGCACGCTGTCTTCCTACCCTTACTCGACCGTCAACGCTTTTAATCTCTATATGCTTATCGCTCCGAGCTGGGCGCCAATCGACCGGTTATGGCTTGGAATCCCTTTCCGCGCCTGGGGCAATATCGCAATTATCGCCGCCGTGCTTTTGGCCGGGGTCTACTCGTTCCGCAAAGATAAGAAGGATCTGTCCAAGTCCTTCTTTATCGGTCTGGTTCTGATTGTGGTCATGTTTGTCGTCGGGACCAAAATGCATGAACGGTACATGTTCCCGGCGCTTATCCTAAGTTTATTCGTTTTTATGGAGACCAAGGACCGGAGGCTGCTGATGCTGTTCTTCGGTCTGAGCTTGACCCAGTACGTCAATGTGGCCTATGTGCTGCTGCATCTGAATGCCGGGCAGAATCCGGGCTCGGACGGCATTGTTCTGGTCACATCAATCGCCAACATCGGGCTGCTGCTCTTCATGCTGTACATCGGGTGGGATATTTACTTTAGGGGAAAAATCCTCCCGTTTGCTCTTCCGTATACGGACCGGCAGCTTCGTGAAGCCGACCTGGCGCTCGCCGGAGAGCTCCGTCCTTCAAGTCATGGCCGCCCGGGAGGCGTATTCCCGAGGCTGGTGCGAAAGGACTGGCTGTGGATGGGGGGCATTACCTTGCTCTATGGCGCGCTGTCTCTGGTCAATCTCGGCTCGTCCTCTTCGCCGCAGACGGTCTGGGCGCCTTCAGCCGCCGGTGAAAGCTTCTATGTGGATTTGGGAGCCGCGAAGCAGCTGGATAAGGTAAGAATATTCGGCGGCGTGGGCACGGGCGAATTTACGCTGGAGTTTGGCGACACGCCTGGTACCTGGTCCGGACCCGTCAAGATTAAGGAGGACGTCGGCAACGTCTTTATCTGGAAAAGCCAGGAGCTTAACGCCACCGCGCGTTATGTCCGGGTCTATGTGAATAGCCCGGGCTTCTACCTGCATGAGATGGCCTTTTATGAGCAAGGCAACGCGTCGCCGCTGGCCGTTGCCGATGTGTCGCCGGATACGGGAGGAACTCCCAAAAAAGGCGAGCCGGCTAACCTGTTCGACGAACGGCAGCTCATTCCGGCGAACTCGGGCTTTATGAACAGCACCTATTTTGATGAGATTTATCATGCCCGAACCGCTTATGAGTATGCCCATGGCATCGTTCCTTATGAGAACACGCATCCGCCGCTCGGCAAGCTGCTGATTTCCGTCGGCATGACTCTGTTTGGCGTCAATCCGTTCGGCTGGCGGATCGTCGGTACGGTGTTTGGAATCGCCATGCTGCCTGTCATTTATATGATGGCGCTGCGGCTGTTCGGGCGGACGCGCTACGCGGCGCTTGCGGCAGGGCTGTTCGCGCTGGACTTTATGCATTTCACGCAGACCCGGATCGCCACCATTGATGTGTACGGCGTCTTCTTCATCATGCTGATGTTCTATTTCATGCAGCGTTATACCGTTATGAATTTCTACCGTGATCCGCTGCGCAAGACGCTGTGGCCGCTCTTTTGGTCCGGACTGTTCTTCGGCATCGGCGTCGCCTCCAAATGGATTGTCCTTTATGGAGGGGCGGGTCTGGCGATAATGCTTGGCATATCGCTATTTGACCGGTTCCGGCAGTACCGGGCCGCCCGGCGCCTGCTTGCCGCCGGAAAGGGCGGAGACGCGGAAATGTCCTCCGCCTGCCGGGAGGCTGAACGAACGTTCTGGAGCAGAACGATCATCACGCTGGCATGCTGCCTTGTCTTTTTTGTCGTGATACCGGCCGTGATTTACAGTCTGTCGTTTATTCCCGTTCTGTCCGTCACACCGGAAGGCTATACGTTCAAAGGACTCATTCAAGCGCAAAAGGACATGTATGATTACCACAGCCAGCTTGTGGCTACCCATCCGTTCTCTTCCCAGTGGTGGCAGTGGCCCTTCATGAAGCGGCCGGTATGGTTTTTCAGCGGCGGGGAAGGCCTGCCGGCAGGACAGGTGAGCAGCATTGTGACAATGGGCAATCCGCTGATCTGGTGGACCGGTGTGTTTGCCATTCTCGCTGTGCTCTGGCTAACGCTGAAGCGCCGGGAGAAGCAGCAGTACGTCATTTGGATCGGTTATTTTTCCCAGTATGTTCCCTGGATGCTCGTTCCGCGCGAGACGTTCCTTTACCATTATTTCGCCATGGTGCCGTTCCTGATTCTGGCGCTGGTCTATGTGCTGAAGCTGTCGGACGGATACTTCCCGGAATCGCGGTCCAGAGTTATTCGTTATGTGTTTGTCGCGGGAGCGGCGCTGCTCTTCGTGATGTTCTATCCCGTCCTGTCGGGGCTGCAGGTTAGCGGAGATTATGTGACGGGCGTCCTGCGCTGGTTCCCGACTTGGGTCTTCTAGAGTCAGACCTGTCCACAACTTAGGAGGAAAAGAAATGAAAGCCAGATACAGCGTGATCGTCCCGATGTATAATGAGGAAGAAGTCATCTCCCATACGTATGAGCGCCTGAAAGAAGTCATGGACCGTTCCGGAGATGCGTACGAACTGATTTTCGTGAACGACGGAAGCCGGGACCGCTCAGCCGAGATGATCCGGGAGATTGCAGTCCGGGACGAGCATGTGAAGCTTATTGATTTTTCGCGGAATTTCGGCCATCAGATCGCGATTACCGCCGGTATGGACTATGCCCGGGGCGAAGCAGTCGTCGTGATCGACGCGGATCTTCAGGACCCGCCGGAGGTCATCCTGGAGCTAATTGCCAAATGGAAGCAGGGGTATGAGGTGGTGTATGCCAAACGGCTGAAGCGCCACGGCGAGACCTTTTTCAAAAAAATGACCGCCAAGCTCTTTTACCGCCTGCTCAGTAGCATGACCAGCGTGGATATCCCGACCGATACGGGCGACTTCCGCCTGATTGACCGCAAGGTGTGCGATGTGCTGCGCGAGCTGAAGGAGAAGAACCGCTATGTCAGAGGTCTTGTCAGCTGGGTCGGCTTCCGTCAGACGATGGTGGAGTACGTTCGCGAAGAGCGTTTTGCCGGGGAAACGAAGTATCCTCTCAAAAAAATGATCCGGTTTGCGCTCGACGGCATCACGTCCTTTTCGCACAAACCGCTCAAAATCGCATCTTATCTCGGATTTTCGCTCTCTTTTTCCAGTTTTATCTTTCTGTTCTTCGTCTTGATGCAAAAATGGTTCACCTCCCGCACCGTGCCCGGCTGGGCCTCCATTGTAGGGGTGAATCTGCTGTTTAACGGGATTGTACTTATGATTCTCGGGGTAATCGGGGAATACATCGGCCGGATTTACGACGAATCGAAGGATCGGCCGCTGTATATTGTCCGCCGGACCGTGGGCTATACCAGCCTGAAAGAAGAGGAAGCTGAGCTCCTTCGCGAGGAAGCTGGACTTACGCGGAAGGGCGTGCCTCATGAATAACAAAAATATGCGCGGCGAAATCATCCAGTTCGTTAAATTTAATATTGTCGGTCTGCTGAATACGCTCGTCGATATGGCCGTGTTCGCGCTGCTGAATTCGCTCGGACTGTACTATGTCGTGGGCCAGATCATCTCTTATGGGGCGGGAACGGCCAACAGCTTTATTTTAAACAGCAATATAACGTTCAAGGACCGGAAGCGGTCCAAAGAGGACGGGTTCGATTATAAGCAGCTGATGAGGTTTATTGTTTTGAATTTGGTTGTGCTGGGTATATCTTTGCTGCTGATGAGCTTGCTAATCGACCGGCTGGGACTGAAGGAGCTGGTATCGAAGGTACTGGTTACCTTTGTTACGGTCATCATCAATTTTGTCGGCAGCAGAAAATGGGTGTTCGTGAACCCGAAGCAGCCCCTGTCCGTTTCGGGCGAGGCGGTCTCCGGAGGGGATGCGGACCAACGTTAGAGGTGAGATAACTTGCGCAAGCTGTCCTATATCATTATTATTGCGGGCGTTCTGCTGCTCCTGTATCCGAAGGCCAGCGAATGGTTCGAAGACTGGCAGCAGCAGAAGCTGCTGGAGGAAGCGGAACGGAACTTTGAACAAGGAACGAATACGGCTCAGACCTCTGTCGATCCCGACTTGCGGCTCAAATACGCCAAAGTGACGCAGCTGCTTGCGGATGAATCGGTATTGGGCGAAGAATCTGAATCTGCGGATAATAATGGGGCTTCGGACGCCGGCGAGCAAGCGATCGGACTGATTGAGATCGATACGATTGATGCCAAGCTTCCCGTGCTTGAAGGAGCCACCAAAGCGAATATGAGGCATTCAGCCGTGCATCTGACCGAGACCGCTCCGCTCGGAGAAGTAGGCAATGCGGCCATTGCTGCTCACCGCGCTCATACCAAAGGCAGACTGTTTAACCGTCTGAACGAAGTGAAGATCGGAGATACGATCACCGTTAAGACCAGAGGGAAAGTCTATAATTATATCGTTTATGATATTCAGATCGTTGATCCGACAGACATTTCCGTGCTGGAGGGCAATAAAAAAGACCGGATCTTGACGCTGATTACCTGCGATCCGCTGATCAACCCGACCCATCGGCTTATTGTCCACGCAAAACTTCCGTGACTGTAGCGGAAAAATGTTAAAAGAGGCGGATGGAGCAGGTATATCTTCCTATTATTCTATTGTTATTTGATATTGATATGGTAAAATATATGTAGAAAAGCTAAACACGATAAATGGCAAACCTCCCGAAAGGTAGGGACGCAAAGCTACAGGGCCTTCCCGTCAGGATGGCAGCCAGCTGCCGAATGAAGAGGCTTTTTTGTTTGAGTTTTAATATAAATTATGGTATTTATTCCAAAAATAATAAAGATAAAGCTTGTGTGACAAAGGCAAACCTGCCGAAAGGCAGGGACGCAAAGCTACAGGGCCTTCCCGCCAGGATGGCAGCCAGCTACCGAAAGGAGTTTTATCCATGAAGAAGTTGTATGCGGTGATCCTCGCTTTATTAATCGTCGCCGCCTCCGCCGAAGCGACTCCGGCAGCCGCTGCGAGCAGCGGGTCCGAATGGCTGGATGCTTCGGAGTTAAGCCAAGGTGTTGTCGGCATTCAATATAACGTTCCGCAGAACAAGCGCACCAAACTGATGATCACCAAGAACGGCAGCAGCTATACCTACAACCTGTTCGCATCGGAGCCTAATGAATCTTTCCCTCTTCAACAAGGCAACGGTACCTATCGCATCTCCATCCTTGAGAACACCAGCGGCAATAAATATAAAGTGGTGTATTCCGACTCGGTCGACCTCTCGCTAAGCGACCCCAACGCTGTATATTTGAGCTCCGTGCAGAATGTGAATTGGAGTCCCTCGGACAAAGCGGTACAAAAAGCGAAACAATTGACTCAGAACGCTGCCACGGACAAAGAAAAGGTAACCGCCATCTACAACTATATCGTCTCCAATATTAAATATGATTACGCTTTGGCCGCTAATGTAGCCAATGATTATGTGCCGAGTATCGACAATACGCTTGCCTCCAAAAAAGGAATTTGCTATGACTACGCCTCCCTTTTCGCCGCCATGCTTCGGAGTGTGGATGTACCGGCCAAGCTGGTCATGGGCAATAGCAGCTATGTAGCTGAGTACCATGCCTGGAACGAAGTCCTCATCGGAGGCAAGTGGGTCACTATCGATACAACAGTTGATGCGGGCTTGGGCAAGAGCGGCAAGACGGCTCCCCTGATTAAAAGCGCAAGTAAATATACGGCCGTGAAGTATTACTAAGCACAAACAATCCGCTTAACCAATAAGTGGATTGTTTTTTTTTGTGATTTCGGGGTTGCCATATTCAATGAGAAGAGGTATTATAGGTGAGTCGCTCTTGGGAGGCACAAGCGTTTAAAGATAACTTGAAAAAAACTTTTTAAAAAAAGCTTGCGTTTCTGAAGAGTACATGATATATTATAAAAGTTGCTGCTAACGAAAAGTTGAACGGCGGCAAAGAAGTTTGATCTTTGAAAACTGAACAACGAGTGAGTATTAAATGAGAAGAAATTCTCGTCAGTTTGTTTGATTGAGCTATCGGCTCTACCTTTTTGGAGAGTTTGATCCTGGCTCAGGACGAACGCTGGCGGCGTGCCTAATACATGCAAGTCGAGCGGAGTTATGATGGAGCTTGCTCCTGATTAACTTAGCGGCGGACGGGTGAGTAACACGTAGGCAACCTGCCCCTTGGACTGGGATAACTACCGGAAACGGTAGCTAATACCGGATAAGACCTTCTGGTGCATACCGGAAGGCGGAAAGGCGGAGCAATCTGTCACCAGGGGATGGGCCTGCGGCGCATTAGCTAGTTGGTGGGGTAACGGCTCACCAAGGCGACGATGCGTAGCCGACCTGAGAGGGTGAACGGCCACACTGGGACTGAGACACGGCCCAGACTCCTACGGGAGGCAGCAGTAGGGAATCTTCCGCAATGGGCGAAAGCCTGACGGAGCAACGCCGCGTGAGTGATGAAGGTTTTCGGATCGTAAAGCTCTGTTGCCAGGGAAGAACGTCTCTTAAGAGTAACTGCTAAGAGAGTGACGGTACCTGAGAAGAAAGCCCCGGCTAACTACGTGCCAGCAGCCGCGGTAATACGTAGGGGGCAAGCGTTGTCCGGAATTATTGGGCGTAAAGCGCGCGCAGGCGGCTGTTTAAGTCTGGTGTTTAAACCATGGGCTCAACCTGTGGTCGCACTGGAAACTGGGCAGCTTGAGTGCAGAAGAGGAAAGTGGAATTCCACGTGTAGCGGTGAAATGCGTAGAGATGTGGAGGAACACCAGTGGCGAAGGCGACTTTCTGGGCTGTAACTGACGCTGAGGCGCGAAAGCGTGGGGAGCAAACAGGATTAGATACCCTGGTAGTCCACGCCGTAAACGATGAGTGCTAGGTGTTAGGGGTTTCGATACCCTTGGTGCCGAAGTTAACACAGTAAGCACTCCGCCTGGGGAGTACGGTCGCAAGACTGAAACTCAAAGGAATTGACGGGGACCCGCACAAGCAGTGGAGTATGTGGTTTAATTCGAAGCAACGCGAAGAACCTTACCAGGTCTTGACATCCCTCTGACCGGACTAGAGATAGTCCTTTCCTTCGGGACAGAGGAGACAGGTGGTGCATGGTTGTCGTCAGCTCGTGTCGTGAGATGTTGGGTTAAGTCCCGCAACGAGCGCAACCCTTGACTTTAGTTGCCAGCAGGTGAAGCTGGGCACTCTAGAGTGACT